>JBEVJD010000562.1:0-3169 GCA_040510435.1 Pyrinomonadaceae bacterium | reverse complement strand
TGGCGGCGGCGCTGGTCGCGTTGGCGGTTGTCGCGGCGGGTGTCGGAGTCTCGCGTGCCGGTGCCTCGCCCGAGAGGCCGCGCCCCGTCTCGGTCGCCTATGCGCTCGACGCGGACGCCGGTCGCGCCTTCTGGGTCTCCGACCGCAAGAGCGCGGGCGGACCGGAGGAGACGATTTTCGCGGACGCGCTGCCGCTCGAAGCACTCCCGCGGGTCCTCGGCGAGGAGGGCGCGCTCGCGCGTGCCGCGGCGGCGTCTACGCTCGTCGTCCCCGGGCCGGAGGCGGCACTCGTCGGCGACGCGGCCGGGGACGGGCGTCGCGAGCTGACCGTCCGTGTGAGGTCGCGCAGGGGGGCGCCGTGGGTTCATGTGTTCGTCGAGACGGGCAAAGTCATCGGCGCGGCGGTGGACGGCAGCGCGTTCGATGAAAGGGCCGGCGGTGGCGCGGGCGCCGTCTGGGGGTTCCGACACATCGGCGCGGGCGACGAGGGCTTCGAGTTGAAGCTCGTCGTCGACCCGGCGGGCGGCCCGGTACGCATCACGGTCGTTGACCAATCTTCCGGGATTGAGAACCCGGCCGCGGCGCGGCTCGGGCCGGACGCGATGTACGCACGCTCGTGGGTCGCGGGCACGACGCTCGTGCGGCGCTCCTACGCGTTCTGAAGCCGCGTGCCGGAACGGCGCTGGCGCTCATGGCGGGGTTGTGTTGCGGGAATAGCTTTAAGGCATGAAGGGCTCACCCCGGCTTTCGATTACGCAGCCACACCGAAGAGATCTGCGACGAACTTTGCCTGCCCGCTTGCGTCTCGGCCGTCTAATCTTTTACCTGCCCTTTCCTCATTACGTGCATCGCTTCAATCCCTTCGTCTCAGGGCCTCCGGCAACTTCACGACTGTGAGGCGCATGCCATGTGCTGCGGCCGACTCCGCCGCGCCCGTGTAGCCCTGATCGACGAAGGCCGGTTCGATGCTCTCGCCTGTCTTAAAAATATTTCCGGCGACACACATCCGGGGCCGCCTGCTCACTTGCAGGCGGCCCCGGATGTGTGGCTCGTTGTCTCTATCACAATAGCCCGCACCGCCTCCCGACATACGTCTACGGGCACGTCGGCGCGAGCTTGGTCACGAACGCGTCCATGAAGTAACTGCCCGGACTCAGGCCGCCGAGGGTGGGCTGGTAAGCACCCGGATGCGGGAAGTTGGCCGAGTCGGTGTTGCCCGTCACGTAGGCCGTGCCGAGGGCATCGACGGCGATGGCGTTGACGGTTTCATAGCCGCCGCCGCCGAGGTGGGTGGAGAAGGCGAGGCCGGAGCCCGCCGAATCCAGCACCGCGATAAAGCCGTCCGACAGGGGGCCGTCCGGGGAGCCGCAGGTCGTGACAGGGAAGTCGGTCGCCTGAGTCGTCCCCGTCACGTATGCGCGCCCTTGAGAGTCGACGGCGATGTCGTTCCCGAGTTCGAGCGCCGAACCGCCGAGATAGGTCGAGTAGACGAGCGACGCGTTGCCGGCGAGCGAAGCGTCGATCTTCGTCACGAAGGCGTCGTAGTAGCCGAGCGTCGAGTCCCAAGGAGTTTTCAGAGGGAAGTTGGCAGAGTTGGTCGTCCCCGTCACGTAGGCCATGTTGTTCGCATCGACGGCGATGCCGCCCGATTGCACCACGCTGTTCTCATGATTGCTGCCGCCGATGTAGGTCGAATAAAGAAGAGACGCCCCGCCGGCCGGCCCCGGGCCGAGCTTCGTCATGAAGGCGTCGCCGCCCGCGCTGAGCGCCGGCTGGAAACCGTTGAGCACGGGGAAGCCTTCGTTCTGCGTCGTCCCCGCGAGGTCGGCCGACTGCGTCGTTCCCGTCAGGTAGACGTTGCCGGAGCCGTCGAGCGCGAGGCTGCTGGCGCCGTCGTTGTTGATGCCGCCGAGATAAGTCGAGTACAGCAGCGCATAACTGTTGAAGCCCTGGTGGTCGAGCTTCATCACGAAGGCGTCGAACATGCCGGCGTTGTTGGGCTGGGATGCGTTCACGACGGGGAAATTGGTGGAGGCGGTTCTCCCCGCAACGTAGACGTTGTCGTCCGCGTCCACGGTCACGTCCGCGGCCTCATCGACGTTGTTGCCCTCCAGGTAGGTGGAGTAGAGGACGGAGCCGCCCGTCGCGTCGAACTTCGTCAGGAAGGAGTTGTTGGCGCTCATGAACTGGTAGGTCGGTTGCAGGGCGTTCGCCGTCGTCGGGAAGTCTCTCGCCGTGGTCGTCCCCACCACGTAGACGTTGTTCGAGGCATCGACGGCGACCGCGCGCCCCTCGGTGTTGCCCGTCGTGGCGCTGCCGAGGAAGGAGGAGAAGACGAGCGACGCGGCCCCCGTCTGCGCCGGGTCGATCTTCGTGACGTAGGCGTCCACGCCCCAGTTCGCGCACCGCAGGCACGTCGTGTCGTAAGCGCCCGCGCTGACGGGGAAGTTGACGGACATGGTGAAGCCCGTGACGTATATCTTGCCGTCCGCATCGACGACGATGTCGCTGCCTTCATCGACCTGGCCGCCGCCGAGGTAGGTCGAGTAGTCGATCACGGGGTCGATCACGAGCGGCCTCGTCGGGTCGTAGTCGCCCACGCGGAAGCCGACCCGCCGCCGGCCTTGCAGGACGTAGTCGGCCGCGACCTCCCGCCGCCCGCCGTCGATCTCCTGGTAGGCGACCGGCCGCCGCTGCCGCACCTGTCCCGCGGCGGTCTCAAGCACGAGGTCTCCGTCCGGGTCGAGGGACAGACGGCGCGCGCCCTCGAAGGCGAGTCGAATGCGGCCGGGGTCGCCGCCGGGCGCGACGATGAAGTCGTACTCAAGCTCACGCTGCCTGCCGTAGTAGACCATGTCCACGCCCGGGTAGACTCCGCCGTAGTGCACCTTCGAGTAGCTCTCGACGTTACCGCCCCGACCGGGGCCTTTGAAGTAGTTGACCTTGCCGGTCAACTCGTCACGGCCTTCGACGCGAGACCGCGGGTCGGCCCCGACGAGCCGCATGCGGAGGACGGACGGGCTCTGAGCCTGTCCGCGCCGGAGGCTCAAGACCGCCTCGGTCGGCGTCAGAAAGAGCGTGTAGCCGCTGCCGCGAGAAATGAACTTCACGCGGCGGTCGGTCTGTCCCCGGTTGGCTTCAAAGCTCATGGGCAGTCGGCTCAACTGCT
>JBEVJD010000561.1:0-24498 GCA_040510435.1 Pyrinomonadaceae bacterium | reverse complement strand
AACTCGCGCGTTGTCCAACACCACGACGGTCATCCGCTTGATGGCAAACGACAGACGCTCGCACTGCTCGACGACGAACTGACTCGTGATCCGCTGGCGCGTCGTCGCGAACAGCAAGTCGTTGGCTCTCGTCAACAGGGCGAAGCAGTTCAAGCCTGTGCCCTTCGCCGCCGGCATGCACACCTCCTCGCCTGCGAACTGCCAGCCGTAAGGCACGCATGGGTCAACCGAGACGTGGCTCTCGTCGCCGTCATACAAGTCAATGAGCCCCGACTTCGAGAGTTGTTCCAACTTCCCCAGGCATTCCACCTTTAGCTCGTAGACTTCCGGGCACGGCTCCTTGGCGGGACGCTTTCGGATTCGTTTATAGCGAGCACCATGTTTTTTAGATACCGCTGAAGCGTCTTGGTGCTGAAGCTTTTGCCCAACTCGGCCTCTAGCGCGACCCTTGCCACGCTGATCCGCTGGCGGTTGGCGGCGACCGCCGCCTTCACGCTCGGCAAGTCTTTCTCGGCGTCGAGTACGGGCTTGCGCCCTCTGCCGGGCCTGGTTCTCAGCCCGCCGATGCCTTCGGCCTCGTAGCGCTTGAGCCAGTTGTTGACGACCACCTCACAACAGCCGAGGAGTCGGGCTAGCTCGGCGGCTGTTCGCCGCTCACTTTTGAGCAGGATGATCTGGCAGCGCAGGCGAAAGGCATGGCTTGAACCTGTGCGATAGCCTTTTTCGAGCGCGGTGCGCTGGGCCTTGGTTAGTTCGACTGTTTTGATTTTGCCCATGTCGGTGCATAGTTTAATCTATTTCCGTCCGAGTACTTAGCAATAAATCCCTGTGCATAAATGCCGGTGAGCTTATACCCTTCAATTCAGCCATCACTTCTTGGGAATCTACACTTGTGGACTCTGACGGCTCTGCCGGTTCCTTGAGCCATAACACCAGCGCCGCCTGGTGACCTCGCTGGTGGCGGTGGAATTACGTTGAGAGATAGGTCGGTTGCAGTGTCCGCTCAGCGCTCCTTCCCGCCGCTGAGCGGACGCCGCTGGATGGCCTCGAACCGTCTCTCACTCTAAGGGAGCTTTTTTGTTGACAAACCCGAATAGGTACCTTAATCTCCCGCTGCTCCAAACGGAAGGCGCGACTAAATCTCACGATCTCTGATTTCAAACGGCACTTCAACGTAACCGTCAGAACGCACGGCTTACAACGACTGGCAGGGTCTCCCCACTCCTGCGCATTCAAACCCACGGTAGATTTCCTACACTCCCGACGAATTGATTGACGCCTTTAAGTTCACGGCATCTGTTGCTACACCTGCCACGCCGAGGACAACATGAAGAAGTGTGTAACTTTTAGGAGGCTCGCGTTCGCCAACGTCGCGTTCGCGCTCTTACTCAGTTATCCCGTCAACGGCCAGAAGACAATTCTGCGCCAGACGGGCACGGTCAAGCCGGAAGAGACTTCGTCCGCGAAGGCGGCCGACGCCAGGAAGAAAGGCGAGCGGGAGTCGCCCGCCCAGAAGGCCCTGCACGGCCCCGTCATTCTGCCGCAGCCCGGGTCGGAGACGCTCGCCGCATCGAGCCCCGGCGTCGCCCGGGACGGCAAGACTCAGGCGGGCGCCGCGAAGGAACAGCCCCCGGCCGCGGCAGCCAACTGTGACTGGACTCTGTTAGTTCTGAACGAGGTCGGGGCTTTTCACCTCTTCAGCAGCGGCATCCCGTGCCTGGGGTGCAGAATTAGCAGCGACCTCAGCCAGTCCGATGCGGGCGTCCTCGGCTTCTCCAAAAATCCGACCGGCCCATGGACTGAAACGCTCACCATCTTCACTGACATTAATTTCGCGGGAAACGGTACGAGCGAGACCTTCTACCTCAAAGGGGTATCCGCTGGCGCATCAACCGTTCACGCGCAGAATTTCTGGAGCCAAACTTCCGTCCCTTTTCGAGTCGAGCCGTGCGCCTGCCCGGAGATTCCCACCGTGCCTTAAGGGAAGTCCCCGACCGCCTTCATGTGTGCGAACACAGCTCAAGGAGCTTCCATGAGATTCCCCCGCAAGCGCAGGCCCCTCCTGCTAGCCTTCCTGGCGGCCGCCGCCCTCGCAAGTTTGTTCGCCGCCTCCGCAGGGATGGCCGCCCGTCACGCACGCAAGGGAACCGCTCCCGTCCCGAGGAAAGAGGCAGGCCCGCGACAAGAAGCGTCGCCCCTCCCGACGCCCACGCCGCTCACGGATAAGAGGCCGCTGCCCACACCCACCCCTGCCCCGAGCGGCTCGAAGCGACCCGGCAAGCGTGTGCGGGTCTACGAGGCAAGGTCGGCACAGACGCTCCTCGCCTCGGCCGGCACTCTGACGGGGCGGGTGTCTACGCCGCCGCCGCCGCGCTCCGTGAACCTGACGCCGGAAGGCACGCTGGACTGGGCACACTGGGGTAACGGCGGCCCGCAGGTCTTCAACCACAAGGCCGGCGTCACACAGCAGATCAGCAACTACTCCGTGATCGGCAGCGCCACCGTCAACTGGCTAGCCGACAACCCGACGCACTTCGTTTGGAGCGACGGCACGCCCACCGCCTCGGTCTCCGACACGCAGACCGGCGTGTGGGTCTCAAGCGGCAACGGCTTCGAGTTCACCGTGCCTGCGGACACGAGCCTCCGCACGCTGAGGGTATACGTCGGCCTCTGGGCCGCGCACAGCAGGCTGGAGGCTTCGCTCAGCGACGAGAGCGCGCCCGACTACGTTGACGATTCACTCATCAACGCCACCGGCACGACCAACGGGGTCTACACGATCAGTTACAGCGCCGCCTCGGCCGGGCAGACGCTGCACATCCGGTACACGGGAGACGCCCAGCCCTCTGGCAATGTGACGCTCGAAGCCGCGACGCTCGTCACCGGCAGCGACCCGGACATCTTCCCCGTGGTCGCCGTCGCGAGCCCGAGCGACGGCGCGACCTTCAACGCGGGCGAGGTCGTCACGCTCGACGCGAACGCCTTTGACCCCGACGGGAGCATCACCTCCGTCGAGTTCTATCTCGACGGAGTCTACCTCGGCACGGGCACGCCCACGGGCACCAACCGCTACAGCTTCAACTGGGGTAACATCTTCGCGGGCAGCTACAGCCTGACGGCCGTGGCGACGGACGACCTCGGCGCGAAGAGTGTTTCCGAACCCGTAGACGTGACGGCGCTCGCCGTGACCGGCGGGTCGCTGACCGGGACGGCGTTGGCTCCTTCACCTCCGAGCCAGGTCAACCTCACGAATCAGGGCACGCTGGACTGGGCACACTGGGGCAACGGCGGCCCGCAGGTCTTCAACCACAAGGCCGGCGTCACGCAGCAGATCAGCAACTTCACGCGCATCGGCACGAGCACGACCAGTTGGCTGGCCGACAACCTCACGTCCTTCAGTTGGACGGACGGCACGCCCACCGCCACAGGCACCAACCTACAGTACGGCGTGTTCGCCTCCGCCGTCGGCAACGGCTTCGAGTTCAGCGTGCCGGCCGACACGAGCACGAGGACGCTGCGGGTCTACACGGGGCTCTGGTCGGCGCAGGGCCGTTTGGAGGCGACGCTGAGCGACGGCAGCGCCCCGACTTTCGTTGACACCTCGCTGACGAACAGTTCGGCGTCGAGCAACGGCGTCTACACGATCAGCTACCGTGCCGCGTCGGCCGGCCAGACGCTACGCATCCGGTACACCGTCCTCACAGACTTCGCGGCGCCCTTCGGCAACGTGACGCTCGAAGCCGCGACGCTCGTCGCCGGGGGCGACCCGAACGCGCCGCCCACGGTAAGCCTCACCAGCCCTGCCAACGGCGCCGTCATCAACGCCGGGAGCAACGTCGTCCTCAACGCCAGCGCCTCCGACAGCGACGGCACGGTCAAGAAGGTCGAGTTCTTCCGGGGCGGCACTAAGTTGGGTGAAAGCACGGCCGCTCCCTACACGACCACCTGGACGAACGCACCCGGCGGCATCTACACACTCACAGCCGTCGCGACCGACGACAAGGGACGCACCGCCACTTCATCGCCCATCGGCGTTCAGCTCAACGTCGCGCCGTTCGTCAGCGCAGGCGATAACCAGTCGCTCGTACTGCCCGCCTCGGCCGCCCTGTTCGGGTCGGCCACAGACGACGGCCTGCCGACCACGCCCGGCGCGGTCACGCTCACGTGGAGCAGGACGAGCGGCCCCGGGACGGTCTCCTTCGGCAACGCCGGCGCGGCCGTCACGACCGCGAGCTTCTCCTCGGAAGGAACTTACGTCCTCCGGCTCACGGCCAACGATGGCGCGCGGACGGCCTTCAGCGAAGTGACCGTCGAAGCGCGCACCGTCGCCACCGTGAAGCTGACCCCGACGGCCGACGCGCACGTGCGCGACGGCGCCAGCGCCGCGACGAACTTCGGCACGGCGGCGACTATCGAAGTCCTGACCAGCGGCACGACCGGCGAGAACCGCGACGCCTACTTCAAGTTCGACCTCACGAACGTCGGCGACATCTCCAACGCTAAGCTACGCGTCAACGCGGCGCTCTCGGCGGCGGGCTCGGTCACGGCTTCCGTCTACCCGGTCTCCAACACCTCCTGGACAGAGGCGGCCGTCAACTGGAACAACCGGCCGGCGCTCGGCAGCCCCGCCCTCGCGAGCGTCAACGTCAGCGGCACCGCCTTCGCCTGGTACGAACTGGACGTGACGAACTACCTCGTCGCCGAGAAGAGCGCGGGACGCAGCGTGGTCACGCTGGCCCTGCACAACGCGGCGACCTCCGCCGTCTTCATCAAGATCAACTCAAAGGAGGCGGCCACCAACAAGCCAGAGCTTTCCGTCGTCACGCCCGAGAGGGCCTTCGTGACGGGCAAGACTCTGGGCACGCTCAGAAATAACCTGACGGGCTTCGTCGGCATGAAGTTCACCACCGGGGCCGCGCCCGTCACCTTGACCTCGCTGGGAAGAATCTTCGTCAGCGGCAACACCGGGACACACACGGTCAAGGTCGTCAACGCCGGCACGAGCGCCGACGTGGCGGGCGCGTCCGTCTCCGTCAACACGGCCGCCGGCACCGCCTCGAACGGCTTCAAGTACGTTGCGCTGGCCGCGCCCGTCACCCTCGCGGCTAACACCGCCTACTACCTCGTGAGCCAGGAGACCAGCGGCGGCGACCAGTGGTACGACTCCAACACCGTGCTGACCACGACCTCCGTCGCCGCGGTCAACAACGCCGTCCAGAGGCCGAGCAGTTCCTGGGTGGCCGTCGGCGGCGCGAACAACTCTCACGTCCCCGTCGATTTCAAGTACACGGCCGGCACGCCGGCGCAGACGGCCGTCTATCACCTGCACAAGGAGGCTTCCGTCACGGGCGGTCTCTTCCAGTTGACAACGGCCGGGCCGGACGCGACCAGTCAGGCAATGCAGACCGCCAACCTGCAAGGGCAGGCCACGGGCGAGAAGCTGATTAACGCTTTCGACACGCAGAGCCCCGTCCTCGGCCGGGCGGGGTACGTCCCCGCCGGGGCGACTGCGACCTTCACCCTCTGGATGAAGAACACGGGGACGGCGGGCACGATGTTCCCCCGCGTCAAGCTCAACCTCAACGGGCCGACGGGCACGAGCGTCTGCACGGCGACGGGCGCGGCGGCACTCACCACGACGCTGACGAAGTACGTGCTGACGTGCTCCGTCGCCTCCAACATTATGACCGCGGCGACCGACCGCTACTACCTCTGGGTCGGCGTCAACCTCACCGCCGGTTCGAGCAACAAGACGTTCGCCGCCGAGCTGGATGTCGAGGGAACTCTGAACGGCAACTACGACTCGCAGGTCGCGGCTCCTTCGCCGCTCGCGCCGACCATCTACGCCCTCTCGCCCACGCTCGGCCCCGCCGGCACGAGCGTCACGATCACAGGGAGCAACTTCGGCGCGATGCAGGGCGCGAGCACGGTCGCCTTCAACGGACTGGCCGCCGCCGTGACGAGTTGGAGCAGGAACAGCGTCGTCGCCAACGTCCCCGCCAACGCCGCCACCGGGCCGCTCGTGGTCACGGTGAACGGCGTGGCCAGCAACGGCGTGACGTTCACGGTCGGCCCCTCCGATTCCGACGGCGACGGACTGCCGGACGTGTGGGAGATACAGCACTTCGGGAACCTGGGACAGGGGGCGGCGGGCGACCCCGACAGCGACGGGGTGACGAACCTTCAGGAGTACCGTCGCGGGAGCAACCCCACCAAGGGGGCGGTCGCGGACACCAACAGCACCGTGAACCTGAAGGTTCACACACCGCGGGAGCCCTAGACCGGCTCAGGCGCACGGAACGACGCGACCTCCTTTGTGAAGTATTGACCTGACGGAAGGACGAGAGACATGGTCCCCCAGACGAGCACGGCGACCCGGACGGACGCGACCCGGGCAGGCGCGAAGAGGTCACTCACCCCGGCGGTGGTGCGCTCCTTCACGCTCATCCTCATGCTGTGGTGTTTCGCCGCCCCGGCGCAGTCGCAGGCCGACTCCTGCCTCTACTGCAAGCCGAGAGTATGGGTCGGCTTCAACGGAGGGCTCTGCTCCAGCGGTCGCTACCGGATGTACGTCGAGGGCATCCAGGTGCTGTCGGGTAGCGGGGATTGCACGACGGGGGCCTACGAGAGGACGGGCGATGTCCTCGTCGGCCTGGTCGTGGATTACACGTACCATCTGGAGGTCGTCGGGGCCTGCGCGACTCACATCAACTTTTATGACATCCCTGAGGACTATAAGCTGGAGATCAACGGCAGAGAGGTCACGACGATTGACAAGGCGGGGAGCAGCTACGGCGAGGGCGACGGGGTTTGGGAGATTGTCGTCAGGAGGAGGTGCAACTGCGACAACGGGAACGCCGGAGAGTCGGCGGGGCCGAAGCAAGGGAGCGTGATGTGGAACGTGGGGCTCGGCAGCCTCTCCGACGGCCGGTCGGCCGGCAGCCTGAGCCTGCACGCCGAAAACCTCGCCTCCTATCTCTACACCCCCGTCGGTCTCATCTATTCACCACCCGGCGACACCGACGAGGTGGACGTGGTGAGGGATGCCGGCGGGAGCCTGCGGCAGATCAAGACCCCGGAAGCGCTCGCCGACGTGGTGACGCTCAGCGCCACCCAGTACGAAGTCCGCTACTACCGACAGGCCGACGTGGGGGCCAAGGATGTCAACGGAGTTTACGCCGTCTCCAACCTCCCGTTCGTAACCTGGCAGATCAGCAACCCGCACGTGGGCTTCACCGACCAACTACGGATCGCCAAAATCCAGAACGGAGTCACCGACGCGAGCCTGTACACGTGGGACTCAGTCGCCAACGTCTGGACGTTGAGCACCGGCGGCGGCGCCCGCAACGAGACCAAGACGACGGTAACTGACCCGATTACGAGCGACTGGACGGAGACTTTTACCGTGACCGATTCCGCGGGAATCGTCGTCTCCAAGGTAGCGCGCACCTATCACCGTTTTCCCTGGAAAGAGGAACTCATCAAAGAGGTGACCGACCCGGATGGGGCGGCACTGACCACCTCCTACGAGTTTTACCAGAACTCCGGCGAGGCGGGCCGGTTCCGGCGGCTGAAATCCGTCGTCCGCCCAGACGGCTCTTGGGAGCAGTACGATTACGACGCCACGGGGAACAGGATCCTCGTGCTGCGTCCCTGGAAGGACCAGGCGCAGGTCGGAGCCACCGAGGCGAACAGCTACGCCGTCCGAACCACCTACTCGAATTACGACGGGATCGAGCTTTCGCTCCACGCCAAATTAGTGTCCGCCGTGGAGGAGAAGGTCGCGGGCGTGACGGTGAGAAAGACGACCTACACGCGCGCAGGGACGACCATCAACGGCGAGCCCGCAGTCGTCGAGACCGAGACGAACTACTCGTCCGCCAGCGCGGGAGAGGTCACGATTAGGACCACTTACCACTCGACGGCCTCCGACTTCTACGCGAACCGCCCGTCATCCGTGCAGTACCCCGACGGGAGGAAGGACACCTACACGTACGAAAGAGGGGACTACGTGCCGAATGCCGACCCCGCGCTCTCCCAATTCACGCCGAGCCAGAACGGCCCGGCTCAGCGCCTGACGGTCGTTCACGGCACGAACGATTCGCCCGACGGCGTCGTGTTCAAGTCCACGAAGCAGACGACCGTCCTCGACCAATTCGGCCACGCCGTTCTCTCGGAGACTTACGTCTATACGGGCGGCGGCTCCGCGCGCGTCGGCTGGTCGGTCATGACCTACGACGACCGCGGTCACCTGACGCAGACGCGCCACAGCAACGGGTCGGTCGTCAGTTCCACCTGGGCGGGCGACCGCAAGACGGCCGACAGCGATGAGACGGGCGTCGAGACCGTTTACACATACGACTCGCTCAATCGGGTGAAGACCATGACAAGGAAGGGCGTCGCCTCCTCCGGGGGCTTCCCCGCCCAGCCCGACGTTGTCACCCTCATCAACTATGATGCGGAAGGGCGTGTGACGGGCAGGGTCACGTCCGCGAGCGGTCTCACTCTCTCTTCCGCGACCTCCTACGACGGGGCGGGCCGCACCAAAGTCGAGACGGATCAGGCCGGCCTTTCGACAACCCGCAGTTACACCAACGGCGGACGGACGGAGACCACCACGTTGCCTGGTGGTGCGACGCAAGTCATCGACAAATACCTCGACGGCCACACGAAGAGCATCCTCGGCACGGCGGTCGTCGGCAGGTTCTTCGACTACGGCGCGAACGCCGACGGAACATCCTTCACGCAGGAGTTTACGGGGAGCGGGGGCTCGGCCTCGCCGCGTTGGACGAAGACGACCAGTGACATGCTCGGGAGGCAGGTCAAGATCGAGAGCCCGGCCTTTGCCGCCGGCTCTCTCCTGGAACGGAGTCTGAGCTACAACCCGCTGGGTCAACTTCGGTCGGAGTCGGCGAAGGTCGGCGCCCTCAAACTTCGGGCCGATACGCTCTACGAGTATGACGCGCTCGGCAACCGCACCCGCGCCGGTTTAGACCTCAACGGCGATGGCGTGTTGTCGCCCGCCTCCGCCGACCGCATCAGCGAGATGGAGCAGGTCTATCAACAGACCGGTACCAACTGGTTCAAGGTGAGCACCAGTAAGGTCTATCTGCGTGCGGGCGATGCGACCGCGACGACGACCTCGATCCAGAGCTGGCGGCTGACCAACTTTGCCGTCAACGGGGCCGAAACGACCATCGCGGACGTGGCGACGACCGACGTGGCCGGGCGACAGACGAGCACCACCAAGGGCGTAGACCGCGCGGCGAAGAAAGTAACCGTCAGAACGGTGCGGCCCGAGTCAGCGACCCCGGCGGTGAGCGTAAGCTACAACGGCCTGTTGCAGGCGTCATCACCGTCCACTCCCGTCGCGGCGACCGCCTACACCTACGACGCTTTGGGCCGCCAGACCGGTTCCAACGATTTGGCCGCGGGGAGCAGCACCAGAGCCTACGACCCGACCACGGGACGGGTGACTTCGGAGAGCCACGGGTCGCAGACCACCGGCTACGAGTATTACCCCTCGACCGGGGCAGCCGCCGGGCGTCTGAAGGTGAAGACGGACCCGGCGGGGAAGAAGGCTTTTTTCAGTTACAGCAGTCGCGGCGAACTGTTGCGGACCTGGGGCGACACTGCATACCCCGTCGAGTACGTGTACGACGCTTACGGGCAGAAGACGGAGTTACACAGTTTTCGCGACGGCGCGGGCTGGCAGGGCAACAGCTGGCCGTCCGCCGCGACCGGCACGGCGGATGTGACCCGCTGGGTGTATCAGGAGGCGACCGGACTGCTGACGCAGCAGCGCGACGCGTCGGGCAAACAGGTCGCGTACAGCTACGACCCCCTTGGGAGGGTCGCGGCACGCACTTGGGCGCGACTGGACGGGCTCGGCCAGCCAATCGTTACGACATACTCACACGACCCTTTGACGGCCGAGATGCTCGGCGTCAGCTACTCGGACGGCACGCCCGCGGTCACTTACACGTACGACCGCGGCGGGAGGCGTGACGGCGTCAACGATGCTTCCGGCTCTCACACGTTGGCCTACACCGACGCCGGACAGTTACGAACCGATCAGGTGGTGGGCGGAGTGCTCGACGGGGTGGCGGTCACCATCGGGTATGACGGTTTCCTGCGCCGCGAGTCTCTACAGGGCACGCGCGGCGGGACCAATCTGGCCGGCCAGACCTACGGGTATGACACGTCTTCGCGCCTTCAGACGGTGACGAGCGGCGGACAGACGGCGACCTACGCCTACTTCCCGTCGTCGGGCCTGTTGAGCACGACCACGTTCACCGGCGGCACACAACTCGGAAGAACTTACGACTCACTCGGCCGTCTCCAGTCCCTCTCGACGACGACGCCCGCCTCAGGCACGGTCGCGAGCTACACCTACGCCTACAACAGCCTTGACCAGCGCACCCGTGCCACGCGCGAGGACAACTCTTACTGGTCTTATTCCTACAACGACCGCGGGGAGTTGACTTCAGGCAAGAGGTACTGGTCGGACAACACGGCTGTGGCCGGCCAACAGGCCGAGCACGTCTTCGATAACAGCGGCAACCGCGTCTCATCCAAGGCAGGAGGCGACGCCCAGGGGCTCAACCTGAGACAGGCGACTTATACGCCCAACTCCCTCAATCAGTATCAGCAGCGGACGGTGCCGGGGGCCGTTGACGTGACCGGGACGGCCGACCCGACCGCCGTCGTGACGGTTAACGACCTGCCCACGTACCGCCGGGGGGACTACTTCCGGGCCGAGGTCGCGGTCGATAACGCGTCGGCGCCGGCCTATCCACAGATGAAGGCGGTGGGCGTGAAAGCGGGCGCAGGCGCGGGCGGGCTGGACGTATTGACGGAGTCGGGCGGGCACGTGTTCGTAGCCAAAGCCGTAGAGACGTACGCGTACGACGCCGACGGGAATCTGCTGTCGGACGGGCGTTGGCAATACGCATGGGACGGGGAGAACCGGCTTGCGAGCATGCAGGCGACGGCGGCGGTGCCGACCGAGGCGAAGCTACGGCTGGAGTTCACTTACGACTGCATGGGGCGGAGGGTGCAGAAGAAGGTTTACACGTGGAACGTCGCGACGGCGAGCTACCAACTCCAATCGACGGCGAAGATGATCTACGACGGGTGGAATCTCATTGCCGAGCTGGACGGTAGCAACAACCTCATCAGAAGCCACGTTTGGGGCGCCGGTGGGTTGCTGCTGACGTACGGGGGCGGCAACGTCTATCAGGTGGGCTACGACGGCAACCAGAATGTCGTGGCCCTCGTGAACGCGGGGTCGGGCGCTCTGTCCGCCTCTTACGATTACGACCCGTTCGGGCAGACGTTGCGGGCGACCGGGGATTACGCGGCCCAGAACCCTCTGCGCTTCAGCGGCAAGTATCTCGATGCGGAGACGGGTCTGCTCTACTACGGCTACCGTTATTACAACCCGCAGACCGGACGGTGGCTCAGCCGAGACCCGAGCGGCGAGATGGGTGGGCTCAACCTCTACGGCTTCATCCAGAACGACGGGGTCAACAGCGTAGACTTTCTCGGTTTGTGGAAGCGCGACGGAGCGTGGAAGGGCAAATTATTCAATTACTCGGGCAGCGCCATTGCCGAGGCTTGTGACAGCCTGTCGCACCTCGCCGAGTTGATCACCGGCGACGGCGGCGACTCTAAATTCCTGGGCATCTCCGCGAACATCGTGCCGGGACAGAGGGTCAACGTAGCGCCGCTCTTGAAAAGGCTTGAGACGAAGTTAAGGGACAGCGTCGTGCGCGCCACGGGACTCATTAACACCGAAGGGTTCGGTGAGGCCACTGTGACCGTCACCGAAGACGATAATCCCGCCTCGTCCGTGGAGAAGTATTTCAGCCCCACCCCCTTCGGGCGGCCCGACTGTGATACGGCCACCAGGATCGTGCTGGCGAAAGGTCTGCTCGATGTCGTCGGCCCGGCCATGTTCAACAAACTCGGATACTCGGACGGCAACCTGCCGCTGGTGCCGAGGTTCGGCCCCTCCACGAGCATGCTGCTGGGCGATACGGCCTGGTTCCCGAACTATGGGGATTACCTCGAACAGGCGCAAGATAACCCTCGGGATCAGGCTTTCCAGGCCGAGAACGTCATCAAAGTCGGCGCCGGTAAGTTCTGGGGGTTCCTGGGAGGGAAGCAGTACAATAAGGTGTTGACGGCGGCCGGTTGGAGGGACGAATTGCGGAACGCGTACTACAGAGTCTCCGGGGTCAGGCGCAGGGACAACATTCCCGGTTGGGACAACCTCGAAATTCGCTTCCTCGACACGGCCACCCTCGCCACGCAAATGTTCGAGGAGCGGAATAAGAAGTAACGGCGCGTGCGCCGTTACCCGAGGGGGCGCGTCGAGGTAGCGTCCGCCGTTCGGCACAGAGCGAACATGAAGGGTAGTGTGAGATATGTTCTATTCCCGTCACCCTCTGCTCTTAACCTTAATCTACGCCGCGAGCTTGGCCTGCGGCATCGCCCATCCGGCTCGGCAGGCAGACGGTCAGGGCCGACCGCAAAACAGGGCCGAGAGCATCGGCGCGGTACGAATTAAGGAACAATGGGAAGAGAAGTGCCGCGGCCTTCAGCCGTCGAAGAATACCCCCGGCGAGAAGGTCGACATTCTTCTGGGCTTGCTGCGCGAGGCCCCAGAAGAACAGTCGCGTGCCGAGTTTGAGAGGGTGCGCGGGCTCGAAGCCTCTTACGAAAGTCTTCCTGAATACGATAAGACCCTGATTCAGGCTTTTGTCTTCATGGCGGCGCGGCGGGGAGATAAGGAGCGACTTGTCTACCTCCTGTCCGGAAAGTGCCCGCGCTCCGTCGGAGTGCTCCCCATCGAGTTGTCCCTCGGCATTAAAGACCCCGATACCATCCTGGTATTCTTCGACGGCTACGAGCGGGCGACCGCCGACGACACGAAGAGAATGCTGCTAGAGGTCCTCGGAAGCGTCTTTAACACCCTAAGGCTGGCGCATCCTGACAACGCGGAGTTCCTTGAAAAAAGCAGACAGTGGTATCTCGCCAACAAAACCCAAGTTAAGGTGAACTCTTTCTATGTGCCACACAGCTTGTCTTCCCGCCGCGCCGAATTCTTTATCCCCAAGAGCTGAGTGAAAGAGGGCGTGGCAATACCGGCGGTTCCGTTCATGAAGAGACCTGCGATGGCTTGCCGGAAGAACGTGAGGGGCCGCTTATAACCGAGCGAGTCTGAAACATGCCCGACACGCGCGGCCGCGCGGCGAAGCTCCGACTGACAGAGGCTTAGTCTTCAATGACTCCTCACTCTAAGGCACAGCACCCTGCCGTCGCGGGGGACGACCCGACGCCGGGGACGTGGCCGCGAGCGTCCCGCATGCTCGCGGCCGCGATCTTCTACGCGCTGCTAACGCTGGTCGTGTTGGCGCCCGCCAAGCAGGGGCTGGTCGAGGAGTGGTGGGGGGCGCTGTTCCAATGCGTCGTGTTCGCGCTCGCGGCGTTGTGGGCGGTCGAAGGGCTGCTCAGCGGGGGATGGCTCGTGCGCGAACACCGTCTGCTCGCGCCGCTCGTACCGCTGCTCGTCTTCGTCTTTTGGCAGGCCACCCCCATAGGGCGGGACGAGGTGGCGGGCGTCGAGGTTTGGCGGACGCTCAGCGCCGATGCTTACGAGACGCGGCTCGCCGCCTTCCGCCTCCTCGCGCATGTACTCGTCGCGGCCATGCTGCTGCGCTACACGTCGAGCCGCCGCCGGCTCGGCGCTCTCATCTGCGCCATAGCCTGCGCCGGCGTCGCAAACGCCCTGCTCCGCCTCGCGTGGCAGGCGCAGCACCCGGAGGCCAATCCCTTCGACGTTCCTTACCTGTGGCTGCAACTCGCCTACGGCCCGTTCAACGTCAACCACTACGCGCTCCTGATAGAGATGTGTCTCGGGTTGCTGCTCGGCATGGCCGTGGGCGGCGGCGCACTGCGGCGCGGCATTCGACTCTTCCTCTGCCTCCCGGCGGCCCTACTGCTCTGGACGGCGTTGATACTCTCGACCTCGCGCGGCGGCATCTTCGCCTCGGTAGGGCAGATCGTTTTCTTCGGCCTCATGTGGGGCATTGCGTTCCCACGGCGGCGAAGGCATGACGAAGAGAAAGCTGCCGTGACGCGGCGATGGCACCTCCATCCCTTCGTCGTGCGCTCCGTGGTGACGGCGTGTCTGCTGGTCGCTATCGGCCTCGCCGCAATCGTGATCGGCGGCGACAGACTGAGGCGGCGGCTGGAGATACTACCGCGCGAAATCGGCGCGCAATGGGAAGGCAACCGCGACTTCCCGGGCCGGAGCGAGATGTGGAAGGCGGCGTGGCAGTTGTTCAAAGAGCACCCGCTGGTCGGCACGGGCTTCGGCGGCTATTGGCTCGCCGTCCACCGTTACTACGACGCCTCCGGCATCGCCTTGCCGGAGCAGGCCCACAACGACTACCTGGAACTCCTCGCCAGCGGCGGCCTCGTCGCCGCCGTCGCCGTCGTCCTGTTCGGAGGCTTATTTATTAGACGGGCGCGCGAGTGCCTCCGCTCCGAAGACCCTTTCCGCCGGGCGGCGTGCCGCGGCGCGTTGACCGGTTTGTGCGGCGTCGCTCTGCACAGCTTCGTCGACTTCGGTTTGCACATCACGGTCAACGCGCTCGTCTTCACGGCCCTCATCGTCATCGCCGCGGCACGCGTCCATGCAATTCACACTCAAGACCGACCCGCCCGTCGATCCCTTGCAGCCCCTCTCCGATGGAGCGGCGCGCGTGCCGCAGTCGTCGTCCTCTGTCTACTCTGCTGCCCCGTGCTGATGTGGACGACGGCGCGCGAGGGTCTTTCTCGCTGGTACTCTGTGGGGCGCGCGGATGAGCAGTCGCTACGGTTGGCCGAGCAGGCCGTTCGTCTCAGCCCTCATGACCCTACCGCACGTTATTTTCGCGCCGAGTTGCTCTTCGCCAGCCACAGGCACGACGAAGCGCGGGAGGAGTTCCGCCGCGCCGTCACGCTCCGCCCGCAGTCATACGCGCTGTGGCTCAAACTCGGTTTACTACGTGAGGTCGGCGGCGACTTGCCGGGCGCGCGGGCGGCTTTTCAGGAGGGCGTGCGGCTCGCGCCTTTCTACGCCGAGCCGCGTTGGGCGCTCGGCGGCGTGTGGCTCCACACGGGAGAGCGCGAGCGGGCGTTCGCGGAGTTTTCTCGCGCTGTCGCAAGCAACCCCGCCTTTCCGCCGCAGGCGCTCGAACTGCTCTGGGAAGCGTCCGGCGGCGACGCGGATGCGATGGCGCGGGCCGTCTCACCGCAGTCAGCGGCTGCGCGCGACGCGCTCGCGCATTTCTTCGTCGAGCACGGCGCGGCGACCGCCGCGGCCGCCTTGCTTCGTCAGGATGGAAATAACGCCGGTCAGGAGCGGCGGAGGTAGTGTTGGAAAAAACATTCTGGCTACAATTAGTAGTAGAGAAAACAAGCTACCACGTCAGTAGCATCCCTCTCTTCTGCCACATGGCAGGTCGGAGCTACTGACAGAATCGCGGTGGATAGACACACAGAATTTTTTTCTTGACTGCACCACTCAAGGCGAGTAGATTGGGCTCCCCCAACCCCCGACCGAACTTGAAAACCGACCGGCGGAAGGCGTTACCACCGAGCGTGCCTCGCCGGCTTCACGTAGAAGTTGCACCGGAGAGGCGTAGCGCCTTTCTCCTTTTTGTTAACAAGAGATAGGCCCACGCGTGGGCCTCTTCTCGCCCCTGTTAACCTCACGTCAACCCGTACACCAGAACTGGCGCCTGCAACTTCCGCGGGCTCTTCATCTCTTTTGGAAGGACCGGCTCCGGCGGTCCATCAGTGTTACGAAGCAGGCCGGGTTCTATCAACGCTGACCTGCCCGGAGAGAATCCCTGGGTCGTAAAGTCCCCCGTATTTTGCGGCCGCAGGTCATCACCTGATTCTGAAGTGCCCTGGCAACTCCTCGCACTCGCCCTCAACCCCCGAAGGGCCATCTCACCCCCGCCCTGAATCAGAGCGGAACCCCGAAAGGAGGGGACATGAGAGTTTTCAAAGTGTTCGTTATCCTGTCCTTCACAGCCGCACTGCTCACCTCGGAAGTATTGACGCGAACCGCCAGCAGCCAGTCGGGCTCGGAAGCGCCCGCAAGCTTCGACAACCAGACTAATGGCTTCACGGACCAGATGACCTTCGACGCAGACCGCATCATCTTCGAGGGGCGCGAGGAGATAGCGGACGGCCTCGGCCCCGTCTACAACGCGCAATCCTGCGCCGAGTGCCACCAGAATCCGGTCACAGGCGGCATCAGCCAAATCTTCGAGCTGCGCGCGGGCCGCAACTCCACCACATTCTCGGGCGGCGGGGGCGGGATCGTTATCTCCCCCGCGCGCATAGCGATGTTTGGGCCGGTGATCCCTGCCAATTCTTTCGTCCCGGCACCCGGCGGCTCGCTTATTCAGGCGCGCGCCATCGATGCCTCGATTCAGGAGCGAGTGGCTGACGGCTCGCGCATCACCTTCTCGGGCGCCCAGCAACTGGTTTCCGTCATGGGTTTCGACGGGGGGCAGTACGGGGCCGTCGGCAACACGCCGGTGGACGGATTCTTCCCGTCCTTCTCGCCCGACGGCGCGCAGATCGTCTTCCAGCGTACCGTCGGCGGCAGTTCCAACATCTTCTCCATGAACGTCGACGGGACTGAGCTGCAACAGCTCACCACCTCGGGGCAGGACGCCTCCCCCGCGTGGGCGCCTAACGGAACGAAGATCGCCTTCGCCAGCCGCCGCACGGGACGCTGGCAAATCTTCCTGATGAACATAGACGGCACGAGCCAGACGAATATCTCCAACTCGTCCGCCAACGACACCCGGCCCGGGTGGTCGCCCAACGGCAGCAGCATCGCCTTCACAAGAGCCCCGCTTGTCCCCGGGGTCGGGAAGATCTGGAAGATGACTGCAACCGGGGGAAGCCAGACGCAGGTCACCACCGGGCCGGGGAACGACGACCGCCCGACCTATGCCCCTGATAACACGACCCTCGCCTTCAGCACAGACCGGGACGGCAACTGGGAGATTTATACAATCTCCTCTTTCGGTGGAACTGCGACGCGCCTGACCAATAACCTGGCCGCCGACATCAACCCCGCGTGGGCTCCTGATAACTCGGCCATCGCGTTCGCCAGCAACCGCGGCGGCGTCAACCGCATCTGGGCCACGTCTCTGGACGGTAGTCTACAGACGCAAATCTCCGCGAGCCTCGGCGACCAACCTGCATACTCCAGGGATCAGGGCGACATCGTGCGCACCTTCCGCTCCTCGCTCACCATTCTCGGTGACGGCTTCGTCGAGGCCATAGACGACTCGACCCTGCTCGCCATCCGCGACGCCCAGCCGAGCGCCATGCGGGGCACGGCCATCAGCGTCCCGCTGGCCGAAGCGCCGGGGGAGACGCGCCTCGGCCGCTTCGGCTGGAAGAACTCCGTCGCCAGCCTCCTCAGCTTCTCGGCCGGCGCCTACCTGCTGGAGATGGGCATCACCAGCCCGCTCCAACCGAACGAATCAACCTCGCTCGGCCGCAACGTCATGCTCTTCGACACCGTCCCCGACCCGGAAGACACGGGCGGCCCGCAGGGCTTCGGCGAGGACGTGGAGGCGTTCACGCGGTTCATGCGCTCGACGAAGGCCCCGCCGCGCGACCTCACGCTCGTTCCGAACGACTCAACCGACCCCGGCTCGGCCCTCTTCGACCAGGTGAGCTGCTCGGTCTGCCACGTCCGCTCGATCACGACCGCGCCCGTCGGCACCGTCTTTAACGGCGGCACCTTCGTCGTGACCACCGCGCTCGGCGACAAGGTCATTCACCCCTTCAGCGACTTCCTGCTGCACGACATCGGCACCGGCGACGGCATCGTCGAGACAAACGGTGAGGTGACGCGCAACAAGGTACGCACGCCGCCGCTCTGGGGTCTGAGGACGCGTGACCGCCTGATGCACGACGGCGGGTCTTCGAGCCCACCCAGCAACAGCGGCGCGCAATCGTTCACCTTGAATGAGGCCATCATGCGCCACGCCGGGCAGGCGTCAACGAGCAGAAGCGCATATCAAGCGTTGACGCCGCTTCAGAAAGCACAGTTGTTCAGGTTCCTCAAATCACTCTAACGGTGCGGTCCCGGAGAGCCGGCGGTCTGGTGTGGCCTGCCGGATGAGTACGGATGAGACCGCCTCCGCGCTGCTCAACCGAGGTCATTGGAAATGACCTCGGGGTGAAGTTGTGAGAACGGAGGCGGCGCACTATGAGGTTGCGCCGCCTCCGTTTACGAAGCGGTCGGACGCCACAACAATAAAAACTCGGCCGGTTAACCTCACGAAATAGCTTAAAGAGCCCCAGAGATGAAGTCAGATGACCGACACGGAGGGAATAATGGGGATGAACTCAAAAGGGGAGGCGGTCGAACGCGACCATCGTGACGTGGTGTGGCTACTAGCCGCCGGAGCCGTGCTGCACCTGTTGGCCACGGTCTCAGCCTGCGTGGCCGGGCGATACGGAATACTGCCGAGCCTCTTCACGCCTGCCGGGACGCGCGGCGGAGACGCCGGCATGTACTTCGAAAAGATACTGGCTCTCGGGCGAGACCTACCAGAGATGTGGGCCCGCCCCGAACGTCTTCACGTGCACCTCTACGCGCTCTCATCCGCCACGCTGGCCCCGCTTGTCGGGGACAATGTCCTCAGCCTCTGGCCCACCAGCGTGGCGATCTACCTGCTCATGCTGCTGCTTACTTACAAACTCGGGCGGGAATGCTTCGGCGCGCGCGCGGGGCGCAACGCCGCCGTCGTGGCGGGGACACTGCCCAGCCTCCTGCTGCACCAGACGCAGCCGCTGCACGATCCTCTATTCATCGTCCTGATGCTCACGCTGCTGTGGCTCATAGTCCGACTGCTCGGCGAGCCCGCCACTCTTTCGCGCGCGGCGGCTTACGGGGCCGGCGGCTGCGCGACGCTCCTGCTGATATGGTTGGTGAGGAGTAACTGGTTCCCGCTCTACGTGGGCATCATCGGGCTGGGGCTCGCGGCGCTCTGCGCGGCGACCTTAAGGGAGGGGGGGGCGTGGCGCGCGCGACTCCCCAACTTCGCCTGCCTGCTGCTCTTTCTATGTGCGCTGCCCGTGTTTAATAACACCTTATCCGCCCTGTTGACGCTGCCGGGGCCCGTGACGGCCGCGCAGAGTGCCCAGATGGTGGAGTATAACAACAGGCAACTGCATGCAGGGCTGTCCGGTACTGTCTTCAAGATCAGCATCACGCGGCAGGCGGGCATCATTCAGTACCCGGATGCCGGGTCGAACATAGACGCCGACCGCAGTATCGGCGGGACGGGAGACGTACTCGCTTATCTGCCGCGGGCCACCCTCATCGGGCTCTTCGCGCCGTTCCCCGCCATCTGGTTCGAAGACGGGGCTATGGTCGGCCGCTCCGGCCGCCTCATCGCCGGGGCCGAGATGTGCCTCGTCTATCTGCTCTGGTTCCCGGCGCTGGCGTGCGTGTGGCGTTGGCGCCGCGACGCGAGGGTGTTGTTCCTGCTGGCCGTCATCCTGCTCGGGGCGGTGGGGCTCGGGTTAGTCGTCGTCAACGTGGGTGCGCTCTACCGGATGAGATATGTTTTTTGGATAACGTTGATGATTCTCGCGTCCGGGCCTACACGCCAGTCGGGGGCCGAGGCCCGCGCCGAACTCTTCGGCACCACTATGAAAATCCAGCGTCGGGGCTAGGCGGCTTGTGCCACGGACTCGACTACCTTCGGATATGGCTTGAGAAGTTGTGGCGTGGCTACAGACGCTTGTTATACCGGCTCGACTTCAATTAGGCGAAGTTGTCGTGCGAGCGCTTCGTGCTGCTCGTTGAAGTAGTTTACGGCTTCATTGGCCTCATGCCGCGCTGTGGGCCGTAGGCTTACGTAAAAGACCTGCGTTCGGTGTTGGGTGACTCTCAGAAAGATAATTTTATTGACGACTAATAATTAATATGCTATTCAATCCGCCTCACCGAAAGAGCTTTACCCATAGACGCAGTACTTTGCCCCAGTTGCCCCGTGTTACCTGACGTGAGACACCTCACGCCGACGATCTCAACACTTCCAACATCCTGAAGAGTTCTCGTCTTTCAATCAGGCGGTTCAGTCAGTATTCCTCGCAACATTCCTCGCGACCAGCAATCCCGCGACTTGATCGAAAGATCAAGGTCCGCGTAATCGATCCCAGGTAGGGCTAAGACATAACCGGCGAGGGCCTAACACTTGTCTCAACGGCGCGCATGTATCGCCGATGTAAGTCGGACTGTGTTTGCGTAGTCCATGCCTCCGGCTGTTAGACCGTTTGGGGGAAGTGGCGTGACGCGGCCCCTGCGTCTGCCAACGCACGCGCCACTTCTCGCGGACTCTCTAACAACCTTTTAGCCACTTTCAGACAGCCTCCCCAGAGGATCAAAGGAGATGCCGTGCCCGACAAACAGGCGAAAGGAAAAAAGGGTAAGAAGAAAAATGAGTCCGGGATGAGCAGAAGAAAGGCGCTGAAACTAGGCGCCGTGGTTGGTGGCGCCGCCGTCCTTACTTCCACCAAATCTTTTCCTACACACTGGCTCGAACCCACCGCTCACGCCCAGACCGACGACTGTCTCATAAACCCCGGAGTGAGCCCTCCGACGAGCGCGTTCGTTCAAGCGCTCCCGATTCCGCCGATTAAGACTTCAGTGTCGTCACTGAACCCCGCGCCGACCAAGCACGCCAACACCGCGGGGGGAGAGGCGGCGCGCGCCAAACACCAGAAGTGGAGTCAGTTTCTACCTCAGGTGCTCTACGAGGTGCGCACCAAGCCGGGGCTGCATCAGTTCCACCCGGAACTGCCGCCGACCCCAATCTGGGGCTACGACGGAATCGTCCCCGGCCCTACGTTCATCACACAGGCTAATGTCCCCGTCCTCGTTCGCTTCCACAATGAACTGCCGCTCAACCACTTCGGCAGCGGCGGGTGGGGCATCGAGCAGATAACTATCCACCTGCACAACGGCCACACCGGCTCCGAGTCGGACGGCTTCGCCGGCGACTTCTACAACCCCGGCTCCTTCAAGGACAACCACTACCCGAACGTCCGCGCGGGCTTCGCCTCGGGCTTCGGCCCAGGCGGCGACCCGAAAGAGGCTATGAACACTCTGTGGTATCACGACCACCGCGCCGAGTTCACCTCGCAGAACACCTACCGCGGCCTCGCCGGCATGTACCTGATGTTCGACGACCGGGACACGGGCAACGAGAACGACACAAGCCCGTCCGCCCTGCGCTTGCCGAGCGGCTACGGCGTCCACGACATCCCGCTCATTCTCTCTTCCAAGACCTTCTGCCCCGACGGCAAGCTGTTCGGCGGCCCCAACGGCGGAACGGCTCCTGCCGGCGGTGACAAGTTCTGCGTCAACGGCGCGATCCAGCCGTATCTCAACGTCAACCGGCGCAAGTATCGCTTCCGCATCCTGAACACCGGCCCGGCGCGCATCTGGACGCTGACGCTCGACCCGGCGCGGATGTTCAAGGTGATTGCGACCGACGGCAACCTCCTCGAACAACCGATTGACTCTGACACGCTCATCCTGGGCGCGGCTGAGCGATACGACTTCGTGCTCGACTTCTCCGACGCGCAGATCGGCGACCACATCTATCTCCGCAACAACGCGACGATGACCGTCGGCGGCACGCCGCCCACCCCCAACCCGCCGAACCTGAACAACATCGTCATGGAGTTCAGGGTGGTCGGCAACGAGGCCGACAACAGCCAAGTCCCCTCGACGTTGTGCCAGTACCCGACGGTTGATCTCAACGAGGTGGTGACGACCCGAATCTGGAACTTCGACCTCGTTAACGGCGTGTTCCAGATCAACGGTCAAATCTTCGACGCCACCCGCTCCGACGCGCAGATAACGAAGAACACGGCCGAGAAGTGGATTCTGCGGAGCGCGCTGCCCGCCGCCGGATGGGTACATCCCGTCCACATTCACTTCGAGGAGTTTCGCGTCCTGACGCGTGGGCTCCCAGTCTCGCTGGGCGGGCCGGGCGAACAGGCGCCGCCGCCGCTGGAGACTGGCCGTAAGGACGTGATCAGGCTCAGCGGCCGTGATCAGGTAGAGCTCTTCATGCGGTTCCGAGACTTCAGCGGCAAGTACCTGATCCACTGCCACAATATGAACCACGAGGACACGGTGATGATGGTGCGGTGGGACATCGTGGGAGATGACGATGAGGATGACGACTGACATACAGTCCGCGTCTTTCAACCTCGTACCCAGTCCCATTGACATGAAGGGAGCGCAAAGCTGATGGACAGAAGAAGATTTCTCACCAAGCCGGCAACCGAAACCTCGGCCACCGCGCAGAAGCGTTCGTATCTGACGAACGCCCTGCTCACAAACTACGACGGCAAGCAGTTCAAATTCTACGACGATCTGCTCAAAGGCAAGATCACGTTGGTCAACATGATGTACGCCAGGTGCGACGGCATCTGCCCGGCGGTCACTTCAAACCTCAAAAGGGTTTACGCCGGGCTCAAGGGGCGCATCGGCCGCGACACGTTCATGTACTCGATCACGCTCAAGCCCGAGCAGGACAGTCCCGCGGCGATGAAGCATTTTGCTGAGATGCACCGTGCCAACCTGCCGGGCTGGCACTTCCTGACCGGCAACCCCGACGAGATAGAGACCATTCGTTTCAGGCTCTTCCGCTGGGATCACCCCGGCCTCGACAACAACGTAGACCAGCACACCGGGATGCTCTTCCTCTTTAACGACAACCTCTCCCGTAACTGCAAGACTCCGGCGATGGCCTCGGTGCGCCAGATTCTGGAGACGGTCTCGTGGATGGATCCGGTTCCGGTGCAGGCCGCCCGCGCGCGCAGGGACGCGGCGAAGCTTGTGGAAAAATTCGAGCGCGAGGCCGCGTGGGCCAGAGGCGAGAAGTGGGCCAAGGACGCAGTCGCCACTCTTGAATGACGACTGCCCCGACGCCACGCGACTAACGGGGATGGGGGCCGCCGCGCGGCGGTCCCCATCCCTCAACCCTCGCCCTACGTGGCTAGGGGCGCGCCTCTGGTCGCCGGCCTTGAAAGTTTTCCCCGATGGCGGCCGCCCGCCGTATCTCGAATCCTTAAAGCATAGATAAATGGGAAGGGAGGGTCTGGAAGAATGAAACGAACCGCGTTTATCTGCTCGCTCGTACTCTTCTGCCTCGTGACAGGCGAGGTCGCCTACGGCCAAACGGCCGCCCCAAAGCCTTGCCCCTTCAACATCGTCGGCACGTGGAAGTCGGAGGCGGCAAAGGAGAACCCGATCTTATTCCGTTTTACGCCCGACGGGTTTGTCACCATGCTGTCTCATTCCACCAACATCCCGAACGAGGACTTCGAGGTGTTGGCGGCGGTGAAGTACAAGTTGGACAAGCTGGCCGCGCCTACAAGCCTCGACATCATCGCGGAGCGCGGCAACGAAGTCTTCGGCAAAGGCACGACCACATTGGCGATCACCGAATATGATGACGACAGCTTCACGACGGCCAACCCACAGACACACGCGGGGCAGACGCGCTGGGTCAGGGCGAAGACGCATCGGTATTTTCTTACCTTCGCCGCGCGCAGCGCGCCGTTCAACGGCTACAGTGACGACAGCTCGACGAATATCCACCCCAAGGACGGGCGGCCGACGCGGCCGACTATGGGCGGACCCGCCTTCGCGATGTGGACGAAGCTGGACGGCCGCAAGACCGAGGTCGAGACCCTCGGTCTTCACCTGAGGACGGACAGCACGGGCAGAATGATACCGGTCGTCGGGACGATCCCGGCCGAATTGCATAAACAGTTCCTGAGCGAGAGCCACAGTGATTCGGACGTGATGATCCGCTTAGAGTTGAGCGAGGCGGAGTACGTAAGAACGCACAAGGTCTTCAAGACGTGGGATAAGCGCGTGCGTGACAAGACGCTCCTCTACGACGACCCCTACCTCAACACGATGGAGTTCCTACGCCGGACGGCCGAGAGCATCAACCAGTGTGGCGAGAAGGTGAAACTGCACAAGCTCACATGGTCGCAGTGGGACGAGGTCGTCACGAAACACCATCTTCCTCTCCACCCGCTGGAATACATCCGAATCATGAGAAGGACGAACGACAGGCTGCACGTCACGGATGGAAAGTTTCCCGCCGAGTGGCGGCCGGCGCAATAACGCTGGCGGCGGAGAGGCGCGATGAAGTCCAACAGGATACGCAGGCCGCTTTCGACTCTGGCGGCGGTGGTCATCGTTACGTCGTTGCTCATGCTCGCGCACGCGCGTCGAGCGACGGCGCAACAGTCTGTCACCTCGGCCACGTTGAGCGGTCACCTCCTCGACGCAAACGGCGCAGCGGTGAGTGGCGCGTCCGTCACGGCGACTAACGTCGACACCAATCAGCGGCAGATCGTGGC
>JBEVJD010000560.1:0-7242 GCA_040510435.1 Pyrinomonadaceae bacterium | reverse complement strand
TGTACGTGTGGCTGCCGGACGCGATGGCGGGCCCGACGCCCGTCTCCGCCCTCATCCACGCGGCGACGATGGTGACGGCCGGGCTCTACATGCTGACGCGCTGCAACGTCATCTTCCAGCACTCGCAGGCGATGATGACGGTGGTGGCGGTTGTCGGCGCGCTGACCGCCATCTTCGCCGCCACCATCGGCATCACGCAGAACGACATCAAGAAGGTGCTGGCCTACTCGACGGTCTCGCAGCTCGGCTTCATGTTCCTCGCCTGCGGCGTGGGCGCGTTCGTCATCGGCATCTTCCACGTGATGACGCACGCCTTCTTCAAGGCGCTGATGTTTTTGGGCGCGGGCTCGGTCATCCACGCGATGCACCACGAGCAGGACATGCGGCGGATGGGGAACCTTCGGAAGTACATGCCGAAGACCTACTGGACGTTCTTCGCGGGCTGGCTCGCCATCTGCGGCATCATCCCGTTCTCGGGCTTCTGGTCGAAGGACGAGATTCTGTGGAACGCGGCCTCGACCGAGTACGTCCCTTCGGGCTGGCTGCTCTGGCTCATCGGAACGGTCGCCGCCACCTGCACGGCCTTCTACATGACGCGCCTGATGGCTCTGACCTTCTGGGGCAAGGAGCGCTTCCTCGAAGTGCCCGCGGGCGGGCAGGCCGACGAGGCGCACGCGCAGGCTTACGCCGACGGCGAGGAGGCGCACCGCGCCGTAGACCCGACGGTCGCCGACCGCCCGCACCACGGCCCCGAAGAGCGCGTCGGCGCGGCGCACGTCTTCGAGGCCGCGGAGAGGGGCGAGACTGAGCACGTCGGCGCGGGCGGCCACGACGTGCATGACGTGCACGACCCAGACCACCACGGCGCGCACGGCCACGCGCACGGCTCCGTCATCCCGCACGAGTCGCCGCCCTCGATGTGGGTGCCGCTCGCGGTGCTGGCGGTGCTGGCGACCGTCGGCGGCCTCGTCGGCATCAGCCCCGCGTTCACGGGCGGCGCGCACGTCGGCGGCAAGCTCAACATCGTCAACTGGCTCGACCCAATCATCTGGAACCCCGCGACCGGACAGTTCGGCAAGGGGCACGCCGCCGAAGAGCACGCCAGTCTGACTACGAGTCAGGAGGGGCACGGCGCGCCGCTCCCGACGCGCACCGACTCGGAGCACGTGGCCGGCGGCGGCGCGCAGCAGGGCGCGAAGCTGCCTTACGGCGGCGAGTCGCGCTTCAACCTCGCGCACTCCGTCCAGCACATGCTCGGCGACAGCCACACGGCGGCCGAGTGGTTCTTCATCATCGTCTCGCTCCTCGTCGCGGGCTTCGGCATCTGGCTCGGCTTCCTCTTCTACGTGTGGAAGCTGCACCTGCCCGGGGTGTGGGCGCAGAGGCTCGGGCCGCTCTACCGCGCGAGCTTCAACAAGTACTGGGTGGACGAGCTCTACGGCATGCTCTTCACGCGGCGGACGATGGACGCGGCGCGCGGCGTCTACGCCACCGACTCGCGCGTGATCGACGGCGCGGTCAACGGCGTGGCGTGGCTCACGCGCCAGCTCAGCCGGTTCACGGGCAGCTTCGACCGTCTGGTGGTTGACGGCGCGGTCAACGGCGTCGCGGGCTTCATCAAGCTGCTGATGTCGCCGCTCCTGCGCGCGGCGCAGACGGGCGTGACGGCCAACTACGCGCTCGCCATGCTGCTCGGCCTCGTCGCGGCCGTCGGCCTCTACTTCGGCGGCGACATCGTCTCGTCCCTCTGGGGCGGAAACTGAAACAGGTGATAAGTGATGAGTGATAAGTGATAAGAGAAAAGGAAGGGCCGTGTTCTTTCTTATCACTTATCACTCATCACTCATCACTACTCCGGGAGGAGTAAGTGAACATCCCCTACTTGCTTTCGCTCATCACGTGGCTGCCGGCGGTCGGCGCGATTGTCGTGCTGTTCCTCTTCAAGAGGGGGCAGGAGGGCGCCGTCAAGCGGTTCGCGACCGCGTGGTTCGCGCTCGACTTCCTGGTCTCGCTCGCGCTCCTCGGTTACGACCGCGGGGCGGGTGGCTACCAGTTCCTCGAAGACTGCCAGTGGATACCGATCATCGGCGCGCGCTACCAGATGGCGGCCGACGGCGTGGCCGTGCTGCTGATCCTGCTGACGACGCTGCTGGGCTGGATCGCGTCGCTCTCGTCGTGGGAGTACATCCAGAAGCGCGAGAAGGAGTACTACGTCCTGCTGCTGGTGTTGCAGACCTCGGTGCTCGGCGTCTTCTGCGCGGGCGACCTCTTCCTCTTCTTCCTCTTCTTCGAGGTCTCGCTCGTGCCGATGTACTTCCTCATCGGCATCTGGGGCGGCGAGCGCCGGCTCTACGCAGCCATCAAGTTCTTCCTCTACACGCTGGTCGGCTCGGTGGGGCTCCTGCTCGGGCTCATCAAGATGTACTTCCTGACGCAGGACGCCGCGCTCGTCGGCGCGATTGCGCCCGCGACGAAGGCGCTCGTGGCGGGCAACGACGCCGCGCTCTCAATGTTGAACTCCAGCCTCGCCGCGGCGCAGAGCACGGGCACCGGCACCTTCAACATCATGTTCATGCAGGCGTTGGGGAGCGCCATCCCGATGGGGACGATGCAGGTGATTCTCTTCTTCGCCTTCGCCATCGGCTTCGCCATCAAGGTGCCGATGTGGCCGTTCCACACGTGGCTCCCGGACGCGCACGTCGAGGCGCCGACCGCCGGCTCCGTTATCCTCGCGGGTGTTTTGCTCAAGCTCGGCACCTACGGCTTCTACCGCTTCAACCTGCCGTTCTTCCCGAAGGCTTCCATCGACCAGTCGTACTTCGGCGGCTTCGGCGTGCGCAACGTGATGGTCGTCCTCGCCATCATCAGCATCATCTACGGCGCGCTCGCCGCGATGTACTTCGTCGTCAAGCGCGACGGCGACGTGAAGAAGCTCGTGGCCTACTCGTCGGTCTCCTCGATGGGCGTGGTGATGCTGGGGCTCTTCGCGGCGAACCCGAACGGGGTCAACGGCGCCGTGCTCCACATGATCAACCACGGCATCTACTCGGGCGCGCTCTTCCTGCTTGTCGGCATCATCTACGAGCGGCGGCACACGCGCGCCGTCAACGAGTTCGGCGGGCTCTCGCACGTGATGCCCGGCTACGCCGCGGTCTTCCTCGCGATGGCGATGACGGCCATCGGGTTGCCGCTGCTCTGCGTCTTCATCTCGGAGTTCCTAGCCATGCGGGGCGCGTTCGAGGCGAACCCCTGGTGGGCGGCCTGGGCCGCGCTGGGCATCATCCTCAACGCGGGCTATATGCTCTGGCTCTACCAGCGGATGTTCTTCGGCAACATCGACAACCCGAAGAACGAAGGGCTGCGTGACCTGAAGGGGCGCGAGTGGGCCTACATGACGCCGCTCCTCATCATGTCGCTCTGGATCGGCGTCTACCCCAAGCCCTTCATCGACTTCATCCAGAAGCCCGTCGCGGCGCTCGTCAAGCACGTCCGCCCCGACTACCCCATCGCGCCCGCGCCCGTGCGCGCGCCGCAGACGGCGGAAAAACGGTAGATGTTGGATGTCAGATGCTAGATGTCGATTCAAGAACGAGGTCTAGCCATCTGCTCCTACTAACATCTGACATCTAGCATCTGACATCTGAAGCCATGTTTCTCCAAGCCTCCACGACCGCGCTGTTCGACGTGGCCGATCTGAAGTTGATCGCGCCCGAAATTATTCTTTCGCTGTGCGCCTGCGTGGCGCTGGTGATGGAGGTGATGCTGCCCTACCGTCTGAGCCGGTGGGTGGGCTACTTCGCGCTCGGCGCGGTGGCGCTGGCGGGGGCCTCCGTCTTCGCGCTCGGGTGGGGGCTCGTCTGGGGGGCGGACGCGGGCTCGTCGTTCATGGGGTTCTACGGCACGGTGAAGGTGGACGGCTTCGCGGTCGTCTTCAAGCTCATCTTCCTGCTGGCGGCGGCGCTGACGGTCGCCATCTCCCTGCGCTACCTCGACGTGGAGGGCGAGCAGCGCGGCGAGTATTACTCGCTCGTCCTGTTCGCCACGACGGGGATGATGTTCCTTTCGAGCGGCTACGACCTCATCGTGCTCTACATCAGTCTGGAACTGATGGCGCTCACCTTCTACGTGCTGGTCGGCTACACGAAACGCGAGCGGCAGTCGAACGAGGCGGGGATGAAATACTTCCTGCTCGGCGCCTTCTCGTCGGGCATCCTGCTCTACGGCATGTCGCTGTTGTTCGGGGTGGCGGGCTCGACGAATCTGGGCGACATCGCCCCGGCGGTGGCGCGCGCCGTCTCGACCGCGCAGGAACTGACCGGCCCCACTTTGAGGCCGATGGTCATCCTCGCGATGATCGCGCTCGGCGCCGGGCTCTTCTTCAAGATCGCGGCCGTGCCGTTCCACATGTGGGCGCCGGACGCCTACCAGGGCGCGCCGACCTCCGTCACGGCCTTCCTCTCCACGGGGTCGAAGGCCGCGAGCTTCGCGCTGCTGGCGCGCATCTTCCTCGAAGCCCTCGGCGGGATGCGCGTGGAGTGGGCGCCGCTGCTGGGCATCGTCGCGGCCGTCACCATCCTGGTCGGCAACTGGGCCGCGGTGACGCAGACGAACGCGAAGCGGCTGCTCGCTTACTCCTCCATCTCGAACGCCGGTTACCTCCTGCTCGGCGTCATCGCGGCGAACGAGTACGGCTACGCGGGGCTCGTCGTCTACCTCTTCGTCTACACCTTCATGAACGTCGGCGCGTTCGGCGTGCTCATCGCGCTGCGGCGGCAGGGCGTGATGGGCGACGAGGTGGACGACCTGACGGGGCTCGGGCAGAAGGCGCCGGGGCTCGCGCTGATGATGGCGATCTTCATGCTGAGCCTCGGGGGCCTGCCCGTGACGGGCGGCTTCATCGGCAAGTGGCTGCTCTTCAGCGCCGTCATCGAGCGCGGGAGGGTGGACGAGAAGAATTGGTGCTACTGGCTCGCGGGGTGGGCCGCCCTGAACACGGTCGTCAGCTTCTACTACTACGTGCGCTTCATCCGCGCGATGTACATCGGCGACCGCGAGGCGGACGCGCGCCCGCTCTCGCTCTCGACGCCGCTGCGCGCGGCGCTCGTCGTCTGCGCCGTCGCCGTCATCTTCATCGGCGTCTACCCGCACCCCTTCATCAAGGCCGCCGAGTCGGTCGTCACGGCCGTCCTCCCCGCCGCCGTGGCGCAGAGGTGAGCCGCACGGCGTTCACAGTCACACACACGCACGCAAGGGGGTTGACGATGGCAGGCGAGTTGGAAGGGCGGGCGGCGCTCGTCACGGGCGCGACTTCGGGCATCGGGCGCGCGACGGCGCTCCGGTTCGCGGCGGAGGGCGCGCGCGTCGCGCTCGTCGGGCGCGACGCGCAGACCCTCGGCGCGGTCGCGGGGGAGATTCGCGCGGGCGGGGGCGAGGCGGTCGAAGTCCAGGCCGACGTGACGGTCGAGGCGCACGCACGCCGCGCAGTCGAGACCGCGGTCGAAGGGCTGGGCGGCGTGGACGTGCTCGTCAACGCGGCCGGCATCATCGCGAACGGCACGGTCGAGACGACGCCGCTCTCCGACTGGGACGCGATGATGAACGTCAACCTGCGCTCGGTCTTCCACCTCATGCAACTCGCCGCGCCGCACCTCGAACGAAGGCCCGGCAACGTCGTCAACGTGTCGAGCGTGACGGGGCTGCGCGCCTTCCCCGGCGTGCTGGCCTACTGCGTCTCGAAGGCGGGCGTAGACCAACTCACGCGCTGCGCGGCGCTGGAGCTTGCGCCGAAGGGCGTCCGCGTCAACGCCGTCAACCCCGGCGTCGTCGTCACACAGGTTCACCGGCGCGGCGGCATGTCTGAGGAGAAGTACGCCGACTTCCTCCAACACTCGAAGACGACGCACCCGCTGGGTCGCGTCGGCGCGGCCGAAGAGGTCGCCGAGCTGATCCTGTTCCTCGCCTCCGACCGCGCCTCCTGGATCACCGGCGCCACCTACTCCATCGACGGCGGCCGCGCACAGACATGCGCGAGGTGAAAGAAGGAGTAGGCAGTAGGCAGATGGCAGTAGGCAGTTGAAGGCCGGTTGAAGAGCCCCGCAGGGGCGGCATGTTTGAGGAGCCCCGGAGGGGCGGGATGTTTATAGACACCGGCATTAATAATCTTGACAAGCTCCGGAGGAGCGGCATGTTCATGTCGCCCCTGACGGGGCTCGGGGATAGTTAAGGCTCAGGGGCTATAAACATGCCGCCCCTCCGGGGCTCACCGCCTACTGCCTACTGCCTACTGATGCTTTTCTTCTACACCCTCGCCGCGCTGGTCTTACTGCAAAGTCTCCTCTCGCTGCGCGGCGGCGTGCGCTACCTCAACTTCTTCAGGCGCGAGACGGAGGCGCCGCGCGCGCTCTACATGCCCTTCGCCTCGGTCTTCGTGCCGTGCCGGGGGATGGATCAGGGGCTGCGCCTGAACCTCCTCGCCCTCTTCCGCCAGCACTACCCGGCCTACGAGCTGGTCTTCGTCTCCGACCGCGCGGAAGACCCGGCGCTCGAAATCGCGCGGCAGTTGAGCCGGGAGTTGGAGGGCGAGACGGTCGCGCGCACGCGCTTCGTCGTCGCGGGGCCGGCGACAGACAGCGGCCAGAAGGTTCACAACCTGCGCGCGGCCGTGGCCGAGGCCGATGCGTCGAGCGAGGTCTTCGTCTTCGTCGACACCGACGCGCGGGCGCGGGCCGACTGGCTGCGCGCGCTGATTGCGCCGCTCGCGGACGAGGCGGCGGGGGCCGCGACCGGCTACCGCTGGTTCCTGCCCGCGCGCGGCGGCCTCGCTTCGCAACTGCGCTCGGTGTGGAACGCGTCCATCGCCTCGGCGCTCGGCGCGAACGTGCGGGGCAACTTCTGCTGGGGCGGCTCGACGGCCGTCCGTGCCGAGACGTTCGAGCGGCTGGGGATGAGCGAGCGCTGGCGCGGCACGGTCTCGGACGACTACGCGCTGACGCGCGCGTTGCAGGAGGCACGACTCCCCGTCCGCTTCGTGCCCGCGTGCCTGATTCCTTCGGTCGAAGACTGCACTCTGGCTGAGCTGCTTGAGTTCACCACGCGCCAGTTGAAGATCACGCGGGTCTACTCGCCGCGCCTGTGGGCGTTCGTGCTCGTGTCGAACCTGCTCTTCGTCGCGGTCTTCTTCGGCGGGCTCGCCCTCGCGGGCGTCCGCGCGGCCGCGGGGCTCCCGTTCGTGTGGCCGCTCGT
>JBEVJD010000559.1:0-3307 GCA_040510435.1 Pyrinomonadaceae bacterium | reverse complement strand
AACCTAAAATCCGCATTCCGCCGGCCGCCGAGGGCGTTTCCACCCGGTCGCGGACGTGCGCGGCAGCTTTAAAACAGGCTCTTCTTAAACCGTCCGGAGGGAGAATGATTCTGATGAGAAGCTCAGCGCCGCTTCGCGCGCGCAGGGGTTACATCGCGGCCGTGCTCTGCGCGTCGCTCGTCGTCACGTCCGCCGTCCTGTTGGCGCCCGCGGCCGCGTCGCAGGGCGCGCCGCCCGAGTACAAGAACCCGCGGCTGCCCGTCGAGCGGCGCGTCGCCGACCTGCTCTCGCGCATGACGCTGGAGGAGAAAGTGGCGCAGCTCGTCTGCCTCTGGGCCGAGCGGCCGGAGACGGCGCCGCCGAACGGGTTCGCGGCCGACCGCGGCGACTTCTCGCCCGCGCGCGCGGCCGTCTCGATGAAGCACGGCATCGGGCAGCTCGCGCGCCAGCGCGAGCGCAAGAACCCGCGCGAGGCCGCGCGCTTCGCCAACGCCGTCCAGAAGTGGCTCGTCGAGAACACGCGCCTCGGCGTCCCTGCCATCTTCCACGACGAGGCGCTGCACGGCCTGATGGCGCAGAACGCGACCCACTTCCCGCAGCCCGTCGCGCTTGCCAGCAGTTGGGACACAGACCTCGTCACGCGCGTCTTCACCGCCGCCGCCCTTGAGACGCGCGCGCGCGGCAGTCACCAGGTGCTGGGGCCGAACCTCGACCTCGCGCGCGACCCGCGCTGGGGCCGCACGGAAGAGACCTACGGCGAAGACCCTTACCTCGTCTCGCGCATGGGCGTCGCCGTCGTGAAGGCTTTGCAGGGGCCGGGGCCGGGCGTGGACGGCGAGCACGTGATGGCGACGGCCAAGCACTTCGCCGCGCACGGGCAGCCCGAGGGCGGCACCAACATCGCGCCCGCCAACTACTCGGAGCGCGTCATCCGCGAGGTCTTCCTCCCGAGCTTCGAGGCGGCGGTCAAGGAGGCCGGCATCCACAGCGTGATGGCCTCCTACAACGAGATCGACGGCGTGCCCTCGCACACGAGCAAGTGGCTGCTCGACAAGGTGCTCAGGCAGGAGTGGGGCTTCGACGGCCACATCGTCTCGGACTACTACGGCATCCCGCAGTTGGTGAGCCTGCACAAGACGGCGAATGATAAGGCCGAGGCCGCCCGCGCCGCCATCGAGGCGGGCGTGGACATCGAGCTGCCCGACCCCGACGCCAACGTCACGCTCATCCAGCTCGTCCGCGAAGGTAAAGTCTCCGAGGCCACGCTCGACCGGGCGGTGGCGCGCAACCTCCGCGCGAAGTTCCTGCTCGGCCTCTTCGAGAACCCCTACGTTGACGTGGAGCGCGCCGTGCGCGTCACCAACTCGCAGGCGCACCGTCAACTCGCGGCCGAGGCGGCGCGACGCTCAATCACGCTTCTGAAGAACGAGGGGAGCCTGCTGCCGCTCGACCGCTCGAAGCTGAAGACCGTGGCCGTCATCGGCCCGAACGCCGACCGCGCGCACCTCGGCGGCTACAGCGACCCGACGCCTGCGTCCGGCGTCGGCGTCCTGCAAGGCTTGACGAAGAAGTTAGGGAACAACGTCAAGGTCACGTACGCGCGCGGCGTCAACATCACGAAGGAGGGCGGCAACTGGTGGGCCGACACCTCGACGCCGTCCGACCCGGCGGAGGACGAGCGTTTGATCGCCGAGGCGGTGAACGTCGCCCGCGCCGCCGACGCCGTCGTCCTCGTCATCGGCGGCAACGAGGACACGAACAAGGAGGCTTGGGCCGACAATCACCTCGGCGACCGCGACACGCTCGACCTCGTCGGCCGGCAGAACGACCTCGTGCGCGCCATCGTCGAGACGGGCAAGCCGACCGTCGCCGTCCTCATCAACTCCGGGCCGCTTTCAATCAATTATGTGGCAGAGAAGGTGCCCGCCATCCTCGAAGGCTTCTACCTCGGCGACGAGACGGGGACGGGCGTGGCCGACGTGCTCTTCGGCGACTACAACCCTTCGGGCAAACTGCCCGTCAGCTTCCCGCGGTCGGTCGGGCAACTGCCCATCTATTACAACTACAAGCCGACGGCGAAGCGCGGCTATCTATACACGGGCAAAGACCCGCTGTTCGCCTTCGGCCACGGCCTCAGCTACACGACCTTCGAGTACGCGGGGCTCAAAGTCGCGCCGGAGAAGATCGGCGCGGGCGGCTCGGCCACGGTCACGGTCACGGTCAGGAACACGGGCCGCCGCGCTGGCGAGGAGGTCGTGCAGCTCTATATACGCGACCTCGTCAGCTCGGTCACGCGCCCCGTGATGGAGTTGAAGGACTTCAAGCGCGTCTCGCTCGCGGCGGGCGAGAGCAAGGCCGTCACTTTCACGGTCACGCCCGACAAGCTCTCGTTCCTCGACCTGAACATGCAGCGCACGGTCGAGCCGGGCTGGTTCGACATTATGGTGGGTACGAGTTCCGCCAAACACCAGACCGTCAAGCTCGAAGTCGTCGCGAAATGAGTGGCGCTCTATTAAAGCGGTTTTCATTTGAGTGGCTATGGCGTGGGCTTTCAACACGGAGACACAGAGGCACAGAGACACGGCTTTGAGGTTCTAGCTCAACAAGCCGCGTCTCTGTGCCTCCGCGTCTCCGTGTTAATCGCTCCTGAGTACGCGCAACCGTTATTAAAGGGAGGGAACATGAAACGCCTTCGCCGCGCGCTCTCCTGCGCGCTGGTCTTCAACCTCTGTCTCCTGCTCGGCGCGCCGGCCGGCGCGCAGACGCCCGTGCAGACGAAGACGCCGCCCGTCTACCTCGACCCGCGGCTGCCGCTGGAGAGGCGCGTGGACGACCTCGTCTCGCGGATGACGCTGGAAGAGAAGATCGGGCAGATGATGAACAAGGCGCCGGCCATCGAGCGGCTCGGCGTCCCCGAGCATGACTGGTGGAACGAGGCGCTGCACGGGGTGGCGCGCGCCGGGATAGCGACCGTATTCCCGCAGGCCATCGGGCTGGCCGCGACGTGGAACACGGAACTGATCCGCGAAATCGGCGACGTGGTCTCGACCGAGGCGCGCGCCAAGCACCACGAGTCCGCGCGGCAGGGCGACCGCAGCCGCTACAAGGGGCTCACCTTCTGGTCGCCGAACATCAACATCTTCCGCGACCCGCGCTGGGGGCGCGGGCAGGAGACCTTCGGCGAAGACCCTTACCTGACCTCGCGCATCGGCGTCGCCTACGTCAAGGGTTTGCAGGGCGACGATCCGAAGTATCTGAAGGTCGTCTCAAGCGTCAAGCACTACGCCGTCCACAGCGGCCCCGAACC
>JBEVJD010000558.1:0-18436 GCA_040510435.1 Pyrinomonadaceae bacterium | reverse complement strand
CTGCTGCCGGAAGCAAAGCTGCTCGGGCTCGCGTCGCGGCTCGGGCGGGACGGAAGAACAAGGTGAGGGGGTGAGTGTTTGAGTCAAGCAATCGAGTTCGCGAAGCCGAGGCGCGTCGAGAGCCCGGAGGGTTGTTTCTTCTACCACACGATGGAGTTGCCCACGTTCGGCGTCGTGCACGGGCAGTGGGACTTGCGCGGGAAGTTCGAGGAGTACGTGGGCGGCGTGGACGTGTCGGGCCGGAGCGTGCTCGACGTGGGGACGGCGACCGGGTACTTGAGCTTCGAGGCCGAGCGGCGCGGCGCCGCGCGTGTCGTCTCGCACGACATGAGCGACGTGCGGCAGCAGACGCTTCTGCCGTTCAAGGACAAGCTCTACTATCAGGATCGTGAGCGGTGGGCCGAGATTTACGGCGCGGAGATGGAGCGCTGGAAGGACGCCTACTGGCTCTGCCACAGGCTTCTGGAATCGCGCGCGGAAGTTTTTTACGGGAGCGTGTACGGGCTGCCGCCCGGTTTGGGCCGGTTCGATGTCGTCGTCGTCGGCTCGGTGCTCGAACACCTGAGCGACCAGGTGTCGGCGCTGGCCTCGATAGCGCGTTTGACGAAGGAGACGCTGGTCGTCGTCACGCCGCTGCTGGAGACCGAGGAGCGCGTCGCGCGCTTCGAGCCGCTGGCGTCGAACACCGATTATGATTACACGTGGTGGACTTATTCGGTGGGCGTCTACCGCGAGGTCTTGCAGATGCTCGGCTTCCGCGTCGAGCGCGTCACGAAGGGGAGTTACTTCTACGACTACGCCGGCCGCTGGGAGGAGCGCTCGACCGTCGTCGCCGTGCGCGAGGGCGGGTGAGGAAGATGTCGAAAGCCAAGCGGGGCTGTAAATTTAAAGGGGCGCTCGATGATGAGCGCCCCTTTAAATTTCTCTTTCTGTGTGCCGCCGCGTTAGAAGCGCGTGCGGTACTCGGTCGAGGAGATGAACGCCTTGACCATCTCGGCGTTGATGAAGTTGCCGTTGAACTCGTTGAGCTTCGAGAGCCAGAAGTTGTAGCCCCCGAAGTCCGAGTCCTGGCCCTCGTCCGGGTTGCGGTGGAGGTAGCCGAAGTACTGCATCAGCACGAAGGCGCGGTTGAACTCGGCCTGGTGGAGCGAATTGCTCTCGACCACGCTCCTCAGCGCCGCGGCGCGCCCGGCCGTGTTGCCCGAGCCGAAAGCCGCGATGGCCGCGTTGCGCTCGCCCGCGGTCGGGGTCACGCCCCCTTTCGAGAAGAGCCCGTCCACAAATGGCGCCGCGGTCGCGGACGGGTTGGCGGCCTGAAAGTCGCCGCGCTGGACGAAGGCTTGCAGGTAGGCGTTCTTGCTGTTGTTGAGCTTGTTCTCCCAGTCCTCACCGCCAACGACGAGGCCGTTCGAGATCGAGCGCGCCTCGGGCATGAAGGTCTCGCGGCGCACCGGCACCGGCTTGCCCGCCAGATTCCCGAAGGCGGCCTTGTACGCCTTGTAGACGAGGAATCCGGTGTTCTCGAACTCGATGGAGAGGAAGAAGGCCGCCGAGACGTTGATGCGCTTGACCTCGGTGCAGCCCGGCTTCGGCGAGCAGTCGTTGATCTCGCCCTGCCAGAACGAGAAGCCCGACTGGTCGGGGAAGCGCGAGAGGAAATCGACGTAGTGCTGCTGGACGAAGAAGTCCGAGTCGTCGATGGTGATGGGCACGTTGGTGCCGGGGCGCAGCCGAAGAGGCTTGACCTTCGTGTTGCCGTACATCAGCTCGGAGGGGAGGCGGTTGCCGTCCTCCGAGACAATACGCAACGTCGGCGCTTGCCCGCTCTGGGCGAGCGCGGCGGAGGCCGTGAAGGCCACGGCGAAGACTGCGGCGATAAACTTACGCATCTGCTTGCTCCAAGATTCCGGGAAAGCTGCGGTGAGTTTGCGTGACACGAGCCTGGCGGGGCGCGGTGTCGCCTAACTCTCGGCGGGAGCGGGGCTGCTCCCGTCACGACCAAAAGAAGTTTAGACACCCCCCGAGACCTTTGTCAACTTCAACAAACGTGAAGATTTAGTGCCCTTCGAGAGCTTTCAACTTACAGTGCTTTTGACGCTCGCGGCGGGCGAAAAGTTGACAGCAATCTTGAGGTCGGGCGGTAAATTCTTTAACACAGAGACACGGAGACACAGCTAAAAACTCAAAGCTGTGTTCTTAAGCTGTGTCTCCGTGTCTCCGTGGTTAAATTCCCCGGCTACTCGACCGTCAACTCGTGCCTGACGACTTCGGAGCCCAAGTCCTCGAACCACGCGAGGTGCTCGGAGACCATGTCGAATTCGAGCCGGTAGCGGCCGGGCTCGGCGGGCGCGCGCATTGCGATTTCCATCGTGACGGACTCGCCGGGCTCGATGTCGCCGGGCAGGTACGCGCCCGCGTGATACCAGGACAGGGGCTCCTCGCCGTCCGCGGCGAAGACGTGCGCGACGAGGTGGACGGAGCCCTCCTGCGTCCCCGTGTCGTCGCCGCGCAGCCAGCGGGCGAGCCCCGTGTTCTCGGCGCGGACGCGGAAGGTCAGCACCTCCTCGGCGCCGCAGCGCGAGGGGCCTTCCTCGACGTTGAGGGAGGCGGCGAGGTAGCTGATCGAGCGGCTGTCCGGGTAGGCCCTGTGCTTGCGGCAGGCGAAGACGGCGCGGTCGTCCTGCGTCGCGGGGAAGACCTCGACCTCGTCGAAGCCGACGTTGCGCAGGAGCGCGCGCAGCGCCTCGACGCCCGGCAGGAACCAGTTGTAGATGGCCTCCTTCGCCTCGCCCGGGTTCTCGACGTAGGCGAGCGGGTGGAGGACGGGGCGCAGTCCCCCGACCTCGTACGTGAACGAGCCGGGCGAGTGCTCGGGCGGGTAGATGGCCGTCTCCAGCACGAGCAGTTCGCGCGTGACGGCGAAGAGGCGTTCGAGCGCGAGCACGAGGTGCTTGCAGTGGTAGACGAGCCCGAGCGCGAGCGTCACGTCGAACTGCCCCAGCGCGCGCGGGTCGAGGTCGTAGACGGACATGCGCCGGTACTCGATGTCGAGCCCGAGCACGTCGCGCACAAACATCGCCTGCCGGACGAGGTTGCGCTGCGAGTCCACGCCGAGCACGCGGCCCGCGCCGCGCCGCTTCAACTCGACGGCGTAGAAGCCCGCGTTACAGCCGACATCGAGAACGCTCTTACCCGCTAACTCTTCGGGCAGACACGCCCTGACCTTCTCCCACGTCGGCCGCGGGTGCTCGACCGGCTCGCCGACGGCGCTCCGCGTCTTGGTGGTCAGGCCGTCGCCCAGGTCGATGCAGTGGAACCAGGGCCCCAGCCGCTCCACGCGCTTCTGAATCTCATCCCGCGTCATCATCTTCGTCATTAAGAAACCTTGAACTGCACGGCGAGCGGAGTCGAGCCGCGCTCCTCGAACCAGCAGACATGTTGGGCAACGATGTCGAGCTTGAGCGTGTAGAGGCCGGGCGCGTGCGGGGCCTTCAGCTCCAGCCGGACCTCGGCCGACTCGCCGGGCGCGAGCGCGCGCGGCAGCGGCGGCGTGCCGTGGCGCTCGGAGACGAGCGCGCCCGCCTCGTCGTAGAGGCGCACGCCCAGCATGCACGAGCCCGCGCGCTCGGCCGTCCCCGTGAGCCAGAGCGTGTCGCCCGTGTTCTCGACCACGAGCCGCGCCGCCGTCTTCGAGCCCGGCGCGACCTCGCGCGGCCAGCCCTCGGGAAAACTCATGCGCGCGGCGGGCGCCGAAGGCTTGCGCGTGTCGGGGACGGAGGCGGCCGCGAGCCCCGGCGCGGCCGTGACCTTCTTGCAGAGAAGATAGTTGACCGGCGGCGGCTCGACGCGCAGACGGCCGCCTTCCACAGAGTCGCGCTCGAACAGTCCGTTGACGCTCACGTAGTCGCCGACGACGGCGAAGCCGCACGCGTCGAGGAGCGCGCGCAGGTAGTCGCGGCTGAAGGGCGACTCAAGCGTGCCGAAGTCGCGCATGACTTCGAGCAGCTCCTCCTCGGGCTCCGACCCCTCTTCGGGGCGGTCGCCTTCGAGGATGAAAAGCGAGCCGCCGTACTTCGTCATCGCCGCGAGGTGCCGCAGCACGGCGCGCTCGTCCTCGAAGTGGTGGAGCGAGTCGTAGCAGACGACGGCGTCGAACTGCTCTTCGAGCGGCTGCCCTTCAACGTCGTGGACGAGGAAGCGGCAGCGCAGGGGCGTCTCGTGATCGGCGCCGTAAGGGACGCGCTCGACGCGCTCGCGCGCGACCTCGACGAGGTCGGGGCTGATGTCTAACCCCGTCACGTCGTAGCCGAGGCGCGCGAAGTATTCGCTGAGCCAACCGGAGCCGCAGCCCACGTCGAGGATGCGCCGGTCGGGCGGGAGCGCGAGCGCGAGCGCGACGTTGGCGAAGTCGCAGAAGTGGCGGAAGGTGTCGGCGTCGATGCCGTCGCCCGCGTAGCGCTCGGGCTTGTTGGCGAGGTTGTAGAAGGGCTTGGTGCGTAGGTGGTGCAGGCGCTCGGGCGTGATGCGGCGCGGGTACTCGACGGCCGCGCGCTTGTAGTCCACGCCTTCGAGCTTGCGCCCGCGGCCGTTGCCGTTCGACGCGTGCGAGCCGTTGTCGGAGATCGCCGCGCGGTCTGCGAGCGTGAGCGCTTCCGGGAACGGCGTGTCCGGCTGAGTCCACGAGCGCGTCGCTTCGGGGCGCGCGGGGGCGAAGAGGCTCTCGGGCGCGAGCGCGGCGAACTCCGCGGCCACGCCGCGCACGAGCGCGTCGTCCGTGTCGGGCTCGACGCCGAGCACGGAGAGTTCCGCCGAGAGCCCCGCCAGCAACCTCCGCCGGGGGCGCGCGGCGACGACCTCGCGGATGAAGTCGAGATAGCCTTCGGCGCTCTTGCGGATGTCGTGCTCGACGACGACGTGGCGGCGTGCGTTCGCGCCGAGGCGCGCGCGCAACTGCCCGTCTTCGATGAGCCGCGCGAGGTACGCGCGCAGCAACTCGTCCGCGTGCTCGCCGGGCGCGACCTTGACCACGCAGTCGTCGGGCAGTTCGCCGAACCAGCCCACGGCCGTCACGACCGCGCAGACGCCCGCGGCCATGATGCGGCACAGGCTCCCCGAGGTCTCGCCCACGGTGCGCTCGCGCAGGTTGAGCGCGATGTCGGTCTCGCCGATGCGATTCTCAAACTCTTCGAGCGTGACGTGCCCGGTTACCTCCACGCGGTCTTCGAGGCCGCACTCGCGCACGAGCGCGCGCACGTCGAAGTATGAATTGGGGTCGCCGACGAGCGTGTAGCGGAAGTTGTAACGGTCGCGCAAGTGTGCGAGCGCGCGCAGCGCACGCTCGATGCCCTTGTCCGGCGTGATGAGGCCGAACGAGGCGATTCGGACGGGGTCGCGCGCGTCGCGCGGGGCGCGCGGGAGCGCGTCGGCGGCCGAGGGCGTGATGTGGTGGTTGACGCGGCGGATGGGGACGCCGGGCGCGATCCGTTCGAAGCGCGCGCGGCTCCAGTCGGAGTGGACGAGGATGCCTTCGGCGCCGCGCGCGAGGCGGCAGTTGAGGGGGAAGTCGAGGGCGCGCGCGAAGGCGGCGGGCGTCGCGCCGCGCGCGAGAGCCTCCTCTGCCTCGCGCCGCGCCTCGTCGCCGTGGCAGGCGGCCACCTCGTCGAGGTAGAGACGCATGTCGCCGCGCTGCCGCGCGAGCCCGAGGAAGAAGTCTTGCAGCGCGAAGTCGTGGAAGACGACAACGCCCGGGTGCGCGCGCATGGCGTCGAAGACGCCCGCGTGATACCGGTGGTCGTTGCCCATGTGGTAGACGGCCGCGTCGAACTCACCCAAAGACGCGAGCGCGCCGGGGTCGCGCCGGTAGTCGCGCACCGCGAAGCGCTGGACGAGCCCCCCGTCCGACAGCCGGAAGCCCTCGACGAAGAGCGTCACCTCGGCGCCCGCCGCCGCGAGGTGCGGCAGCAGCTCCTCACTGTAATCCGCGATCCCCGAGCGCTGCGGGCCGAGCGGGCTGAAGTAGGCGAGACGCATAACGCAAGTAGTCAGTAGACAGTAGTCAGTAGACAGTAGTGGGAAGTCAGTAGAAATACATTCGTCAGTCGAACCGTGCGGCTGTCATCATCGACCTGCGCGGGGCGGAGCCCTACTGACTACTGACTACTCCCTCTCACCGAACCACCGTCACCTTGGCGCGGGCGGTGGGCGAGCCCTTGTCGCTGAACCAGGCGACCTGCTCCTGGACGAGGTCAACTTCGAGGATGTATTCGCCGGGCTCCTTCGGGGCGGTGACGGCGAGCGGGATTTCCGTCTCCTCGCCGGGCCGGAGGTCTTTCGAGATGCCGTAGCGGCCGTCCATGTCGGTGACGAGCGTGCCGTCGGGCTTGAGCCAGCGGTTGCCGGCGGCGATGTAGAACCAGTTGTCGTTGCGGTCGTTGACCTCGCCGCCGCGCGACCACCAGTAGACATCGCTCGCGTTCTTGATGTGCACCTGCACGTTCTCCTTCTGCCCGACGCGGAGCTTCGCGGGCGCGTCGGGCAGGGAGAGCTGCGCCTTGAAGCCGGCGTCGGGCAGCGGCCCCGGCGTCTTGGCGGGCGCGGGCGTCGCGGCCGTGTTGGCCGTGTCGCCCCCCCGCTGCCTGCAACCGGCGGCGGCGGCGGCGAGCGCACACGCCAACACAAGGGCGAAAAGTTTTCCGACTCTCATCTTCAATCGTTCCTCTCGTTGTTAAGTGACGGGTGACGAGTGATGAATGTCGCGGCGAAGTCATGCTCGTCATTCATCACTCGTCACTTCATGCTCATGGCCCGACCCGCATGTTGATGCGGAGCGTCTTCGAGCCCTTCTCGTGGAAGAAGGTGACGCCCTCGTGAATCATGTCAATCTCAAGCACGTAGTCGCCGGGCTCCTTCGGCGCGTTGACGGGGAGCGTCAGCGCGGCTTCGCCGCCGGGCGGGAGGTCTGCGGCGAGCCCGGTGCGGCCGTCGAGGTCGTTGACGACGCGACCCGTGACGGGGTCGAGCCAGCGGTCGCCCGCGTTGACCTGATACATGCCGCGCGTGTCGCCGCGCGCGGGCCAGACGGCGCCGCCGCGGTTGCGCACGCGCAGGCTCAGGACGGCACGCTCGCCCGGCCTCAACGAACTCGGCGCGCCCGGCGCCTCGATCTCCGCGCGGTAGTGGTAGTCGAGGAAGGCGGCCGAACGCCAGAACCGCTCCAGCGACGCGCGCCCCTCCTCGCCTTCGGGGAGCGTGGCTTCGACGAGCATCATACCCACCGGGCGGCGCTGCGAAAAGAAGGGAACCCGCACGGGGCGCGCGCCGACGAATGTGAGGCCGCGGCTCTTGACGTACTCGCGCGCCTGAGTCAAGTCCTCGGGCATGCAGAGCGAGAGGCGGCGGCGCGGCCCCGACTCGACCGTGCGGACGAAGTGCTGCCGCGCGTCGCGCGTGGCGAAGTATTCGGGGTGGCTGGCGGTGACGATGGGTAGTTCGGGGGCGATGAGGACTTCGACGCCGTTCGACTTGGGGCCGCTCTCGACCCAGCCCTCGGCGCCTTCGAAGAGGGCGCGCGTCTCCGCGTCCATGAACTCTTGCAGCCGCCGGTCGCGGAAGATGTAGCGCGCCTCATGCCTGTACGAACCCCAACTCGACAGCGCCGTCGGCCGCATGCTCCATTCGTACTTGAGCGCGTAGAGGCACGCCAGCGCGGCCTGCGCGCAGAGCGCGAGGACGAGAACCGCCGGGACTGCCGTCCTCCACGAAAGCGCGCCGCGTGTCGCCGTCGAAGAAGAGGAGCCGGACAGCCTCACTCTCAAGAGCGACGCGGCGACGGCGACCACGCCCACGCCGCAGAGCACTTCGAGGTAGAGGCCGTAGCGGCTGTATCCCATCCCGCCCGCGCTCCACGCGAGACACCCGACGACGACCAGCAGGCAGACGGCGCGCACGCGCCCGTCGCGCCACAGCAGCGCGAGCCCCACGAGCGCGACGACGAAGCCGAGGGTGATGCGCCCCGAGTAGACGCCCAGCTCCGAGTGTCGCGCGGGCTCGAAGGTCGCGAGCACGGGCCAAGCCAGAGTCTCCCAGAAACCCTTCGGCCCCCAGCGCCCGTCCCAGCCGCCGTCGCTCGGCCAGTAGGCCGACAGGAAGAAGGTGTTGGCGAGCGGGAAGACGGGGTTCCGGGTCAACAGCCAGAGGTAGACCGCGAACGGCACGAGCGGCGCGACGAACGCGACGAACGCGAGCGCGACGGTCGTCAGCAACTCTCTCAACTTCAGGCGCCCCGGCCCCGCGAGCGCCCTGTACGCGCAGAGCAGGACGACGGGCAGGATGGCCGCCGCGTTCGTCAACTTGAGCGCTGCGCTCAAGCCCAGCAGCAGCGCGACGCGGACTATGACGGCGCGTCTGTTTTCAGACTCCTCGACGCGCAGCGCGAGCCACGTCGCTTCGAGCAGCAGCGGGAGCGACAGGAGGTCAACCATGTACTCGTTGACCTCGTAGAGCAGGTGCTCCGACAGCACGACGATGAGCACGCACGCCGCCGTAGCCCAACGCCGCGCGACAAAGGGGCGCAGCAGTTTCTCCGCGACGCGCGCCGTCCAGACGAGCGCGAGCAGGTTGACGACGGTGCCGAGGCGGTAGCCGAGCGCGTGGCGGAAGAGCCCCGTCACCGTGTCGGGCGCGGGGTTGTAGGGCGCGGGCGTCGGGAAGTAGTCGCCCGCCATGAAGAGCGTGCCGCGCAGGGAACGCTCGGCGTGGAGCAGCCGGTAGTTGAGCACGTCCCACGAGAGGTCTGGGAAGGGGAGCCGCAGCACGTAGAAGAAGAGGAGCGGCGGCAGCACCACGAGCCAGAACTCGCGCCCCGCGCGTTCGGACGGGAAGGGTTTCGTGACGACATAGAAGTACCACGCGACGAGTCCCGCGGCGGCGGACAGAGCCCACGCGAGCGCGTTCGAGTCGAGCGGCCAGAGGTACTGACGTATGAAGACGAGCAGGAAAAAGAAGACGAGCACGTCGCCGAACTCGGCGCGCTCGCGAAGGCGTGCGAGCGCCCCCGGCCGGCCGGCCGCGTCGCGGCGTAACGAAGGCGCTTCGGGCTGGACGGCCGCGCTCGTCATCCGTGATATCAGCGCCCCGCCGCGCCGTCGCCGTTGCGCTCGTCGGCCGCGTGTGCCCGGCCGGAGCGCAGCTCGTCGGCGAGCACGCGTATGTGGTACTCGAACTCCTGCGAGCGGCGCGCGATGGAGTGGAGGATGAGGCCGGCCGTCAGAGAGAGCAGCCCGCACAGGAAGAGGCCGACGGCGGCGATGACGATAAACGTGCTCGGCATCGAGCCCCCGAAGCCCAACGCCCCGGCGGCCCCGCTCACGCACGCGAGCAGGACGAGGAGGAGCCCGAGGCCGCCGAAGAACGTCAAAGGCTTGTAGTCGCGGAAGAGCGCGAGCGTCGTGTTGAGGATGAGGAAGCCGTCGCGCAGGAACTGAATCTTCGAATGGCTGCCCTCGGGCCGGTGCGTGAGATCGACGGGGACTTCGACGAGGCGGTAGCCGCGCTCGACGGCCTTGATGGTCAGCTCGGTCTCGATCTCGAAGCCGCCGCCGAAGAGCGGCAGGCCCTTGACGAACTCGCGGCTGAAGGCGCGGTAGCCCGAGAGGATGTCGGTCAGCTCGACGCGGAAGATGAAGTTGAGCGTCGAACGGACGAGGCGGTTGCCCATGCGGTTGCGCCGCTTGAACTGGCTCTGCGATTCGGCGTGCAGGCGCGAGCCGACGCTCATGTCGGCCTCGCCCGCGACGACCGGCGCGAGCAGAGTGTGGACGGCCTCGGCCGGGTAGGTGTCGTCGCCGTCCACCATCACGTAGAAGTCCGCGTCCACCTGCCGGAACATCGACTGGACGACGTAGCCCTTGCCCTGCCGCCGCTCGGTGAAGACCACCGCGCCCGCGCGCCGCGCCTCCTCGACCGTGCGGTCGGTCGAGTTGTTGTCGAAGACGTAGACGCGCGCGTGGGGCAGTTCCTCGCGGAAGCGCGCGACGACGCGCGCCACGGTCGGCTCCTCGTTGTAGCACGGGACGAGGACGGCGACCCCGCGCCCCGCGGCGCCGGCTTCGGGGAAAGTGGTGACCTCCTTGGCGTGCGTTCTTGACATCGGGTCTAAGGGAAGTGATAAGAGATGAGTAAAGAAGTAAGGCGCCTTGTTCTTTCCGGAGGCGGTTTGCAAAGCCCCGGAGGGGCTTGATGTTTATAGTCCCGATGTTTTATTCAACCCCGAGCCCCGTCAGGGGCGACATCAACATGCCGCTCCTCCGGAGCCTGGTGAAATTCTCGGTTCTGTTGACTATAAACATGACGCTCCTGCGGAGCTAAGCAGTTTCCGACACGACTTCTTATCACTGATCACTCATCACTTGGAGACGGGGCAAACTAACACTTCGCGTCGGGAAATGCCAAGCGCGCTGGCGGCGGTGTGGCGCGTGCGGCCGCTCAGGGAACTGCTGGTGGTGCTCACCTTCTGCCTCTTCACGGCGCTGCTGACGTGGCCGTACGTGACGCGGATGCGCGACGCGGTGGTTGACCCGGGCGACCCCTACCTCGTCACTTGGATCATGTGGTGGGACTACCACCAGACGTTCCGCGACCCGCTGAACCTCTTCCACTCGAACACGTTCTACCCGCTGAAATACACGCTCGCGTTCAGCGAGCACTGCTACGGGCTGGCGCTGCCGTTCTTCCCGCTCTTCGCTTTGGGGTTGAGGCCGCTGACGGTGCACGCCGTGGCGATGTTCCTCGGCTTCGCGCTCTCGGGCTACGGGGCGTTCCGCTTGGCGCGGACGCTGACCGGGTCGGGCGGGGTCGCGTGGGTCGCGGGCATTGCGTTCGCGTTCGTGCCTTACCGCTTCCACCTGATGTCGCAGCTGGTCTACCTCTTCTCGCCTTGGCTGCCGCTCGTGTTCGAGGCGCTGGTGCTGTTCACGCGTGAGCGGACGCGGAGGCGCGCGGCGTGGCTCGGGTTCGCGTTTTTCATGACGGGGTTGACGAGCGTCTCGGTCTTCGCGCTCGCGCTCGTGCCGCTGGCGCTGTGCGGGGCGGTGCTCCTGACGCGCCACGGGCTGTGGCGCGACGGCGAGTTCTGGCGCAGGGCCGGCGCGGCGCTGGGGCTGGCGGCGCTCGGGCTCGTGCCGTTCATGCTCCCTTACTACCGCGTCTCGACTCTCTACGGCTTCAAGCGCAGCGTCGAGGAGGTGAAGGAAAACTCGGCGTGGCCGAGCCACTGGCTGTCGGCCGAGAACCGCAACAAGCTCTGGTTCGGCATGGGCCAGGCGATAGAGGGCGGCGCGCGCTTCAAGCTCTTCCCGGGACTGCTCACGCTGCTGTTCGCGCTGGCGACGCTGCTGCTCGTCGAGCCTCTGAAGCGGCGCGTCGAAGGCGCGCGCGCCGGCACGGCGGAAGGGGCGCGGCGCCAGTGGCTCCCGCGGCTCGACGCGCTCATCTTCGTCGCCCTCGCCGTCTCGCTCCTCGCCGTCGGGTTCGACCGAACGGGCTACTTCGGCGGGCTCTTCGGCCACGTCACTTCGGAGCGCGCGCTCGCGCTCTTAACGTTGGCCGTCGCGGCGCGCGTCTGCATCGCCTACCCTTCGGTCTTCCACGTGGCGAACGCGAACTTCGTCGAGACGCTCAAGTCCCCACGGCGCTGCGACGCCTTCTGGCTCGGGCTCGTTCTCGCCCTCGTCGGCTTCTGCTACTCGCTCGGCTGGAACTTCTTCTTCTACCGCATCTGCTACGACCTGCTGCCCTTCTTCCGCAGCATGCGCGTGCCCACGCGCGGCGCGATGTTCGCGTACCTCGGCCTCGCGCTGCTCGCGGGGCTCGGCGTCCGCCGCCTCGCCGAAGTGATAAAGGCGCGCCGGCCGCGCGTCGGCACGTGGGCCGTCTACGTCGCCGCCTGCGCGCTGCTGCTCGTCGAGCTGAACGGGGCGCCGCTCGGCTTCGTGCGCGGCGCGGTCTACCCGGACGCCGTCACGCTCAGACTTAAAGAGACGGACATGCGCGGCGGCGTCGTGGTGCTGCCGGCCGAGGCCGCCTTCAACCACGCCTACATGCTGCGCGCGGCCGACCACGCGAAGCCGCTCATCGTCGGCACCTCCGGCTTCAACTCGCCGCAGTCGGACGAGATTCAGCAGTTAGTAACCGGCGGCGCGATACCCAGGCGGCTCTTGGATTTGTTCGAGCAGATACCGGCCTCGTACGTCGTCGTCAAGAACGAATCGATCTCGCCCGAGCGGCGCACGAACTACTCGGCCTTTCTCTCGCTCGCCGTCGCCGCGGGACGCCTGCGCTTCGTCAACCGCTTCGACGGCCGCGACGACCTCTACGCCGTCGTCAAGACCGAGCCCGACGCGCGCGCCGAAGCCGCGCCCCCGGCCGAGTTGGAGCTGCACGACTGGGCCTCGATGCTCGACGAAGACTCCCTCAACCTCCTCGGCCCCTACGCCGACTGGAGCCGCTACGCCGACTGGAGCCGCGCCCTCTACCGCCTGCACCTCGTCGCGCGGGGACGCATGCCGCGCTACGTCGAGTTCATGCCGGACGCGCGCGCGGTCGGCCGCGGCCTCATCCCGGGCACGGAGGAGGTGCAGCGCGACTTCGACGGGCGCCTCGCCGCGCTCGCGCGCGAGTGGGAGCGGCGCGCCGACTTCCGCGAAGCCTTCGGCGCGCTCGACGACGCGCGCTACGTCGAACGGCTCTACGAGAACGCGGGGCTGGAGGCCGACGCCGCGGAGCGCGCCGCGCTGGCCTCGGCGCTCGCGTCCGGCGCTGAGACGCGCGCGGGCGCGCTCCTCAAGGTGGCCGCAGACCCTCGGCTCAAAGAGCGCGAGCGCAACCGCGGGCTCCTCCTGCTCCACTACTTCGCCTTCCTCCGCCGCAACCCCGACGACCCGCCCGACGGCAGCCTCGAAGGCTTCAACTTCTGGCTCTCGAACCTCGAACGCACCAACGACCCCGACAAGATCGCCCTCGCGTTTACGGATTCGATTGAATACAAGGCGATGAAGGGAAGGTGATAAGTGATGAGTGATAAGTGATGAGAAAATACAAGGCCCGTTCGCCTTCACTTATCACTTATCACTCATCACTTATCACTGTTCTTAAACATGCTTGCGGCACTGTTTCTCATCGGGTCGGCGTTGCTCGGCGCGTGTCTGGCGCGGCGTGTGTTGCGCGGCGTGGCGGGGGCGTGCGAGCAGGTCTTGTGGGGGACGGTGGCGGGATGGATGCTGGGGGCGCTGGCGGCTTACGGGTTGGCGCGTCTGAATGGGCGGCTGACGTGGGCGGTCGTGGCGTGGGCGACGTTGCTCGTGTGGGTCGCGGCGGCGCTGTCGGTGGCGTTAGAGGCCCGGCATGGACGCTTGAGGTCGTTCGGGCTTCGCCGTCCGGAGTGGCTCGGGCTTAAGGCTTTCATCGAGCGCGGACATCTCGGGCTCGCGGCGGTGCTGTTGGTCTTCGCGCCGGTCTTGTGGAGCCTGTTCTCGACGCACACGTTCGCGGAAGGGCCGGGCGGGGTCTATTCGGGCGGGAGCGCGTGGTACGACCTGAGCTTCCACGCGGCGCTGGCCACGTCGTTCGCGCACGGCGAGAACTTCCCGCCGGCCTACACGCCCCTGGCGGGCGAGACTTTGCGCTATCCGTTCCTGCCGGACTTCCACGCGGCGGCGCTGTTGGCCGCGGGGCTCTCGATGCGCGCGGCGTTTCTGGCGACGGCACTGCCGCTGGCGCTCGCGCTCGTCGGCATCTTCTACACGTTCGCGCTGCGGCTCGCGCGCGGGGCGCGTGCGGCCGCGCTGGCGACGTGCCTGTTTCTCTTAAACGGCGGGCTCGGGTTTCTGAACCTCTACGGAGACTGGCGGCGCAGCGGCCGCGGGCTCGCCGAGTTCTGGAACGCGCTCCCCCTCAACTACGCGAACGACTGGTCGCGCGGGATTCACTGGACGAACCTCGTCACCGACACACTCCTCCCGCAGCGCGCCGCCGTCTACGGCCTGCCGGCCGGGTTGATAATCTTCACGCTCTTCGCCGTGGTCTGGCAGCGCTGGAATTGCGGGTTGGCGAGACGGGGAGAGTGGGAGAGTGGGAGAGTGGGAGACGGGGAGAGTGGGAGAGTGGGAGACGGGGAGCCGCGTTGTCAAACGTCTCCCCGTCTCCCCGTCTGCCCGTCTCCCCGTCTTCTTTTCGCGGCGGGCGTGCTGGCGGGGCTGCTGCCGCTCTTTCACACGCACAGTTACATCGCGGTCGGGTTTGTGAGCGTCGTGCTCTTCCTGTTGAGGCCGCGGCGCGCGTGGCTGTGGTTCTGGGCGCCGGCCGTGTTGCTGGCTGCGCCGCATCTGTTCGAGCTGGCGCGGCACGCGGCCGGCGGGCAGATAGTGCGTTGGCAGCCGGGCTGGATGGGTTCGGACGCGCCTTGGTTCAGCGTCTACATGCTGCGCAACTTCGGCGTGCCGCTGGCGCTGGCCGTCCCGGCGTGGTTGGCGGCGCCGCGCGCGTGGAAGAGCTTCTACGTCGCGTCGCTGCTGCTGCTCGTCTTCGCCCTCACGGTCGTCGTCTCGCCGAACGTCTTCGACAACGGCAAGCTCACATACTACTGGCACGCCGTCAACAGCGTCCTCGTCGCGCGCTGGCTCGTCTCGCTCGCTCGCGCGCGGCGTTTGAGAATGTTGCTGGCTCCAATCGCGCTGCTGCTCTCGCTGCTCTCTCTGGCGACCGGCGTCGCGGCGCTGCGTGCGGAGGCTGGCGCCAGCGCGCTGCTCTTCTCTCAGTCGGACGCGGAGGCCGCGCGCTTCGTGCGCGAAGCGACGCCGCCGCGCTCGCTCTTCCTGACTGCGCCCGTGTTCAATCATCCCGTGCTCGCGCTGGCCGGGCGCGCGGTCGTGCGCGGGCCGACCGACTGGCTCTGGGGGCACGGCTACGAGTTCCGCGCGCGCGAATCGGACGTGCGCCGGATTTACGCGGGCGCGCCGGACGCGCTTGAGCTTCTGAGTCACTACGGCGTCGATTACGTCTTCGTGGGCGAGGCCGAGCGGCGCGAGATGCGTGCGGACGCGTCCTTCTTCGACACCAACCTGCGCGCTGTCTACCGCGCGGGCGGCGTCGCCGTCTACGAGGTGCGCCCGCCGACATCTCTCAAAGAGTTGAAGACTTCGCCCCCGCCGCGCGAGCTGGCGGCGCGCGTCGGGCGCGACCCCTTCGCGCTGGTCGAAGAGTTCCCGCGCGTCGGCTTCTTCGTCTACCGAATCCTCATGGCCGAACGCGGGCGCGCGCCGACGCGGGACGAGTTCCTGTCGTCTTTAGGGGAGTTGGGGCGCGGCCTCTACGTCGGCGCGCGTGATTGGGAGCAACAACTTGAAGCGAACCGGCGCGCGCTCGCCGCGCGGCTCGCGGGTGGCGACGTGGCGCGCGCCGAGAGGTTGCTGGCCGTCGCGTCTGAAGAAGGCTTCGACGCGCGCGAGTACGATGAGGCGTACGTGCGCGCGCACTTCTTCGGCTACCTCGGGCGCGACCCGGGCGCGCCGCCCGACCGCGACCTGAGCGGCTTCGACTTCTGGCTCGAAGTCCTCTCGCGCAACAGAGACTACCGCAGCCTCAGCCGCGCCTTCATGGAGTCGGATGAATACAAAAGGAGAGTAGACAGTAGACAGTAGACAGTAGACAGTAGGAAGACAAAGCGGCGCGCCCGACCTGAAGGTTGAAGCGCGCCGCCTCTCTTTTCTACTGACTACTGACTACTGTCTACTGTCTACTCTCTTTATCCCGCGGCGTTGATGATCTTCTCGACGACGTTGTCCCAGGAGAGGTTGAGCGCGAGCAGTTTCTCACGCCCGCGCTCGCCCATGCGGCGTGCGCGCTCGCGGTCGGCGTAGAGCTGGTCGAGGCATTCGGCCAGCTCCCGCGGTTCCGGGTCGGCGACGAGACCTTCGGAGCCGTGTTCGACGAACTCGGTCGCGCCGCCGCCGTCGCGCGGGACGACGACCGGCTTCGACGAGAGCATGCCTTCCAGCGTCACGTACCCGTAGTCCTCGTCGAACGGCAGGTAGCAGACGGCGAGCGCGTTCGCGTAAAGCTCTATCAACTCATCCTCGGCGACGAACCCGCGCAAGCTCACGCGGTCGCCGACGCCGAACTGCTTGACCAGAGACTCGTAGTGCGCCATGTCCTGCGCCGAGCCCGCGAACACGGCGCGGACGGGCGTGCGCGTGAAGTACATCGCCTCGATGAGCAGTTCCTGTCGCTTCTGCGGCTCAAGGCGGCTCGGGTAGAAGACGTAGTCGCCCTGCGCGCCCGCGCGCAGAGATGCGGCGCGCGGCGGCGGATGGTAGAGCGGCTCGGACTCGATGCGGTTGTAGCGCAGCATCCGCTCGGCCACCGTGCGCGAGTTGGCGAAGACCTTGCGCGCCTCCGGGATGAAGCGCTCGTCGCAGTGGCGCACGAGGTCGCGCACGCGCGCGCCCTCCGGATAGGTCGAGAGGTCGTCGAAGGGCGTGCCCCAGAGGTTGTAGGCCGAGCGGTACTGGTGAATCACCCACAAGACCTTCCGCGGGTGCGCGACCGTGTAGGCCGGGAACTTCATCCCGACGACGAGGTCGATGGGCTTGCCGTTGGCCTCGGTCAGGTCGAGCAGACGCCACGCGAGCGCGCCGCGCACGATCTCGGAGGGCGGGTACCACTTGAAGGGGAGCGCCGCCACCTCCGCGTTGTAGCCCGCCCCGGCGAGCGCGCGCCGCAGCCCTTCGACGTGCGACTCGGCGCCCCCGGTGGTGAAGGGAACCTGCGTCGTGCAGATGAGTACGTTGCGAATCGGCATAAGGAAAACAGGAGTCAGGAGTCAGAAGTCGAAAGGCTCCGCTAGTCGGAGGTCGAGGATGACAGCCGCACGGTTCGAGCGACGGAGGTTCTTAATTCCGACTCCTGACTTCTGACTTCTGACTCCTGCTTTACTGTATCATGTGTACAAACGCGGAGGTGAACATGGCAGACAGGCGGGACTTGGTGAAGGTCGAGGACGGGGGAGGGCCGCAGCGCGTCCTCGTCACACACGCGGTGCTCACGGGGCTGACGCCGCTCATCCCCGTGCCGCTGTTGGACGACCTCGTGAAGAGTTACTTCCGCAAGCGCCTGGTGCGGAGCCTCGCGGCGACGGCGGGGCGCACGCTGAGCGAGGAGGAGTTGAACGCGCTCGCGTCCGAGCCCGAGGGCGGGTGTCTGCGCGGGTGCGTTGCGACGGCGCTCGTCTACCCGCTGAAGGCCGTCTTCCGCAAAATCTTTTACTTCCTCGAATGGAAGCGCGCCGTCGATTTGACGAGCCGCACATACCACTTCGGCTACCTCGTCGGCCACGCCCTGCGCCGCCGCGAAGGCGCCCCGAGCCTCCTCGACGCGCACGGCGCGCGCGCCGTCAACGAGGCGATTGAGGCCGTCTGCCGCGAGGCCCCCATCAAGCCCCTTGAGTCGGCCGTCGGCGGCACCTTCCGCAAGTCGAAGGGCGTGCTGCGCTCGGCCGCCGCGCTCCTGTCGAGCAGCCTCCGCCGCCAGCCCCCGCGCCCCGAGCGCGTCGCCGAAGCCATCGAGAGCGTCGAGCCCGCGGAGGAGCGCGAACTGGCGCCCGTCGTCACGCGCCTCCAACGCTCCATCGCCTCCGTCCCCGAAGACCACTTCCGAAGTTTACGCGCCAACCTCGAAGCACGCCTCGGCCACGCACCGGGCGGGCGTCAGGGCGTCGAATGAATAATCAAGAGGGCGAGCTTCCGGGACTTCTTTCACGCCCCCCCCGGTCGTCGCTCGCCCCCGACGCGTTAACTTTCACGCCCGCCCGATAAACTTTCATGGCCGACCTGTAAAGTTCCACGGCCGACCTGTAAAATTTTATGCCCGACCCGTAAAGTCTGACGACTGACCTATAAACTTTCACCTCCGCGCACTCAACTTTCACGCCCGACCTATAAACTTTTCTTTGCGCGCGGTGAACTCTCACGGCCGCCCAATAAACTTTCATGACGCACCACCCGACTTTCACCCCCGCGCACTCAACTTTCACGGCTGACCCGTCAAGTTTCGCACGTGGAAAATAGACTTTCACGCCCGCGCAACGCTCTCTCGTCCCCGCGAAGTTATCTCACGCCTCCAACAGGCAAAGCCGCACGCCTGACGGGCTAACTTCCAGGCACCGACCGGCGCCTTTCATGCTCGGACGCGTCACACGGCTCTGCCGCCGATTGAAGATTATTTACTCGCCGCAAGGATGGTTAAAACGTAAGGCTATATACCCAAAGAAAACGTCCACACCCCGGAGCGCGCCTGTCCATACCACCCCTCAGTTGTTATGTAGAAGTGACCTCCGGGCGTGATTAGGCGCCCATCTGGCAGGCATAAAAACAAACGCGCCCAACCG
>JBEVJD010000557.1:0-22808 GCA_040510435.1 Pyrinomonadaceae bacterium | reverse complement strand
TCGGGGTTGATTACACGTCCGCACTATAAACATCACGCCCCTCCGGGGCTTCGCCAACTGGCTCTTGCCGATTTTTGCTTTTTAACTGCCTACTAACAAAACAAGTATGACAAACACGCTGAAGAGAGTCGCGGTCGTGCCGGGCGACGGCATCGGGCCGGAGGTGATTGAGCAGGCGGTCGGCGTGCTCGAACGTCTGCGCGAGACGCACGGCGTCGAGTTGGAGTTGAAGCACTTCGACTGGGGCGCGGACAAGTTCTTATCGGAGGGCGTGACGTTGCCGGAGGGCGCGCTCGACATGCTGTCGGCCGAGTTCGACGCGATACTCTCCGGCGCGTTCGGCGACCCGCGCGTGCCCACGAACCAGCACGCCGAGGACATCCTGCTGGGGATGCGGCGCGGGCTCGACCTCTACATCAACCTGCGCCCCGTGCGACTGCTCAACGAGCGTCTGACGCCCCTGAAGAATCGCTCGGTCGAAGACGTTAACTTCGTCGTCTTCCGCGAGAACACGGAGGGCGCTTACACGGGGATGGGCGGCTTCCTGAAGAAGGGGACGCCGGACGAGGTCGCTACGCAGGAGGAGGTGAACACGCGCAAGGGCGTCGAGCGCATCGTCGTCGCCGCCTTCGAGTACGCGCGCGCGCGCGGCCGCCGCAAGGTGACGATGTGCGACAAGTCGAACGTGCAGCGCTTCGGCGGCGACCTCTGGCAGCGCGTCTTCAGGGAGGTGGCCGCGCGCTACGAAGGCATCGAGGCGAACCATCAGTACGTGGACGCGGCGGCGATGTTCATGGTCTTGAACCCGGCGCAGTACGAAGTCGTCGTCACGAGCAACCTCTTCGGCGACATCCTGACCGATCTCGGCGCGGCGCTCCAGGGGGGCCTGGGGCTGGCCTCTTCGGGCAACATTCACCCGGGGCGCGTCTCGCTCTTCGAGCCCGTCCACGGCAGCGCGCCGCCGCTCGCGGGGCAGCAGAAGGCCAACCCGGCAGGGGCTATCCTCAGTGCGGCGCTGATGCTAGAATACCTCGGACACACGGCGGCGGCGGCGGCGGTCGAACGTGCGGTGCGCGAATCAATCGCCGCGGGCGAGACCACACGCGACCTCGGCGGCTCGCTCTCAACCGGCGAGGCGGGCGAGAAGATCAAGAGGAGAGTGATAAGTGATGAGTGATGAGTGATGAGAAAAACAGTCCCGCGTTCTTCTCTTATCACTCATCACCTGTCACTTGAAAAAATGTCGAAGGGGCAGGAAACGGCGCAGCGGCTGATTGCGGTGGTCGTCATCATGGCGATGCTCGGCGTGATGGGCATCCCGCTGACCGTCATCCTCTTCTTCGCGACCGTGGTCTACTTCGTCTGGCGCGCCGTCCAGCGCTCCGAGCAGCAGGATGTGAAGAACATCTTCGACTTCTACGTCGCCGCCAACGAAATCCTGCGCGACGAGGAGAAGCGCTGGTACGGCTTCGAGGTCAACCGCGTCATCGCGGAGGGCGAGCGCGTCCTGCACATGATGGCCGACCCGCCGCCGCTCGTCTATTTCACCCTCGGCGCTCTCTACCACCGCGCGGGCGACCACGAGGCCGCAGCCGAACAGCTCGCCTACGTGCTCGAAGAGGAGGGCGGCGACGAGGCTTCGCGCACGCAGCCCTCTTCGGAACTGCGCCGCTACGTGGACGTGCTCCGCCGCATCGAGCGCGAGCCGAACGAGGCCCCGCAGACGACGGCCGCCATGCGCGCGCTGGAGCGGGCACGCCGCGCGCGCGCCGCCGCCATGCTCGAAGAGAGCCGCGCCCGGCTCGCCGCCACGCAGCAGGCCGCGATGCCCGCCGCCCCGGCGCACAGACACGAGGAGGGCGGGCTCCACTCCCTGATGGGCAAGCGCCCGCTCGCGCCGCCCACGCCGACGCCGGTCGTGCCCCAGCCCATCGCCGACGTGCTGCGCGACCTCTACGACGAAGAGAAGAAGACTGCTTAGTGGAAGGCGGCCGAGAGACGAAAAGGCGCGGCGACCCGATTAAAGGTCGCCGCGCCTTTTCGTCCCACGGCCGCGCCGCCTAAGACCCGAAGGAGATGGAGCAGGTGCAGAATGTACTGTTCCACGTCCCCCCGCTGCTGGTGCACGCGCTAATCACTGACTGGGAGGCGCTGCAATTCCCCCCGGAACTGGGCATGCGACAAGCGCACGTCCGGTCGTCGAGCACCCCGCCCCAACTCTGGCACCAGAGCGTCTGGTTGGAGGTGCAGGCGTTGGTTACAAGCGCGCCCGAGCACGTGCAGCTCGTCTGGCTGAACATGCCCCCGCGTTAACTTCCTTGAGATGGAAGGCTGCATTGAGGCTCCTTTCATCTGTAACTCGGAGGTTATCCGAGGCGAGGCGGTTTACGTCGTGGCGGTATGAGGTACGCACCTGCCCTCGTACTGCCGGTTGGCGGGCGCCCCGCTCCCGGTTACGGGCGTTAGAGGCTGGCGAAGACTTCGACCTCTTTCCCCTCCGACAGCTTCCCGACCCAGACGTTCCGCACCGTCCCCTGGCCGTCCACCAGGATCAGCGTCGGGGTGCCCGGCACGTCGACGGCGCCCGGCGATACCTGCTGAACCTCGTCGACTGTGACGCCGAGGCCGTTCAGGTATTGCCTCGATTCGTCGGTCTGCTGCGGGAAGAGTGCGACCAGTCTGACGGACTTCCCGGCTCGCTCCCTGGACAGGCGTTGGTAGAAGGGAGCGCTCTCGGTACAGTAGTGGCAACCGGTGGAGAGAGCCATCAGGAGGGTCTGGCCGCTCTGCCCCCAGTCCACACCGGGGACGGAGATTTTATCGCCCTTACTGACCTGCTTCCGCTGAACCTGTGACGGCGGCGGGTTAGGGCTTGCAGGCAGGACGTACTGCTTGATGAGCACCGCGCAGAGCACGGCGGCCACCAGGATGATAGCCACGTTGGCCACCACTTCGAGTTTCCTGGATAGATTGTGCATGAGTGAGATAGAAGTAATTCCGTAAGCAGGGTGAAGGGCGACGAAAGCCACGCCGAGAGTGAGGTTATCTGGGAACTTTCGGGGCGACGGCATTTATATTACCCGGCCGGCGATCATGTCAAGATTGTTCCGGGGCGGCCGGGGTCTCTCCGCCGTAAGTTGGCCGCCGCTGCTGATGTCAACGGCCCCCGTTTCTGCTATAACGAACTACAGACTTGAGATTTCGCCCCTCGCCGGTGTATGCCCAGTACGTTGCTGATGGAATCAGGGAAGCAGGTCGGGAGCTACCGTATAGAAGAGCCCGTCGGCCGCGGCGGGATGGGTGTCGTCTACCGTGGGCGGCACGAGAAGCTGCTGCGCGTCGTCGCCATCAAGTCCATCAACCCGCGCGGCACGCACGACCTCCGCCGCCTGCGCCACCGCTTCGAGCGCGAAGCCTACGTGCAGGCGCAGCTCGACCACCCGGGCGTCGTCAAAATCTACGACTACATCGTCTCCGAGCAGACCTACTTCATCGTGATGGAGTTCGTGGACGGTCGCTCGCTCGCGCAGTTGATCGGCGAACACACGGGCGGGCTCGGGAATGAGCGCGCGCTCGACCTCTTCGAGCAGATTCTCGAAGCCGTCTCCTACGCGCACACCTTCGTCTACCGCGACGAGTCGGGCACCACGCACCAGGGCATCGTCCACCGCGACCTCAAGCCGCCGAACATCATGGTGACCGACGGCGACCGCATCAAGGTCACCGACTTCGGCATCGTCAAACTGGTCGGAGCCTCCGCGACCGACACGTCGAAAATCGCCTACGGCTCGCCGCGCTACGTCTCGCCCGAGCAGGCCGCGGGCGAACACCTCGACCAGCGTTCAGACATCTACTCCCTGGGCGTCATCCTCTACGAGATGCTGACCGGCGAGCCGCCCTTCGGCGGGCGCGCGGGCGCGAAGAACGGCTGGCAGCGCACGGAGATTCTGCGCGCGCACCGCGAGCAGCCGCCGCGCCCGCCGACCGCGCTCAACCCGGAGGTTCCGGCGGTCGTGGAGAAGATTGTGCTGCGCGCTCTGGAGAAGAAGCCCGAGCGCCGCTTCTCGACGGCCGCCGACTTCCTCCGCGCCGTGCGAAAGGCGCGCGGGCGCGAGGTCGCCGCGGCCGCGCCGGAGGGCGTGGGCGTCTCGCAGGCGCCGGCCGCGAAGCAGACTGGCGTGCTCGGCGAGGCGACGGACGAACTGTCGGGCGACCCCTATCACACACAGCCGCTCTCCGCCGACGGCGCGGGCGAGTCGGAGGTCTGCCGCGTGTGCGGCGCGACTGTCAATGAAGATGAGACGGTCTGCAACGTCTGCGGGCACGACCTGACCGCGTCGCCCGCGACGGCCGCGCTGGCGCGGCAGGAGGCGACGATAAGGCACCGCGGCAATCAGGGGCTCAAACTCGTCGGCGTCTCGGCCGCGCTGCTCCTGCTGCTCGCCTCGCTCGTCTACCTCGTCTCAAGCATCGACCTCTCCGACCAGAAGGAGCCCGAGGCTTCGCAGACGCCGACGCCGCAGCCTCCGCCCGCGCCGAACCCCGCGCCGCCGCCCTCCGGAGTCTCGACGCTCGCGTCGGCCGTGAAGGTGGATTCGTCTTTCGACGGCTACAACGCGCGGCCGCTGACGGACGGCGTGACCGACGTGCGCGAGATCGCCGCGAAGCGCTACAACCAGGGCAACTGGGTCTCGGCCGAGAGCCCCGAGCCGCACTGGGTCGAACTTGAATTCAAACGGCCGGAGCGCGTGACGGCCGTCTACGTCTACTGGGGCTTCGACAAAGACCGCTACATGCCGTCGCGCAGAATCGAGCTGCACGCGCCGGACGGTGACGGCTGGAAGACGGTGGCGACGCTTGAGCCGGGCGGCAACATCGACCGCGCGGCCTTCGAGTTCGCCCCCTTCGTCGCCGAACGCGTGCGCCTCTTCCAGCCCGCGCAGGCCGGGCCGCAAAATCGCCCCTTCGTCATGTGGGTGCGCGAGGTGCAGGCGTTCGGCGTGCGCGACTGAGCCGGCGGCGGAAACATCCGGGAAGCCCCGGTCGTAAAGACTGCCTTGGGAACAGTCCGCAGGAGGAGTTGGCAGGATGTCCGAGTTCGTCGCGGCAATGGATGCTTCGGGCAGCGCCTACGTCGGCGGGCACTCCGTCAGGCGCGTGCTCGCGGGCGACATAGAGTCGGTGCGCCGTCGCCTGGCGGGCGGGCTGGAAGCGCTCGGCTACACCGTCCTCAGCGAGAACCCTTTGCAGGCGCGGCGCGAGCAGTTGAAGGACTGCCTCAGGGCGGACTTCACCGATCATCAGCGGCGGCTGGCCGTCCTGCTCCGCCCGAACGGCGAGACCGCCACCGCGGTCGTCTTCGACTTTACAGTCGTCCACGCCGGCGTGATGACGAAAGGCGACCGCCACACGCTCGAAAGGGAAGTGGATGCGATCATCGCGCTGGCCGAGGCACCCGGCTCGACGGGCGTGTGCCGCTCGTGCGGGATTGAGAACGGCGAGGGCGGCCGCTTCTGCCGACAATGTGGCGCCCCGAACGCCTCGGGCGCGCCGGCCGAACTTGAGGTGCTGCGGCTGACGGCGGGCTCGCGCGCGGGGTTGCAGGAACTGGTGGGCGGCCTCTCCATCGCGGTGCTCGCGCTCGCGGGCGCGCTGTTGATGATACTGTTGGGCAGGCCGAAGGTGGTCAACCTCGGCTGGGGCCTCCTCGTCATCGGCGAGGTCATCGGCTGGTGGATGGCGCTCTACGGCATGGCGCGCATACACCGCACGCTCAACCGTAAGCACGACGCCGAGCCGACGCCCGCCGCAAACGCCGCCCCGCCGCAGTTCGCGCACGGGCCGGAGGCGGCGCTGCCGCCCGCACACTTCTCCGTGACGGAGGGGACGACCGAACTGCTCGGCAACGTCCCGAACGCCACGCGCAAGCGCGAGAAAGTCGCCGCGCCCCGCGAGCACTCCGACACGAGCCCGATTGGTTGAGTCAGACCGTTCCAGCCCGAACGAGTTCAAGGCCGGGCTAACCCGGCGCCCCGTCCATCGGTTATCATTCGCCCGACATGCTCACAGCAGAGATTATCGCCGTCGGCTCCGAACTGCTGACGCCGTTCCGCACAGACACCAACAGCCTCTGGCTGACCGAACGTCTCAACACGGTCGGCGTCGAGGTCAAGCTCAAGACCATCGTCGGCGACGACGACGCGCGGCTCGAAGAGACCATCCGCGACGCGATGAAGCGCTCCGGGATAGTCGTCTTGACGGGCGGCCTCGGGCCGACTGAGGACGACATCACGCGCAAGATCGCCGCGCGCGCGCTCGGCCGCCGTCTGCTCCTCGACGAGAAAGTCCTGGACGACATCAGGGCGAAGTTCCTCCGCTGGGGCCGCAAGATGCCGGAGATAAACGCGCGGCAGGCGATGGTCATGGAGGGCGCGGAAGTCCTGCCCAATCCGAACGGCTCGGCGCCGGGCATGTACCTTGAGCACGAAGGCCGCGCCGTCGTGCTGCTGCCCGGGCCGCCGCGCGAGTTGAAGCCGATGTTCGACGGGCTCGTCCTGCCGAAGCTCGCCGAGCGTTCAGGCGGCGTGCGCGTCGTCCGCCGCGTGATGCGCGTCGCGGGTCTGGGCGAGTCGGCCGTGGACGAGCGCATCGCGCCGGTCTACACGCAGTACAAGAACCCGCAGACGACCATCCTCTTCAACAGCACCGAGATCGAGATTCACCTGACGGCGCAGGGGAAGACCGAGGCCGAGGCCGAACTCCTGCTCGACGGGCTGGCCGGGCAGATCGAGGAGCGTCTGGGCGACTCCATCTTCGCCTTCCGCGGCGAGAAGATGGAGGAGGTCGTCGGCCTCCGCCTCGCCGTCGGCGGCTTCACGCTCGCCACGGCCGAGAGCTGCACGGGCGGCCTCGTCGCGCACCGTCTGACGGAGGTGCCCGGCTCCTCGACCTATTTCATGGAGGGCGTCGTCGCCTACTCGAACGAGGCGAAGACGCGCCTGCTCGACGTGCCCGCGGAATTAATCGAGGCGCACGGCGCGGTGAGCGCGGAGGTGGCCGAGGCGATGGCCGTCGGCGTGAAGCGTCGCGCCGAGACAGACTTCGGCCTCTCCGTGACGGGCGTTGCGGGGCCGGGCGGGGGGACTGAGGAGAAGCCGGTCGGGCTGGTCTACGTCGCGCTCGCCGACGACGCGCACACCGAGCACAAGCGTCTGCTTCTGCCCGGCGACCGCCACCTCATCCGCTGGCGCGCGTCGCAGTTCGCGCTCGACCTGCTGCGCCGCCGTCTCATCTGAACTCGAAGGCGTTCGAACCCACAGCAGGAGGGCGTGATGTTCTGTCCACAGTGCGGGAATAAACAGAGCGACGAGCTGAAGTTCTGCAACCTGTGCGGGGCGAACCTGTTCGCCGTCCGTCAGGTGGTCTCGACGCGCGAGACGGACGACAAGTTCGACTGGAGCCGGACGTGGGTCGCAGAGATGTTCATGTCCGAGGCCGAGCGCAAGCGGCGCTCGGAGGAGATTGAGCGGTCGCGCGGCGTGACTCCGGAGATCAAGCGCTATAACGAGATTAAGGGCGGCGTCATCACGTCGTTCGTCGGCGTCGGCCTCATGCTCGTCCTGTGGGTCATCGGCATGGCCATCTTCCGCAGCGGGGAGAACCCGCCGGCCGCCGCCGAGATCATCCGTAGCATCTGGGTCGCCGGCATCATCCCCTTCATGGTCGGCCTCGCGCTCATCTTCAACGGGCTGTTCGTCAGCAAGAAGATCGTCGAGCTGCAAAAGCGCGCGTCCCTCCCCGACCAGCCCGAGCCCGACGCGCTCAAGCGCGGCGCGGAACAATCGCCCGCGCTCAAATCGGCCGACACGTCCGAGTTCATCCCCACCGGCTTCAGCGTCACCGAAGGCACGACGAAGCATTTAAAGTTGAAGCAGGACAAGTAGGCAGTAGGCAGTAGGCAGTTGAAAGCAAGAAGTCTTCCTTGATGCATTCGTCCTGAAGACAATGCGTCTGACATAAAGAATCGGAGGCGGCGAGTGGTCAATCTCGCCGCCTCCGATTCTTTTAGACCTGTTACTTTAAGGCTTCCTATCTTAACTGCCTACTGCCATCTGCCTACTGCCGACTCCCCGCCGACGCGTCGAGAATCATCCGCGCGGCCTGCTCGACGACGGGCGTGATGATGTCTTCGCCGGCCGACCTGGCCTTCGACTTGAACTGTCTGGCGGCGGCGGGCGCGGTGCCGGCCGGAGCCTGTAGCTTGATGTCGAGCGTCAGTTCGTCCTTCTGCTTGACGTTGGCCGAGACGGAGCCGGCGCTGATGACCGCGGTCGTCGCCGTCGAGGCCGCGATGTTGCCGGCCGTGCTGCCCGTGTGGCCGTAGCCGACCTGCCCGATGGCCGGCGCCACGACCTTATTGAACATCCCGCCGAAGCCGCCGCCGCCGCCCTTCTTGTGCGAGACGCTGGCGTAGACGATGAAGTCGCATTCCTTCTGCCGCGCCTCGGCCTCGACCTCCGAGGGCAGCTTCGCCTCAAGCCGCACCAGCTCGACCGCAGGGCTCTTCAGGTGCTCGGCCAGCGTATTCTGCACGGCCGCCGCGAGGTCTGCGGCGCTCAGGCTCTCGCCGACCGCGCCGGTCTTGACGCTCGCCAGGCCGAGCCGCACGACGCCGGGCTTCTTCGCGCTCAACTCGGCCGGCGCCTGCGCGCTCTGCGACCCCGCGAGGTCGCGCACGTTCGCGCTCATGCCCGAGTCGGGCGACTGCTGCGGGGCGGAACCCGTGCTGCCATCGGAGCCGCCCGCCTGCGCCATCATCGACGCGCCGGAGAAGTCTTTGACCTCGCGGTAGTCGGCCGGGGGCTCGAAGAGCGAGGCGTCGAGCGTCGCCTGCGAGAGTTCGACGACCTCGTTGACCGTCGAAAAGCTCTCGCGGCCGTCCTTGTCGAACATCGTCATCTTTTCCCAGAGGGGGTAGCCGCGCTTCGCCGTGCCGACCTGCTTCGTCTCGAAGCGGTCGCGGCAGCCGCCCGCCTGCTGCGGGTTGTAGTAGCGCCCGGAGCGCTCCGCGTCGCAATCGAGCTGGAAGGCCGCGTCGATGTACCAACCGTCGGTCTCCATCTTCATGTCCACGGGGTTGCACGATTCGGGCGAAGACTTCATCACGATGGTGATGATCAGGTGGCGCGCGGTGTAGCCGAACATCTGCTTGCGCTCGCCCGTGTCCTTCGTCGTGATGGTGGAGGTGACGAGCCCGCCCTGCGTGCGTTCGATTTTCGTGGCCGTGCCCGAGGCGGGGGCGGCCTGCGCCGCGCCGTTGTCGTACGGGTTGACAGTGTATGCCTTCATCGCGGGCATGATCTGGATGTCGCGGCGCAGGTCGCACTGCTGGATGGTGACGGACTGGCCGCCCATCATTTCGGTGCGCGAGCGCTTGCCCTTGATGTAGGTCGCGTTGTCGTAGCTCTGACCCTGTATGGTCTGGCGCGACTTGATCTTAACGTCGGCGCGCGTCTCTGCGGCGGCCGTGGCCACGCAGAGCAGCATGAGCGCGACGCGGCCGGCACGTAGTAAGTTGTTCATGAATCAATCTCCCCGGTATGAATTTGATGGCCGTCGCAGTCGGAGCCCGAATGGCTCTCCACCATCTAACGCGCGAACGGGAGGGGAAAAGGATCAGACGGCGGGGAGGTTCGCGGACGTAGGAGGGGTGTTGGGTGTTAGGTGTTGGGTGTTGGGGGGGAAGAGGGTGTTGGGTGCTGGGTGCTGGGTGTTGGGGAAGAATCGGTCTTTAACCAACACCCAACACCCAGCACCCAACACCTAAAACCCAACACCCAACACCCTTCCTTACGGCCGGAGCACGGGCGGGGCGGGGGCGTTGGGCCGCTTGGGCGGGTTGCGGTTCAACTCTTCGAGAAGATACTTGACTGCCGCTTCGAGCGTCGGGTCTTCGCCGCGGGCGACCGAGTCGGGTCGGTCAACGACCTCCACGTCCGGGTCAACGCCCGTGCCCTCGACATCCCAGCGACCGTCGAGGGTGAGGAAGCGGAAGGAGGGCGTGGAGAGGCTGCTGCCGTCGGCGAGTTGCGGGTTGCCGGACAGACCGATGAGGCCGCCCCACGTCGTCGTGCCGAAGACGCGGCCGAGTTTGCGCTCGCGGAAGAAGTAGGGGAGCGCGTCGCCGCCCGAGCCGGCGTAGCCGTTAACGAGCATCGCCTTCGGGCCGATGTGCGCGAAGGCGGGCGAGGAGGTCAGGTCGATGCCGCGGCGCACCCAGTAGTTGAGCGGCCGGCGTTCCAAAAGCTCGATCATGCGGTCGGGGATGAAGCCGCCGCCGTTGTAGCGGTCGTCGATGATGAGGGCGTCTTTTTGGGCCTGCGGGTAGAAGCCCTTGAACAGTTCGCGGTTGCCCTCGACCGCCGTGTTGGGCGCGTGGATGTAGCCGATGCGCCCGCCCGAGAGCCTTTCGACGACCGCGCGCCGCGACTGTATCCAGTCGAGGTAGCGCAGGTTCGACTCGCTGCGGACGGGTCGCACGCGCTCCTCGCGCGAGCCCGCGGTGTCGGGGCGTTCGTTCAAAGTTAACGTGACGACGCGGGACGCCTTTCCTTCCAACATCTCGTAAAAATTCTTCACGCCGCGCGTCGTGCGGCCGTCCACGGCGAGGATGAGGTCGCCGGTTTTGGCGCGCACGCCGGGCTCGGTGAGCGGCGAGCGGAAGGACTCCTGCCAGTTCTCGCCGGGGAAGATTTTGGCGATGCGGAAGTAGCCCGACGCGTCCGGCACGATCTCGGCGCCGAGCAGGCCGCCGTCGGCGCGCGTGACCTTCGGCGGGTCGTCGCCGCGCTCGGCGTAGACGTGGCCTGCCATCAGCTCGCTCCCGAGTTCGGTCAGAAGGTACGTGAAGTCCTCGCGGTTGGCGACGTGGGGGATGAGCGCGCCGTACTTGTCGCGGAGCCCCTTCCAGTTCGTGCCGTGCATGTTGGGGTCGTAGAACCAGTCGCGCATCGTGCGCCACGCGTCGGTGTACATCTGCGACCACTCGGCCTTCGGGTCGAGCTTCACCGTCATGCCTTCGAGACGGAGCAGGCCGGCGTCGGGCTTCTGACCGGGCGTGAGCGGTGCGGTGCCGTAGTTGTCGCGCGCCTGAAAGGCGATGTGCTTCTGTCCCGCGGCGAGGTCGTACTCCTGTATGCCCTCGATGATGGGCTGCTCGGCCTTCGCGTCGAGATTGTAGAGCACGAGGCGGCCGGGCGTCCCCGTCAGGTAGAGCACGCCCGCGTCGGTCGCGGAGAGGCGCCGGTAGTTGGCGTTCGGGCCGGGGATGGCGCGGACGCGGTTCTCGAAACCTTCAAAGTCGATCTTAACGTTGACGCCCGCGGGCGGCGCAGACCTCGGTTCTTCCGACCTGTTGGGAGTCTGGGGCGTAGCCTGTGCGGCCGGCGCTTCGGTCGAAGGCGTGGCGGTCGGTTGTGCTTGCGCGCCCCCGCCCGGCGGCTGTGCCTGCGGGCGACCGCCCTGCGCGGGCGGCTGCTGCGCGGGGTTGGGTGGCTGTGTGAGCGGGCGCTCTGAGGACTTGGCGCGCTCCTCGTCGCTCGTGGGGAGGAAGAGCGCGGGGCCGTCCGCCGCGAGCAGGCCGACGTAGACGCGCGTCGGGTTGGTGTAGAGGTAGTTGAACTCGAAGGCGCTGAACGTGAGATTGAAGTCGCGGTTCGAGAGGAAGTAGAGGTAGCGACCCTTCGGGTCGAAGACCGGCTCGGTGTCGCTCGTCATCCCGCCCGTGAGGCGCTGCGGCTTGTTCGACGCGAGCGAGTAGACCCAGATTTCCGAGAACTGGTTCTGGCCGAGCTTCGCATACGCAATCCACTTGCTGTCGGGCGCCCAGTTATAACTCGTGATGTCGTTGCGCGTGCCGCGGTCAACGTCGGTGGTCTTGCCGTTGGCGACATCGACGATGCGGAGGCGCTGCTTCTTGTCGCCGTAGGCGAGCATGCGGCTGTCGGGCGACCAGACGGCCGGGTAGCGCCACACGTCGCCGTCGGTCGAGACGCGACGCTCCTGCCCCGTCCCGTCCGAGGGGCGCACGTAATACTCCCACTCGCCCGAGCGGTCGGAGAGGTATGCGACCCAGCGGCCGTCGGGCGACCACGCGGGCGCGGCCTCGCGCACGCCCTGCGAGTCGGTGAGGTTGCGCACCTCGCCTTCCTTCGCGGGCGCGGTGAAGATGTCGCCGCGCGCGCCGAAGAGTGCGCGGACGCCGCTCGGCGAGATGGAGAAGGTCTCGATGTTGTTCTTGACGTTGACGAAGTAGGGCACGGTGTCGGGGAAGTCGCCGTAGACGCGGATGGGGACGCGCTCCTCCTTGCCCGACTTCGCGTCGAGGCGGTAGACGTAGCCGCCCTGCTCGTAGACCAACTGGTCGCCGTTGCCCGAGGGCCACGTCGCGTCATAGTCGGTGTGGTTCGTCACCTTCCGCGTCTTCTTCGTCCGCGTGTCGTAGGCGAAGACGTTCATCGTCCAGTCGCGGTCGGAGACGTAGAAGATGGTGTCGCCGAGCCAGACGGGCAGCATGTCCTGCTCGCGCCCGGTCGTGATCTGCTCGGCCGTGTTGGCCTTCAGGTCATAAATCCAAACGTCCGGCGACTGGCCGCCGCGGTAGCGCTTCCAGCCGCGGAACTCGTTCGAGAGGGGCGTGAACGCCACGCGCCCGCCGTCGGGCGAATAGCTCACACCGCCCGCCTCCGTAATCGGCAACGGCTGCTCCGACCCGCCCTCGACGGGCACGAGGTAGGGTCGTCCCAACCGGTCGCTCTGCGGGACGCGGTGCGCGCGGAAGACGACGTTCCGGCCGTCGGGCGTCCAGCCCAGAATGCGGTTGTCATAGCCCGCGCGCGGCGGGAGCGCGGCCACTTCGTTGTAGAAGGTGAGCTGCCGCGGCTCGCCGCCCTCGACGGGGATGACGAAGACCTGACGCGTGCCGTTGTACTGACCCGAGAAGGCCACCCAGCGGCCGTCGGGCGAGAACTTCGGGAAGAGTTCGAGCCCCGGGTGCGAGGTGAGCCGGCGCGCGGTGCCGCCCGCGGCGGGCACCGTCCAGATGTCGCCCGCGTAGACGAAGGCAATCGTGTCGCCGTGTATGTCGGGGTAGTGCAGCAGCCGCGCGAGGTCGTCGCCCCGGCGGGCCTGTGCGGCGGCCGTGCCGGACGCGCAGAGCAGCAGTAAGACAGCGAATAAGAGAGACCTGTGCATTCCTTCTGACTCCTTCAGTGGGAGGTGATAGACGCCGGGGCGCGATTTAGTTGTTCGAGGCTTCGGCGTGAAAGATTTCGGATTGATTATACCCGAGCGCGGGCGAAAAGGTTTCGCGTCGGCGCGGCTTATCAGTACCGCGAGCGGCACTGTGCCCTACGGCTCCAAGCGCTCGTCTGCTAAAGTATCAATCAATCCAAATTAATGTTTTGCGGAGGTGAAACTTGAGAATCCTCTTTGCCCTCGCCCTGGCCGGGCTGACCGCCACCAACCTGCTCGCACAGACTTCCGCGCGCAGACCCGCGCAGACGGGGCCGCCCGCGGGCTACTGGCCGTTGGAGAAGAGCCGCCCGCTCATCGAGAAGACCGGCGAGGTGCGGCTCGCGCCCGACACCTCGCACCTGACCGAGGGCGAGCGGCGTGCGCTGGCGAAGCTGATCGAGGTCGGCAAAATTTTTCAGACCGTCTACGAGAAGCAGCGACACGAGCGCGCCGCCGAGTCGCACGCGGCGCTCGTGGCTTTGGACAAAAGGCTCGGGTCGCCCGAATCCACGCGCAACCTGCTCGACATCTACAGGCTCTTCCAGGGGCCGATAGCGACGACGCTCGAAAACAAACGCGAGCCCCTCGCCCCCGTCGAACTGACGGCGCCCGGCGCGGCCATGTACGGCGGCGCGACGAAGGAGGAGGTCGAAGCCTTCCTCGCCGCGCACCCCGACAGGCGCGACCCGATCCTCGACCAGCGCACGGCCGTCCGCCGCGCGACTGCGGCCAACCTCCGGCGCGATCTGGGGAAGCTCAGGCAGTATCCGGTGCTCGACACCTTACACCCAGGGCTTCGGAAAGAGTTGGAGACGACGCTCGCGCGGCCGGACGCGAAGGGCTTCTACGCCGTGCCCTACTCGGTCGCGTGGGCCGACGAGATGGTGCGCGCGCACGGGCTCTTGAACGAGGCCGCCGACGCGGTCGCGCGTGACGACGGCGAGTTCGCGCGCTACCTGCGCAACCGCGCGCGCGACCTGCTCTCGGACGACTACGAGTCGGGCGACGCCGCGTGGGTGACGGGCCGCTTCAAGAATCTCAACGCGCAGATCGGTTCGTACGAGACGTACGACGATTCGCTCTACGGCGTGAAGACCTTCTACTCGCTGAACGTTTTGAGCAACCGGCGCGAGGAGACAGAGAGCGTGCGTAAGGCGATGAGGGGCTTGCAGGCGCTACAGGACGCGCTGCCCTTCAAGTTCGAGCGGCGTGTGCGCGAGGAGATTGCGGTCGGCGCCTACGACGTGGTCGCAGACTTCGGGCAGTCGCGCGGCGGCAACACCGCCACCATCCTCCCGAACGAGGCTTACATCGGCCGCCGCTACGGCCGCACCATCATGCTGCGCGCCAACATCATGCGCAGCCCCGAACTGTTTACCACCGGCGGAGCCGTCATCTGGGAGGCGTCCGTTGACCCGCGCCACAAGTCGGAGCTGACTTCGGACGGCAACTTCTACCGCACGCTCTGGCACGAGGTCGGCCACTACCTCGGGGTTGACCTGACGAAGACCGGGGGCGAGTTGGACACGGCGCTTCAGGACGACGCCGACCTGCTCGAAGAGATGAAGGCCGACCTCGTCTCGCTCTACGTCGCAGAGCCGCTGCGCAAACAGGGCTACTACACCGACGCGCAGCTCCGCGCCGTCTACGCGGGCGGCGTGCTGCGCGTGTTGCAGAACGTCAAGCCGCGTCGCGACCAGCCGTACCAGACGATGCAGCTCATGCAGTGGAACTACTTCCTTGAGCGCGGCCTGCTCTCGTTCGACCGCGAGACGAAGCTGCTCCGCATCAACTACGACAAGTACCGCGAGGTGGTGGGCGACCTCCTTGAGCGAGTGCTCCGCGTGCAGTACGAGGGCGACAAGGCGGCCGCCGATCGCTTCATCGACGAGTACGCGAAGTGGGACGAAGGGCTGCACGGCGCGGTGGCCGCGAACATCCGCGCGCGCCAGCGCTACCGCTTCCGCCTCTTCAAGTACGCGGCGCTGGGTGAATGAAAACAGAACCGCGAGCGGGAGCGAGCGGGTGTGAGTTCCAACGGACGCGCCGCATGTCGCAGCACGTACCCGCTCGCTACCGCTCGCGGTTCTGTTAACACTCCGCGTCGCGGAATTGTGAACTGATTAGGTCTTTACTAGGGTATCATTCGCGGAAAGGCCGGGAATCCGGGGGTATTTTATGGAAGACTTTTTCGGGGAGCGGGGGCTTGAGCCGGCTGAGCGGCGGGGGCTCCCGCGCGTTATCGCGCCGCAGAAACTGGTGGCGGCCGTGGACAACCTGACGCGCCACGAGATGCTCGGGACGGCCGAGGTCGCGGACTTCAGTTGTCTGGGGATGGCGCTCAGGAACCTGCCGGGCGACCCCGTCGCGGCCGCGGGCGACCTGCTCTGGGTGTCGCTCATCGCGGAGGAGGGCATCATCCCGCTGACGGCCAAGCTCGTCCACATCAAACGCAACGGCCTTTACGGCCTCCGCATCGACACCCCGTCGGCCGCCGGCCAGCACTTCCTGCTCCGGCTCTACGACCGCGTCTCCCTCCAGGCGCCGGCCGCACGCCCGCTCGACGCCGCGTAGAGACGTACCAGAGATAAACCGGAGAGACGCGGAGACACGGCTAAGAGTTAAATGCTCTTAGCCGTGTCTCCGCGTCTTCGTGGTTAAAAGTTTGTCGAGGGCTAGCGGGCGATGTTGATGCTCTCCCTGACGGCGGGATAGCACTCGCAGGCGGCGGCTTCGAGCGCTTCGCGGTCGGTGATGCTGATGCGGCCGCGCGCGTAGTCGATGAGGCCGCGGTCGCGCAGCAGCGTGGCGGCGCTCGTCACGCCCGCGCGGCGCGTGCCGAGGTGACGCGAGATGCGCTCGTGCGTCAGCGCCAGGGGCTGGTCGCCCGCGCGGTCGTGCATCATCAGCAGCCAAGTGCACAGACGCTCCTCGACGCGGTGGTTGCCGTTGCAGACGGCGCGGCGCGAGAGCAGCGCGATGCGCGCGGCCGCGTACTTGACGAGTACCTGCTGCAAGGCTCCGCCGCGCGCGAACTCCTGCCGCAGCACTTCCACGCGCGCGCGTAGGGCGCTCCCCGAGAGCGTCACCTCCGACATGTAGGACGGCGGCGGCACGTTGAAGACGGCCGACAGTCCCGTCATGCCCTCGCGCCCGATCATGTCCGCCTCGGTCATCCCGCCCTCGGTCAGGACGAAGAGGTGTGAGACGACGGCCGTCTCGGGGAAGTACGCGTAGCGCATCTCCTCGTCGAGCTTGTAGAGCACCTCGCCGGCCGCGAGCGAGACCGGTTCGAGGTGAGGGAAGAGGCGCGAGAAGTCCTCCGCCGGCAGTGCGCCCAGGAGCCTGTTGGCGAGCATCAGGTTCGACGCGCTGCCCTCCGCGCGCCACGGCTCATCGCCGGGGCCGCGCGGCGCGGGATTGGGGCGTTGAGTTGCGCCTTCGGCCGTAACACCCGGCGTCTGGCGCGCGTCGCGCGGCTGCTTGCGAATGTACCCGTCGGTGTTTCCGATCTCATTCTCCATAAAATTCTCCGGGGCCTCTGGCCCGTCTGGTGAGGGATGTATCGCGTCTCGGGGGCGGCGACCGGAAGGTCACTGCGCCTTCCGGATGTGGACGAGGATGGACTTGGCCACGTCCGTCTCAGAGCGCTCGCGTATGCGCGCGAGCAGTACCCGGACAGGCAGCGGGCCGTCCTCGTAGTCGCAGATGAAGTCGATGCTGTGCGAGGGTTGCGACCCCCGGTCGAAGCTGTCGAGCTGGTTCCTGAACTCGACGACGTTTCTGAAGGGCGCGACCTCCGTGTAGAAGTTCAGCCCCGTGTAGTCGGGCGCGCCGCCGAACTGCGGCGAGCCGTCCGGCTCGAAGCGCGTGTAGAGCACCGTGCCGGCCGAGTCGAGTTCAACCAGTCCGAACAGCTTCCGCGCGGGCGCGCCTTTCGCGCTCACGCCCGACGCCTCTTCCCTAAGGCTTCCGCCCATGCCCGGTTGTGCCATCTATTCCTCAAACCCCCTTGTGCTATGGCCCCTGCGCGCGCGGAGGTGTCTTGCCAGGACGTTTTCGAGCAGCGCGAAGTCGAAGGGCTTGACGATGTAGTCGTCGCAGCCCGCGTCGCGCGCGGCGGCCTGGTGCTGCTGCCCGCCATGCCCCGAGAGGAAGACGATGGGGACGGCCGTGAGCGCGGGCAGGCCGCGCAGACGCCGCGTGGCCGCGATGCCGTCGAGCCGCGGGAGCCCGCCGTCTATCAAAATCAGGTCGGGGCGCTCGCGCTCGGCCACGTCCACGGCCTCGAAGCCGTCGCCGGCCTCGACGACTGAGAACCCGCGTCTCTCCAGGAGCGTGCGCAGCAGGTAGCGCGTATCCTCGTGGTCTTCGGCCACGAGCACCTTCGCCCCGAGCCCGCGCCTCGGCGGGAACACGTCGCTAACCAGAAGGGCTGCCATGGCCTCTCTTACTCGGCTTCTATGGGTGTGAAGGGAACCGTCGCCGGTCGCTCCGCTCGTCGGAATGGGGGAACCGGGTGCGTCCGTGGCGAGGCACACGCCTCGTCCGAATCCGCCGGGGCACGCTCTCTGAAAGCGGTCGTGAACGCGCCGCCGCGAGCCCTCGCGAAAAACGTCGGCGCCCTGCTTTAAGCCAAGTGAAGACAGCACGCCCTCTGCTCCCGTGGACGCCGAGAGTTTCGCACGCCGGCGAGATTCCTGGTATGAGGAAGATGGGAAAGGGGAATAGGGAAAAACCCTAATGAGTGATGAGTGATAAGTGATGAGTGATAAGAGAAGTCAGTTTTTTCTTATCACTCATCACTTATCACTCATCACTCATCACTTATCACTTATCACTTATCACTCATCACTTATCACGTATCTTGGAGCCAGCCTTGGAGCATGGCGTAGCGGACGATGTCGATGCGGCTGGTCATGTCGAGCTTGCGCATGGCGTTGGCCTTGTGCGCCTCGACGGTCTTGACGCTGAGGGCGAGGCGGGCGGCGATCTCTTTGTTGCTGTAGCCGAGCGCGATGAGGCGCAGCACCTCGGTCTCGCGGTCGCTGAGGCGCACTTCGCCGACCGCGCCGCCCCCGCCGGGCCTGCGGCCGAAGTAGCCCGAAAGCGCCTTGGCCGCGATGGCGGGGTCGAGGTAGTTGCCGCCCGCGGCCACCGCGCGCACGGCCTGGAGCAGCACGGACGAGTCGCTCTGCTTGAGCACGTAGCCGGCCGCGCCGGCCTGTAGGAGCTGCTGCATGTAGGCGCGGTCGGTGTGGCGCGTGAGCGCGACGACGCGCACGCGCGGCAGTTCCTCGCTCAGTTTCTCCGTCGCGCGCAGCCCGTTCATCTCCGGCATCGAAACGTCCATCAAGACCACGTCGGGCGCAAGCTCGCGCGCGAGGAGGAGCGCCGCGCGGCCGTCGCCGGCCTCGCCGACGACCTCCACGTCCGGCTGCGTGTCGAGCAGCAGGCGGACGCCCTGGCGCACCGTCCGGTGGTCTTCGGCCAGCAGGACGCGAATCTTACTCAACGTCGCACCCCCTTCCCGCGCTGCGCGTCCACGGGGACGCGCGCGAAGACGGTCGTGCCCTTGCCGGGCTCGCTCTCGAACTCGACCGACCCGCCGAGGAGCGCCACGCGCTCGCGCATCCCGACGAGCCCGAGCCCGCGGCCGCCGCCCCACTCCGCCCCCTCCGGGGCGTCGAAGCCGACGCCGTCGTCCTCGACGATGAGCACGGCGTCGCCGTCTCTGCGTTCGAGGATGACCGAGACGCGCGCGGCCTGCGCGTGCTTGAAGATGTTGTTGAGCGCCTCCTGCGCGATGCGGTAGAGGCAGGTCTCGACCTCGGGCGGCAGGCGCGCGTCGCCTATCGAGGCGGCGTGGAACTCGGCCGGGACGTGGCAATGCTTCGACCACTCCTCGACGTAGTTGGTGAGCGCCGCCCCGATCCCGAGGTCGTCGAGCACCGTCGGCCGCATCTCCCACGCGAGGAAGTCCACGTCCTCGTCAAGCCGCCCGACCATCCGCTGCAACTCCTCGATCTCGGCGCACATCTCGTCGTCGTCGCCGCAGCGCTCCTTGACCGTGTCGAGCCGGAGCCGGATGACCGTCAACTGCTGCCCCAACTGGTCGTGCAGGTCGCGCGAGATGCGGCGGCGCTCGTCCTCCTGCGCGGTGACGAGCTGGCCGACGAGGCCGCGCGAGTGCTCCTCCGTCGCGCGCCGCTCCTTCACCTCGGAGAGCATCGCCTCGACCGACAGGCGCAGCTCTTCGGTGCGCTCGGCGACGCGGCGCTCCAACTCGTCGTGCGCGCGGCGCAGCTCGTCCTCGGCGCGCTTCTGCTCCGTGAGGTCGCGCGCCACCTTGACGAAGCCCGAGCCGGGCGCGTCGCCGAGCGGCGTGAGCATCCCCGAGGCGTAGAAGCGTGAGCCGTCCTTACGCATGTGCCAGCGCTCGTCGGCCGCGCGCCCGTGCTCGCGCGCCTGCCGCATCTCGGCCTCGGGGACGCCCTGCCGCCTGTCCTCGGGCGTGAAGACGACCGCCGTGTGTTGACCGACGGCCTCGTCCGCCATGTAGCCGAAGATGCGCTTGGCGCCGACGTTCCAACTGTCTATGAGCCCCCCGGCGTCCACCGAGAAAATGGCGTAGTCCTCGATGCTGTTGACGAGCAGGCGAATGCGCTCCTCCGCCTCGCGGAGCACCCCGTCGGTGCGCTTGCGCTCGATGATGTCGATGAAGGTGATGACGACGCCGAGGATGCTGTCTTCGACCGTGCGGTAGGGCGAGACGCGCATCAGGTATGGGTGGCCGTCGCGCGTCGAGACCTCGCGCTCGACGGTGTGCAGCCGTTCGAGCACGGCCTCAACGTCGGGCGTCAGCGTGCCGAGGTCGATGTGGCTGGTGATGTCGGAGAGGGAGCGGCCGATGTCCGAGGGGAGGAGGTTGAAGACGTGGCGGGCGTGCGGCGTGAAGAGCTTGACCTTGAGCGAGCTGTCGAGGAAGACGGTGGCGAAGTTGGTGGCGCCGATCAGGTTCTGGAGGTCGTTGTTCGTCTGACGCTGCTCCTCGATCTTGATCTTCAACTCCTGGTTGACCGTCGTCAGCTCCTCGTTGAGCGACTGCAACTCCTCCTTCGAGGTCTCCAGCTCCTCGCCCGTCGAGCGCAGCTCCTCGTTCGTCGCCTGAAGCTCTTCGTTCGAGGCGCGCAGTTCCTCGTGCTGCGCCTCGAACTGCTCGACGGTCGCGCGGAGCTGCGCCTTGACGCGCGTCAGCTCTTCTTCGATGTGGCGCGCGGCGGGCTCCGCCGTGCGGACGGCCTCGGCGGGGGGCGCGGAGCCCTCGGCCGAGGGCGCGAAGACGACGAGGAAGAAGCCGCGCGCCGTGTCCTCGGCGCCGACGACGGGGCGCACGACGAGCCTGACGACCTCGGTGCGGTCGCCGACGCGCACGGCGACGGGCGGCACCTCGACGCTCGTCCCGTGCTGCGAGGCGTGGAAGAGGGCGTTGCGCAGTTCGAGCCGCAGCTCGGGGCGCGCAGCCGCGAGCAGGTTGTGCGTGGGCTCGCCGCCGGGCAGCACGATGTAGCGGCCGGCCGACTCGGAGAGGTGGACGATGTCGTACTCGGCGTTGACGAGCATCGACGGCGGCGCGTACATCTCCAGCAGCCGCTGGTGCAGGTCGAGGTAGGAGAAGCGCTCGTGCGCGCGCCGCTCATGCAAGGTCTCGTCGCGGGCGACGGTGAAGCCCGGGAGGGCGGGGTACGGCGGCGATATCGGGGGCAGGTGCAGCCCGACGCGCGGCGCGGTCATGCGCGCCTGGAAGATGTGCGCCTCCTTGTCCACGGCGACGAAGATGTCCGAGTGTTCGCCGGCCGTCTCCGACGCCCCGAGGAAGAGGTAGCCGCCGGGGTTCAGGGCGAAGCGGATGATGTCCACCGCCCTCTCCTGCCCCGAGCGGTTGAGGTAGATGAGGAGGTTGCGGCAGGTGACGAGGGCGATGTGCGAGAAGGGCGGGTCTTTGAGCAGGTTGTGATGGGCGAAGAGCACCAGCTCGCGCAGCTCGCGGCGGACGCTGTAGCCGTCGCGCGCCTTGGTAAAGAAGCGGCGCAGGCGCTCGGGCGAAACGTCGGCCGCGTCGTTGAGTGTGTAGTAGCCGGCGCGGGCGACCCGAATGGCATCCTCGTCAATGTCCGAGGCGAAGACCTGGATGGCCGGCGGGTTGTCCAGCGTCGCGGCGTACTCCGCGAGCAGCATCGCCACCGAGTACGCCTCCTCGCCCGTGGCGCAGCCCGCCACCCAGACGCGCACGTGCCCGCCCGGCCCCTTCTCCTCAAAGAGCTTCGGGATGACGTTCGTCTCCAGCGAGTGGAAGGCCGCGCGGTCGCGGAAGAAGTTCGTGACGCTGATGAGCATGTCCTTGAGGAGGGCGCGCGCCTCCTCCGGGTGCTCGCGGATGTAGTGCGCGTACTCGGAAACGTTCGCGACCTGCGTGACGCCGATGCGGCGCTCGATGCGGCGGCGCACCGTGGGGCGCTTGTAGTTGTTGAAGTCCTGCCCCGTGCGGAGCCGAAGCTGCGTGAGGATGGCGGCGACGGCCTGCTCCTCCCGCTGGCCGGTCTGGGACGTGGCGCCCCCGGCCTCGTCCGCGTTGAAGACACTGAGCGTGTCGCGGTAGCTGACGAGGCGCGCGGGCATCTCGGCGACCGGGAGCACGTAGTCAACCAGACCCGTCGCGATGGAGTTGCGCGGCATGTCCGAGTACTCGGCCTCGTTCGGGCTCTGCACGACGGCCACGCCGCCGCGCTCCTTCACCCGCTTCAGACCCATCGAGCCGTTAGCGCCCGTGCCCGAGAGCACGACGCAGGCGGCGCGCGCGCCGTGCGATTCGGCCAGCGTGCGGAAGAAGATGTCCACGGGCGCGCGCCGCTCCTCGACGCGCGTCACGTCGGAGAGCGTGAGCGTCCCGTCGCACATCGTGAGGCTCTTGTTGGGCGGGATGACGTAGACGCGGTCGGGCTCGACCCTGACCCGCTCGTTGACCTGCGTGACCGGCATCGGCGTGCTCGCCTGCAAGACTTCGGCGAGGCGGCTTTCGTGCTCGGGCGAGAGGTGGAGGATGACGACGTAGGCCATCCCGCTCCCCTCCGGGACGTGCGTGAAGAACTCCTTGAAGGCGCGGATGCCGCCCGCCGAGGCGCCGAGGCCGACGACCATGAAGCCTTCGCCGCCGTGCGCCGCGGGCGGCGTCACCTCCGCGCCGCCGTTATCGTCTGGGTTACTGCTCATGTTCGCCCTTCTGAGTTAAGAGGAGTCTCGCCCGCCGTGTCGCCCGGCGCTGTGAACCTGTTGAGTGAGTCGCGCGCCGCGCGCGCCGCCTTATCACAGCCGCTATGTTCTCTGCTCGCCTGTGAGGCGGGACAGGAGGTCGTGGAGCTGCGTGGAGTCCTGCATGTAGGTCACCCACTCGCCTTCGCCTTCGCGCACGTCCGTGCCTTCGAGGCCGTCCCCGTACTTCTCCGCGATGACGACGA
>JBEVJD010000556.1:0-2529 GCA_040510435.1 Pyrinomonadaceae bacterium | reverse complement strand
GACAACCTGATCGCGGCGCACATCCACGCCGGGCCCGCGGTCGCGCCGGGCGTCAACGGCCCCGTGGTCTGGGGCTTCTTCGGCGCGCCGTTCAACGACAACAACCCGAACGATCAGGTCTTCTTCCCGACCGCGGGGGTGGGCGGCACTTTCAGCGGCAAGTGGGACGCGCCCGAGGGCAACGGGACGACGCTCGCCGCGCAGCTCTCGAACCTGCGCGAGGGGCGCGCCTACATCAACTTCCACACGCGCCAGTTCACGGGCGGCGAAATCCGCGGCAACTTCCCCACGGCCGACACCTTCCGCAATCAGCTCGTCGCCGGCCTGAACGGCGCGACGTTGACGCGCGCGCAGGTGCTCCGCACGGTGGCCGAGTCGGAGGAGATAAACACGCGCGAGTTCAACTCGGCCTTCGTCGCGATGCAGTACTTCGGCTACCTGCGCCGCGACCCGGACACCGCCGGCTTCAACTTCTGGCTCAACAAGCTGAACGCCTTCAACGGCAACTTCCAGAACGCCGAGATGGTGAAAGCCTTCATCACCTCGCTGGAGTACCGCCAGCGCTTCGGCCCGAGCTAGGAAGCAGTAGGCAGTAGGCGGAAGGAAGTAGGCAGTAGGCAGATGGCAGTAGGCAGTTAAGACGGGCAAGCGTCTTAACGAATCTACCTAAACAAATCGGGGGCGGCGAGTTGATAAGCTCGCCGCCCCCGATTCTTTCAGACTAAGCTCGCCGCCTCCGATTCGTCCGGGATGATTCGTTAAAAATCTTCTTGCCTTCAACTGCCTACTGCCTACTGCTCTTTCACTCCACCGGCCCGGGCTCGCCGGCCGTGGGGGCTATGTCCCCGGCGACGACGACGGTGAGGCGCTCGGGGCGGAAGTACTTGCGGATGGCGGCGTTGACCTCCTCGACCGTGACGGCGCGCACCAGCTCCGGGTAGCGCTCGACGTAGTCCAGCCCGAGCCGGTAGAACTCCGCGTTCCACAGCGCCGCCGCCAGCCCCGCGTTCGTCGAGAGCGAGACCTTGAACGACCCGGCGGCCGAACTCTTCTCGTCCTCCAACTCCTCGGGGCGTATGCCGTGCTCGACGTACTCTTGCAGCACGCCCATCGCCGACCCGATGGCGCGCTCGACGTTGCCCGGGTTGACCGAGACGGCGATGTACCAGGGGCCGGCCGCCAGAGAGGGCGAGCGGAAGCGCGACGCGATGCCGTAGGTCAGCCCCTCCGCGTCGCGCACGCGCAGACCCAGGCGCGACGAGAGCGTGGACTCGCCGAGCGCGCGGTTGGCGAGCATCGCCGCGTAGTAGTCCGACGCGTCGCGGCGCAGCGGCGCCGCCGTCCCCAACAGCACGTCCACGTTAGCCTTGTCGCGCACGAGCACCACCTCGCGCCGCGCGGAGGGGGGCGGCTCGGGGTCTGCGACTTCGACCTCCGCGCTCTCGGGCCCGCCGAAGCCCTCGAACGCCTCGCGCAGCACGCGCGTGGCCTCGCGCGACTCGAAGCCGCCCGCGGCCGAAAGGATCAGCGTGCGCCCGCCGTAGAACTGCTCGTAGAAGCCGCGCACGTCTTCGACTGTGGTTGACGCGATGCTCTCGACGAGCCGCTCGCCCGCGTGCGTGTAGAAGGGATGCTGCTCGTCGAAGAGCGTCTGCGTCAGACGCTCGTAGGCGCGCCAGCCCGTGTCCGACTGCTTCTCGCGGATGGCGGCGATGGTCTGCTGCTTCAGCTTCTCAAGCTCGTCGGCCGGGAAAGAGGGCTCGCGCAGCATCTCGGCGAGCGTCGCGGCGAGGGCGGGGAAGTCCGCCGCCAGCGCGCGCGCGCGTATCTGCACGGCGAAGATGTCGGCGTCGAAGTCAACGTCGGCGCCCACCCCTTCGAGCGCGCCCGCGAGTTCGAGCTTGGCCCTCCGGCGCGTGCCGCGCTTCAGCATCTCGGCCGTGAGGCGCGCGAGCCCCGGCCGATTCTTCGGCTCGAAGTGCGAGCCCGCGCGCAGGCTCCCGCGCAGCGCGATGGTCGGCGTTGAGGGGTTCTCGACCAGCAGCAGCACCGCGCCCGTCGCAAGCTCCTCGCGCACGATGCGCGAAGACAAACCCGAACCGCCCCGCTCCGGCGAACCGTCGCCTTCCGAACCCGGCGACCCGGCACGCGCGACGCCCTCGGCCGACCCTTCCGCGTTTACGTTCTGTTGGGACTGAGGGTCGTGATGAAATTTGTATCCGTGCGGCACCGGCGCGTGCTTCGCCGGCCCCGCCTCCGGGACGTTCGAAGCTCCGCCGCCGCTCGGGCTTCCGCCGTTCTTCGGGATGAAGTGGCCGACCGTGCGCGTGTCCTCCTTGAAGTACGTGGCGGCGACGCGCCGCACGTCTTCGGCCGTGACGCGCGCGACGTTCTCGGGGTAGTCATTGTAGAAGCGCCAGTCGGCGACGGCCTCGGCCTCCGACATCTGCATCGCGACGTTGTGCGTGCCGTCGCGCTCGTAGGCGACGCGCGCGGCGATCTGCCGCTTCGCCTTCTCGACCTCCCCCG
>JBEVJD010000555.1:0-8211 GCA_040510435.1 Pyrinomonadaceae bacterium | reverse complement strand
TGGGCGTCAGCCGCGCCCCGCCCTCGACCGCGCCCTGCTCGGCCACCACCACGCGGGTCGTGTCGGCCACCGCCGCCAGCCCCGCCACCGTCTGGTGTTCGAAGAGTTGCCGCGGCGTCAGCCGCAGCCCCGCACGGTTGGCCCGCGCGATGATCTGAATCGACAGTATCGAGTCGCCGCCGAGTTCGAAGAAGTTATCGTCCACACCGACCTCGGCGACGCCCAGCACCTGTTGCCAGATTTCGCACAGAGTCTTCTCGGCGGGAGTCCCCGCCTCACGCCGCGGGGTGGTGCGCTCGTCACCGCTCGCCAACTCGGGGGCGGGCAGTGCGCGGCGGTTGACCTTGCCGTTGGGCAGCAGCGGCAACGCCGCCAGCCTGACGAAGGCCGACGGCACCATCTGCTCCGGCAGTAGCGGCCCAAGGAAGGCGCGCAACTCGGCCGTAGTCGGCGGTGCCGGCGTCCCAGGCTCCTGCGGGTGGAAGACTAAGTGCGCGACCAGGCGCTTCATGCCGGGCGTGTCCTCCCGGGCGGTGACGACGGCGTGGCGCACCTGCGGGTGGCGCAAAAGTGCCGACTCGACCTCGCCCGGCTCGATGCGGAAGCCTCTAATCTTGAGCTGGTGGTCTGCGCGGCCGAGGAACTCCAACTGCCCGTCCGGGCGGAAGCGGGCGAGGTCGCCGGTGCGGTAGAGGCGCGAGCCGGGGGCGGACAGCGGCGCGAAGGGGTTGGGGATGAAGGAGAGCGCCGTTAGGTCTGGGCGGTGCGAGTAGCCGCGGGCCAGCGGCGCGCCGCCGACAAAGAGTTCGCCCGGCGAGCCGACGGGCAGGGGGTGCAGCAGCGGGTCGAGGATGAAGACCTGCGTGTTCGCTATCGCACGCCCGATGGTTAGTGACTCGGGCGAATCGACTCTGCCGGCAGTGGTATTGGCGGTCGCTTCGGCAGGCCCGTAGAGATTCCATATCCGTAGATGAGGGAGCGCGGCTAAAGACCTTTGGACAAGCTCGGCGGTTAGCTCTTCTCCGCCGATGAGGAGGCTCGTCAGGTTTTTGAGCGCGGCCGCGGTGAACTGTCCCGACTCGATGGTCTCAAGCACGGCTCTCCACAGGGAGGGGACGCAGTTGAGGCCGACGTTGGCGGCCGTGCTCAGTTCCTCCAACAGCGCGGCGGGTTGAAGCACGACATCGCTCGGGATGATCCACACTCTGCCGCCTTGCAGGAGCGGCGCGAAGAGTTGCTTCAGCGAAGCGTCTACGGTGAGACGACTGACCGAAGGCAGATTCCGCGTGGTCTCGTCGAAGAGCGTTTCGTTAACCCACGTCAGGTAATTGACGAGGCTCCTGTGCTCAAGCTCGATGCCCTTCGGTTTGCCCATCGAGCCCGAGGTGTATTGGAGAAGAGCCATGTTGCCGGGCACAACCCCGCTGACCGGCTCCTGCTCGCTCTGGCGCGCGATGGCCTCCGCATCCGAGTCGAGACAGATGGCCTGTGCGGGGGACTCGGGCATCTGTCCCAGCAGCCCGGAGGTCGTCAACAGCACGACGGCCCGGCAGTCATGCAGTTGAAAAGCGAGACTGTCTTTCGGGTACGCGGGGTGGAGCGGGACGTACGCGCCGCCGGCCTTCAGGATGCCTAACAGCGCGACGATCATGTCGAGCGAGCGTTCCATGCAGACGGCCACCCTCACCTCGGGGCCGACGCCGCGCTGTCGAAGGTAATGCGCCAACTGATTCGCGCGACGATTCAACTCGCGATAGGAGAGTTGCCCGCCGCCGAACACCGCCGCGACCGCGCCGGGCGTCTTCCCGACCTGATTCTCTATCAGTTGATGCAGACACAGAGACTCCGGGAAGGGGCTTGGCCGAGGGTTAAAGTCCACCAGAATCTGCTGCCGCTCGGCTTCGCTTAAAATCTCAAAGTCGCCGAGTCTGCCCGCGGGGTGCTCGACGACGCTGGCGAGCAGATTGTGATAGTGGTGCGCCAGCCGCACGATGTCCGCGTGCGAGAACAGGTTAGAGTCATAATGAAAATCCGTACTCGGAGCGCCGCCGCTCTGCGCGTATGAGAGCTTGATTTTGAAACGGTCGATGCAGGCGTGTTGGTCGATGATTGTGAACGAGACGCCCGCGCCCGTGTAAGTTGCCGGCGGCGGCTCGGACTGAAAACAGTAGGGGAAGAAGAAGGCCGCCGAGTCGCCGTCCGCGGCCGGCGCGAGCCGCTGCTGGCTGAAGAACTCCTGCCAGTTATTCATCTCGCGCGTGGCTTCGCCGACCCGCGCGACGTGCTCCGCATACGTCTGATTCTGTTCGAGGTGCGATTGATACGGCAGGAATTTGGCGAAGAGGCCGACGGGCTCTTTAAGCTCTTCGTGCTTCCGCCCGTCGAGGGCGATGCCGAGCGTGAAATCCGTCTGGCGCGTCAGACGCCAGAGCAGCACTTGCCAGCAGGCCGCGAACAGCGTCGGGAGTGAGGTCTCGAACTTCCGGCACAACGCCTCCACGCGCGCGACGAGGCCGGCGTCGAGCGGCAGGCTCAGACGTTGTGGCGCGAAGCCCGCGGCGGCCGGAGAGGATGACTCCCAGGGGAGTTTGAAGGCCGACACGTCGGAGAAATCTTTATTGCGCCAGAACTCCCGACCCGTCTCCGTATCCTCCGCTTCGAGCAGTTCGTTCTGCCACTCGGAGAGATCGGCGTACTGCACGGACTCGTCGGTCAACTCCTCGCCGGTCAGACACGCGGCGTAGGAGCGCGCGATCTCTCTGACCAGGTTGTACAGCCCGAGCGCGTCCGCACAGAGGGCGGGCAGACTGATGTGCAGCACGTGTCTCGACGGCGCCAGCGTGAACAGAGAGGTGTACACCAGCGGCCCCAGTTCGAGATTGAGAGGCGACTCGTTCGCCTCCTGAACTCGCGCGGCGATCATCGCCTCCTGCGCCTCGGGGTCGAAGCCCTGCAACTGCTCGTGCCGGAAGGGCGAGACGCTTTCCTCGCTGATAACCTGCACCGGGACTGTCATCCCGACGAAGCGTTGAAACGTCGTGCGGAGGATTTCCTGACGCTCGACGACATCGCGCAGGGCGGCCTTCAACGCCTCGGGGTCGAGCGCGCCTTCGATCTGCACTTCACACCGCGCGCGGTACGCACGGCCGCCGTCGTCTCGCTCTAATGACCACAAGTGCCTTTGCTGAGGTGAAAGCCTAAACCCTTGTACGACCTTTTCTTGCATGCTGCGTCTCCAATGTTCGTGTCTGTCCGCGTCCGGTCTGCGCTAAACCGTTTCCCAGTTGGCCGGGCCGGCCATCCCGGCGACGACCTTTCTCGGCCCGACGTACGGACGCCGCCCGTGCGCCATGAGTATGTTGTCGAGCATCAGCACGTCGCCCGCCTGCCACGGGAAGACGATGGACTCTTCCCGGTAGGCTTCGCGCAGCGCGTCCAGAATCGAGTCTTCGATGGGCGAGCCGTCCCCGTAGTAAGCGTTCTTCGGCACGTCCTCCTCTTTCACCTGCTCCAACAAAGCCTCGCGCACGGCGGGCTCCAGGGTGGAGAGGTGGAACGACGTGGCCTGGTTGAACCAGACCGTCTCTCGCGTCTCGGGGTGGGTGGCGACGGCCCCGCGCACCTGACGCGTGCGGAGTCGGCCGTCACCCCTCTGCTCGACCTCGATGTGATTCTGACGGCAGTATTCGAGCGCCACGTCGATGTCGTCGGTCTGAAAGACCGTCTGCCACGACATCCCGAAGACCTCGCCGAAATTGCGCACGTACCTGATCTTCTTCTCGATGAAGCGCTCCCGGATGGCGGGGTCGATGCGGGCGAGCACGCGCCGGCAGTCGGCGATGGGCGTCTCCCCTCCCTCGCGGGCGACGAGGGCGCAGTAGAAGAAAATCCGCCGCGGCCACGTGAAGGCGTACGAGCTTTCGTTATGCAGCTCGATGTGATGCTCGGGGGGGTAGTCCGTCGAGCTATAGACTTTGCCGCTCACCTGGCTGCGCGGCGTGGCACGGTCGTGATATTCCATCAGGTCGCCCGAGGTCGTCTTGATCAGCTCCTCGAACCGGGGCATCGACCCGCCGTCGAAGCCGCGGAAGAGGATGGCCCCGCGCGCGAACAGGTTCTGGCGGATGAAGTCCTGATTGCGCCCGGCCCACGCGACGAGGTCGACGCCCTCGACGTTAGGCCGGAGCAACAGCGGAGACGCCCCCTCCGGCAGTAACGGTTCGGCCTTGACCCAACCCTCCTGCGAGGCGCTCACGGCTTTTCGCCTGATGACATTCTTGATACCGGGGCCGCTGGCCCTCTCGTTCTCCATAGCTTTCCGTCCTCCGAAATCCGTCACGCGTGGAACTGGACTCTTCACCTATTCTTCGAGCATCGCCTCTTTTTCATACTCCGTCCCGTAGCGCTTATTTTCGTTCCGGCTCGCGTCCGCCCACCTGTCGAAGACGATCATCCACAGGTCGCGGTGCCCCGAGCCGTCGAAGGGTTCGAGGTTCGACGTGAAGTGGAACATGCGCTCGTCGGAGAAGACGAGCGCCTGATTATTCTCAAGGACGGTGGTGAAGAACGGCTCGCCCTCGTCGACCGGCGAGAGGCTCGTGCGCGCGCCGTCGATTTGGTGGCGCCTGGAGACCAGAATCGCCGTGTACTCGTGGCCGTCGCGGTGCGGGCCTTCGGGGACGGAGATGCCGGGAATTTCAGGACGTGCGATCACACGACATTGGTGGACGTTAATCTGCCAGTCCGTGTCGGCCGGCAGCGGGATTGCCTTGGCGCAGACATCGACGTAAACCGCGGGGTCGACGCGCAACGGCTCGAATTCGCGCAGCAGGCCGCCGGCATAAGTGTTGTACTTTCTGGACTGGATGAATGACCGGTGCGGCAGCAGGGTCAATTTCCAGTGCCCGTCCTCGAAACGGATGCGGTACTGGTCGAAGCGACGGTATCGCTGGTAGCCGCCACAGTAGGGGTCGAGCACCAGTTCTTCGAAGGTCGCCAGCAACTCTTCTCCCGCCGGCGGCAGGTCAATCAGCGTGTAGCCTTCTGCATTGAGTGTCATCAGATTAAATTCTCCAGACTGCGGCCCGTCAGGCTGACGCCTGTCCTTGAAATCCCTTGAGGCCGGGCGTTTGGTTTGAGCGGGATTTAACTCCGGCGGGGTCTGTCGGGCTCCGGCTCGAACCGGAAGCCCGCCCAGACCTCTTTAAGAAGAGGGGTCGTTCAGAGTAAAGAGGGGTCTGGCGACGAGTTCATCCTCCGCCGGGCCGACGGAGTCCGGAGACTTGAGAACGTCCTCGCCTTTCGTTTCGATGGCAGGGACGTTGACGATGGCCTTGCGCCTGCTGCGGCTTAACTTTCGCGTGCTGGTCTCCTCAAGCTCCCTCTGCCTGACCATCAACTGCTGGCGCTCCAGCTCATCGAGCAGGTCGTAGAGGGCCTTGACCTGCACGCCGGGGCGCAGGGCGATGTTAGTGAGCAGCAACTCGAAATGGGCCAGCATTCGTTCGACATCGGCGACCTCGAAGCGGCTGCGGTAGTAACTGATTCGCAGCCCGAGTTCTTCCATCGGGGCCACGACGACCGTGATCGGGTAGTTGGTCTTCTCGAAAGAGACGTAGTCCCGAATCTCAAGGCTCGACTCCCGCTCGGCCATGATCTTTTCCACCGGGTAGTTGTCGAACACGAAGATGGTTTCGAACAACTGCGTGCCCCTCGGCACCTCGCTCCAACGCTGAACCTGCGCCAGCGGGCTGTGCTCGTACTGTCGCAGGTCGGCCAACTCGGCCTGTAAGTTCACGAGCCACGCGATGAGCGCCTCGTCGGGCTTCACACGCACGCGCACCGGGAGGGCGTTCATGAACAGGCCGACCATCTTCTCGACCCCGAGCAGCGACGGGGGCCGCCCGGAGACGACCGCCCCCAGCACCACGTCCGGCCTTCCGCTGTAACGGCTCAACAGCAGGGCCCACACGCCCTGCACGATGGTGTTGATGGTGAGCTGATGCCGCTGTGCGAGCGCCTGCAACCCGCCGGTGATCTCCTTCGACAAACGCAGGCGCGCGTGCCCGCGATTGTCATCGGGGTCTGCGACGCTGCCGGGGTCGCGATCCATCGTCAGAGAGGTCGGCGTGGTAAAGCCTTCGAGCGCCTTGCGCCAGAACGACTCGGCCTCGGACATGTCCTGCTGCCGCAGCCACGCGATGTAGTCGCGGTACGGGCGCGGCCGGCCCATCGGCAGCTCTACGCCGTGACACGCCGCTTCGTAGAAGGCGAAGACCTCCTTGCGCACCGCCGCCGCCGACCAGCCGTCCAGCAGCAGGTGATGATGATTCCAGACGAAGTGGTGCGAGTCGTCCGACAGGCGAATCAGCTTCAGACGCATCAGCGGGGACTGCGACAGGTCGAACCCGCGATACCTGTCTTCGTCGAGGCACTGCTCCAGGCGTGTTTTCTGTTCCGGCGGCGGCAGGCTGCTCCAGTCGTACTTCTCAAGAGGCAGCCGGACGTTTCGCCGCACGACCTGCGCGGGCTTGTCGAGCGACTCCCACGCGAAAGCGGTTCGCAAGACCGGGTGACGCTCGACCACCGTCCGCCACGCCTGCTCAAAGGCTTCGACGTTAAGCTCGCCGTACAGAGTGCAACTCATCTGCTCGGCATACATGCCGGAATGCGGCGCGTAGAGCGAATAGAACAGCATGCCCTGCTGCATCGGCGAGAGGGGATAGATGTCCTCGATGTCGCGCCGCCCTCCCGCCACCTCCCGCACCTCACTCACGCTCATCTCCGCCAGCTCGAAGTCGCCCGCCCCGTACTCCACCTCTCCTTCCGTGCGGCTCTGCTCCACAATCCGCTCCACACTCCTCATGTACTCCCCTGCCAGCTTCTCCACCGTCGCGCGCGCGTGCGTCTCGCGCCCGTACCGCCAGTTCATCTGCAACCGCCCGCCACCTACCCCGCCGCTCACCTCCAGCAGTTGCGCACGCTCCTGCCTCCCGTCTCGACTCGCACCCGCGCTCTCCTTCGCCCCCTTCAGCAGTCCCCCGTCTCCCAACACCGCGTCGAACTGTCCCAGATAGTTGAAGCTCACCTCGCCTTCCTGCGCGCCGCGCAACGCCTCGCTCGCCCCCATGAACTTCAGCACGCCGTAGCCGACGCCCTTCTTCGGCACCGCCCGCAGCTTCTCCTTGACACGACGCAGCCGCTCGGCCGCGCCTGCCCCGGCCATCGTCTCCAGGGCCACGGGAAACCGCGAAGTGAACCACCCGACGGTGCGCGTCACGTCCACCCCCTCGAACAATTCCTCACGTCCGTGACCTTCTAACTCAATCACGATGCGGCTGTCTCCGCTCCACTGGGCCAGCGTCTCGGCCAGCGCAGCCAAAAGCACGTCGTTGATCTGCGTGCGATAGACGGCCGGCACCTCCGTCAACAGAGCCTGCGTCTGCCGCTCATCGAGCCATGTGGTGACGACCTCCGCCCCACTCATCAACCTCGCGCCGCCCTCGAAGTCGCGCGGCAGCAAGGCGCGCTCGCCCTCCACCTCGCCCGCCCAGTACTCCGCCTCCAACTCCGCCTCCGCCGTGGCCGCGTAGCCGTGCTGCCGCTCCGCCCACTCCCGCCAACTCGTCCCCTTCGCCCCCAACTCCACGGGCACGCCCCCCACCGCCTGCCCGTAGCCCCGCTGCAAGTCTTCCAGCAGGATGCGCCACGACACCCCGTCCACCACCAGGTGGTGAATGACCAGCAGCAGCCGCACCCCGAGGCCCTCGCCGCCCTCGAAGAGCAGGACTCTCAGCAGCGGCCCCTCCGCGAGCGAGAGGCTCTGCTGCGCCTCCGCGGCACAGGCTTCGAGCAGGGCGCGGCGCCTCTCCTCGTCACCCGCCTCGCTCAGGTCGATGAGCGTCACTACGCGTGCATGCTCCGCCGCGGCGTTGTAGGCGCCCCACGCCCCCTCTTCATCCCGCACGAACCTCATCCGCAGCGCGTCGTGCTGCCTCGTCAGTGCCTCGACCACTCGCTCCAGCGCCCCGAGGTCGAGCCCCCCGCCCGCCTCCAACAGCACCGACTGGTTGAAGTGGTGCGGCGCCACCCCCACCCGCTCGAAGAACCGCGCCTGAATGGGCGTCAGCCGCGCCCCGCCCTCGACCGCGCCCTGCTCGGCCACCACCACGCGGGTCGTGTCGGCCACCGCCGCCAGCCCCGCCACCGTCT
>JBEVJD010000554.1:0-8750 GCA_040510435.1 Pyrinomonadaceae bacterium | reverse complement strand
CACGCGGCGATGGAGGAGTTCTTCGCGGCGCGGTGCGGGACGAGTTACGCGCGGCTGATGTCGGAGCGGCGACTGGGCTTCCCGACCGTGAACGTGCGCGCGGAGTTCTTCGCGCCCTTCGTCTACGGCGACGAGGCGTCGGTCGAGGTGTGGGTCTCTTCGGTCGGCCGCACGTCCGTCACGTTCGAGTATCGCCTGCGCCGCGCCTCGGCTCAGGCGTTGTGCGCGGGCGCCACGCACGTGCAGGTCGCGATGAACCTCGACGAGCGCCGCGCCGTCCCCGTCCCCGAAGACCTCCGCCGCGCCTTCGAAGAGAGCGCCGGCTACACGCCCCCGTCCCAACCCTGACCAAAGTGTGCAGGCAAAGTTTTACGCGCGGGTCTTTGTGGAAGACCCGCCGCAATCGTCCTTTTATGCAATAGAACCAATCAGAGGCGACTCAGCGAGGCGCGCGACTCTCGCGCACTTCCCGGCGCTTGCTCCGAAACTCTCTACACGAGGTGTAACGTGAAAAAGCTATTGCTCTCCCTGGCCGCGCTCTTCGTCCTCTGCGCGGCTCAATCCGCCCGGGCTGACGTGCTGACCTTCAACCCGCCCGACCCGGACATTGACGACCTCGACCACCACAAGGCTTACACTTGGCGCGTCAATAACGTGAACCTGAACGGTCAGAGCATCACCGGCGCGAGGCTCATCTTCAAGAACATCGCCAACTGGGACTCGAACCCGAACCGGCTCTTCGTCCACCTGCTCGACAACGCGAGGTTCTCCGGCGTTAGCTCGTTCACCGACGACCTCGACAGCGACAACAACCCCGGCGACATCGTTGACGACTTCGTCAACACGCGCTACCACAACCAGTCGAACTGGCTCGTGGCCGCGGGCACGGCGCGCACCGCGCTCTTCGACCGCTCGTTCACCACGACGCCGACCACCTACATCTACAACTTCGAGGCCAACGAGTTGGCGGCGCTCTTCGCCTACATCACGAACGGCGGCAACTTCGCCATCGGCTTCGACCCCGACTGCCATTTCTTCAACGACTGGATCAAGTTGGAGATCACCACGAGCAACCCGCCGCCCCAGGTACCCGAGCCGACCACGATGGTGCTGCTCGGCACCGGCCTCGCCGGCCTCTACGCACGGCGCAGGCGGCAGCGAGCCAACCGCCCCGCTTAAACTACCCGCGCTCTCCCGTAGCCGGCCCACGAGGTCAGACATGACTTCGCGGGCCGGCCTTTTTTCGTCCCCCTCGAAACATCTGCGCGCTCTCCCCACTCACTCCGCGGCTCTCTCCGGAACACGACGCCCGCGCTCTCACTTTAAAATAGGGCGTTTGACAGACGGCCCCGATTCCAATAGGATTCGGCAGCCGTTCAAAGTCAGGTCTCCCGCGGGCGCGTCCACGCTAAAACACCGGACGCGCCCCGTTTGAAGCGCGAAAGCCGCTTGGTAGTACGGGTCACTCCCGCCGGTTCCGGCCGCATCCCCGTCTAAAACCTGAACGCTATAGCAGTCCGTACGCAACGGGCGCGGTGCACGGGAGTGTCGCGCCTACAGAGTTAACTCTTGCCCAAAACCAGTTCGAGCCAGGGAGAAATATGAAGAAGATCACATTACTCGCAGTCTTAATCCTCACAGCCTCTTTCGTCACGGCGACGCCTAACCGCGCGGCGCTGGTCGATTGCGACCGCGTCGTCGTCACCGGCGACGACATCACCGAGCAGGCGGAGAACACGCCGCCCACGGATAACTGGGTGCTCTACAAGCGTCTCGCCGGTGACGGCGCGACCCGCGTCGGCCCGGCCACGCCGCCCTCCGGCGTCGGCAGCTACGAGATCGTGACGCCGACCGGCGCCGACAAGGCCACGCTCTTCAACTTCGACCACGTCGGCACGAACCTCTCCGGCATCGACAAGCTCGGCTACTCGACCTACCGCACGGCGGGCAGCGCCCAGCAGGTGACGGCGCTCAACATCCAGGTGGACATCAACGGCGCCGACCCCGGCGGCTTCACTACGCTCGTCTTCGAGCCCGTCTACAACACGGCGCAGGGCGCGGTCGTGAGCGGCCAGTGGCAGACCTGGGACGCGTACTTCGGCGGCTCGGCCATCTGGTGGTCGTCGAACCCGATCAACGTCGCCCCCAACCGCGACACCTTCGTCACGTGGCAGGCGATTGTCCAGAACAACCCCAACGCCGTCATCGTCGGCGGCTTCGGGCTCAACCAGGGCAGCGGCAACCCCGCCCTGACGGCCGCCGCGGACAACCTCTCCATCGGCTACGGCGACTCCTGCTTCACCTACGACTTCGAGCCCTACCGCGTCGCCACGTCGAAGGACGACTGCAAGGACGGCGGCTGGCAGAACGTGAAGACGGCGAACAACGGCTCCTTCAAGAACCAGGGGCAGTGCGTCCAGTACGTCAACACCGGCAAGTAGTCCGCACCGATCCTTCAACCGAAGAGGGGGCGAGGATGAGAGTCCCGCCCTCTCTTCTTCTACGCGCGGCTCTTTTATGAACTGGCGCGGGGAGCGGGCGTTTTTACATGGGGGTTCGCGTGACTTATACTCTTAACGCCTCGAAGGGTCTCGCCCGCAAGCCTTTCCTCCCGAAAGTCCGGACGGAGCGCCCAGCGGCGCTGGAGGTTTCGGCAGTGTCCAAACGCAGAACGACTTCGCTCATCATCTCGCTCGTCCTCTCCTTCGCGGTGCTCGTGCCGCAGGCCGCGCTCGGCTACCGCGACGCGGACTCCGCGGCCCCGGTCGTGAGCGACGCCGGCCCCGCGACGCCCGCGCGCGCCAAAGAGGAGACGGACGCCGAAGCCCCACCCGCGACGGAAGGCGAGGCCGGCGACGCGACGCGGCCGAAGCGCAAGGGCAACGCCTTCGCGCGCGCCATCACCGCGCCGTTCCGCGCGCTCGCCAGACTGTTCGGCGGCGGCGGCCGTAAGTCCGAGACGGCGAAGAAGTCCGCCCCGCAACTGCCGACGGCCGCGACGCAGAGCGAAGTCAGTCAGAATAACGCCGTCGAAGAGTCCAGCACTCAGACCCCGGCGGAGGCCCGGTCCGCGCCGGTTCAGACGCCGAAGGTCGAGCCCGCGACTACGGCCGCGGCTCCGAACAGCGAGGCCGCACAGGCGCCGCGCGAGTCCTTCCGAAACAGCGTCGTCGCGCCGTCACCCGAGGGTGTGCGCATCGTCCGCCCCGCGGCGGGCGAGTCGGCCGAGGCACCGCGCCCGAAGATGTTCATCCCGCTCATCGTCGGCGTGCCCTCAGACCCCGTCTCGCAGGGTCGCGCGCTGCTCCAGCACGGCTACGTGCAGGAGGCGATTGCCGAGTTGCAGGTGGCGGCGACGAACGTCGGCCCGCAGTTGGCCGAGGCCAACAACCTGCTCGGCCTCGCCTACGACCGTCTGGGGTGGCACAGGCAGGCGGCCGCCGCCTACGAGCGCGCGCTGACGGTCTCGCCGAAGGACTGGGTCGTCCTCGCCAACCTCGGCTACGCGCTCTACCTCGCCGACGACTACGGGGGCGCACTCAGGCGACTCAATCAGGCGGCCAAGCTCGCGCCGTCCGAGCCCGTCATCCAGAACAACCTCGGCATCGTCAACGCGCGCCTCGGCCGCCACGGCGACGCCTACAAATACTTCGCCAGGGCCTCGAACGAGTACGAGGCGCACGTCAAGCTCGCCGGCATCCTCGAAGACCAGCAGCGCGACAAGGACGCGGTCAAGCACTACGAGGCCGCGCTCCGCCTCCAGCCCGGGGCGAGCGCCGTCCTCGAACGCCTCGTCCCGCTCTACGAACGCACCGGCGCCCGCGACAAGGCCGACACAGCCCGCCGCGCCCTCTCGCAGCCTAAGAACCCGCAGAAGACCGCCACCGGCGGCGGGGGGTGAAGAGGAGTAGACAGTAGACAGTAGTCAGTAGTCAGTAGAAAAAACGGGCGGCGCGCTTCAACCTTCAGGTCGGGCGCGCCGCTTTGTCTTCCTACTGACTACTGACTACTGTCTACTGTCTACTGCTTTACTTCCTACTGCCCCCGCGTGACAGAAATTCAACAGGCGCGCGGGTTGACAGGGCGGGGCGGGCTTTTTAGGATGTTGGTATCGAAAGGGGAGTAGGTCGCCCGCCTCGTGCGGGTCTGGTGAGGCCGTCAATACGTTGCCCGACGTAGGGCATCCGGTTCACCGGGAAGAGGCAATCGAAGCTCGTTGACCAAGACCTTTCGCGCTGGCGCGCGAAGGGTCTTTTCCTTTTGCGCGCACGTCTGCGGCGTTCGAGCGTGAAAGGATTGGGTGATGGCTGAGCTTTTCCCTTTTGCCGATTATTGGTGGTTCTACCTCTGCTTTACAGGCTTCGTGCTGCTGCTGCTGGCGCTCGACCTCGGCGTCTTCCATCGCGAGGCGCACGAGGTCTCTTTCCGCGAGGCCGCGACGTGGAGCGTCGTGTGGGTGACGCTGGCGCTCGTCTTTAACTTCCTCCTCTACCAGTACGCGCTGTGGCAGTTCCCGCAGGACGCGCGCCTGCTGGCGACGCCGGGCTTCGACCCCGAGGCGGCGGCGTGGCGCGTCTCGCTCGAATTCCTGACGGGCTACGTCGTCGAGAAGGCGCTCTCCGTAGACAACGTCTTCGTCTTCGTGCTGGTCTTCGGTTACTTCGCCATCCCCGCCAAGTACCAGCACCGCGTGCTCTTCTACGGCATCATCGGCGCGCTCGCCTTCCGCGCCGCCTTCATCGCGCTGGGGAGCGCGCTGATGCAGTACCACTGGGTCGTCGTCCTCTTCGGCGCGTTCCTCGTCATCACCGGCCTCAAGATGATGTTCGCGCCCGAGAAGGGCGTCGAGCCCGAGAGGAACCTGCTGGTTCGACTGTTCCGCCGCTTCATACCGACCACGCCCGTGCTGCACGGCCAGCGCTTCTTCGTCCGCCAGAGCGGCGTGCTCCACGCGACGCCGCTCTTCGTCGCGCTACTCTTCCTTGAGGCGACGGACATCATCTTCGCGGTGGACTCCGTGCCCGCCATCTTCGCGCTGACGGGCGAGCCGCTCATCGTCTTCACGTCGAACATCTTCGCCATCCTCGGCCTGCGCGCGCTCTACTTCATGCTCGCGGGCGCGATGGACAGGTTCCACATGCTCAAGTACGGGCTGGCGCTGGTGCTCGTCTTCGTCGGGCTGAAGATGGTCTGGCTCAACGGCCTCTACGACGGCAAGTTCCCCATCGCCCTCTCGCTCGGCATCATCCTGGGCGTCATCGCGCTGTCGGTCTTGCTCTCGCTTCTCTTCCCGAAGGCGCAGGCCGAGGCGGAGGGCACAGGCGTCTGACGCCTACTGCCGCTTGGTCAGGTTGTAGTCGCGCAGGCGCCGGTAGAGCGTGGAGGGCGAGATGCCGAGCATGTCGGCGGTCTTGCCGCGGTGCCAGCCGGTCTGCTCCAGTGCGGCGAGTATCTGCTGGCGCTCGACCTCGCGCAGGGGCGGCGGGATGGCCGGCGCGGCGCCCGGCCCCTGGGCGTCGCCGCCGGGCGCGGCCACCGCGGCGGGACGGAAGGCGAGCGCGGGCGTGACGATCTCGGGCGGGAGTTCGCTGGTCGTGATGCGCCCGTCGTTGGCGAGCAGGACGGCGCGCTCCAAGGTGTTGCGGAGCTGGCGGACGTTGCCGGGCCACGCGTAAGACCTGAGCGCGGCGAGCACTTCCGCGGTCAGCTCGGGCGCGTTGGGGCCGCCGAGCCGCGCGAGCAGGTGGCGCGCGATGGGCTCGATGTCCTCGGGGCGCTCGCGCAGGGGCGGCAGGTTGATCTGGAAGCTGTTGATGCGGTAGAGGAGGTCGGCGCGGAAGCGGCCGTCGGAAGTGACCTCGTTCACGTCGCGGTTGGTGGCGGCGACGATGCGGACGTTGACCTGCACCTTGCGCACGGCGCCCACGCGGAAGAAGGAGTTGGTCTCAATCGCGCGCAGGAGCTTCGACTGCAAGGGCGGCGGCAACTCCGTCACCTCGTCGAGGAAGATCGTGCCGTTGTCGGCCAACTCCCACAGGCCGAGCTTCCGCCCCTTCGCGCCCGAGAACGCGCCGGCCTCGTAGCCGAACAGCTCCGACTCTAATAGAGACTCCTGAAACGCCGCGCAGTTCAAGTCGATGAACGAGCCCTCGCTACGCAGAGAGAGCCGGTGGATGGCGTTGGCGACCAGTTCCTTGCCCGTCCCCGACTCACCCGTGATTAAGACCGAAGCGTCCGACGGCGCGACGCGCTCGACCAGACGCATCACCTCGCGCATCGCGTCGGAGACGAAGACGATCTCGGGCGTCGCCGACCGGCGCTCGACGAGCGTGCGCAGCCGCGCGTTGTCCACGCGCAGGCGGCGCTTCTCGGCGGCCTGCTTGACCAGCACGTCCAGCTCCGCGATTCGATAAGGCTTCGAGAGGTAGTCGTAGGCGCCGAGCTTCATCGCCTCGATGGCCGACTCGACCGTGGCGTGCCCGGTCAGCATGATGACCTCGGGCGGGTTTGGGCGCTGGTGGACGCGGCGCAAAAGCTCCATGCCGTCCATGTTCGGCATCGAGATGTCGGAGAGCAGCACGTCCACGTTGCTCTCTTCGAGCAGCTTGAGGGCGGCCTCGCCGTCGGGCGCGACCCTCACGTCGTGGCCCATTCGTTGGAGTTCCTTCTGCAAGACGAGGCGGAGGTTGGCCTCGTCTTCTGCGACGAGTATGCGCGCGGGTTGTCGGTTTTCGCTCAACTGGGCAGGTCTCCGTCCGAATTTTTAGTCGCGGAGAGCCAGATGCGGAAAGTGCTCCCCCGACCCACGGCCGACTCCACGCCGATGCGACCGCCGTGTTCGGTAACAATACCATAACAGACGGCGAGTCCTAACCCAGTCCCGCGGCCGACCTCCTTCGTCGTGAAGAACGGGTCGAAAATCCGCTCCCGAATCTCCTCGCGGATGCCCTGCCCCGTGTCGCTCACCTCGACGACGACCGACTCGCCCTCCTCGTCGGCCTCGCGCAGCGTACGCATCGTGAGGGTGCCGCCCCCGGGCATCGCGTCGATGGCGTTTTCGGCGAGGATGATGACGGCCTGCTGCAACTGCCCCATGTCGCCCGAGACGAGCGGGAGACTGTCGGAGAGTTCGACTTCGATCTTGATGGACGCGCCGCGCTTCTGGTGCGCGAGCAGGCGCGCGGCCGACTCGACGACCTCCGAGACGTTGACGGGCGCGGGCTCGACGGCGCGCGCGCGGCTGAAGTCCAGCAGGCCGTTCGTGATCTGCTTGCAGCGGAAAGCCTCGCCGCGGATGAGTTGCAGGTACTCGCGCAGGTCTTCCACGTCGGCGCCTTCGCCGTAGACGCCCTCGGCGACGCGCGATTCAAGCGCCTCGGCGCAGGCCGCGATGGTGGCGAGCGGGTTGTTGATCTCGTGGACGACGCCCGCGGCCAAGCGCCCGACGGCCGCGAGCCGTTCGGTGCGCGCCACCGCGCGGTTGGCCTGCACGCGCGCCGTGATGTCCTCGCCGACCGTGATGACGTGCGAGACTTTGTCGCCGTCTATCCGCATCGGCACCTTGCTGACGAGCCAGTGGCGCGTCGAGCCGTCGCGGCTTCTTGACTCCTGCTCGATGCGCTGAATCTCGCCGGTGCGGAAGGCCGACTCGAACTCGCGCTCCATCGCGTCGCGCGGCTGGCGCTTCAGCACGTCGAAGATGTTGCGCCCCAAAACGTCGCGGCGCGGGATGCCCTGCCCGCCCAGCTCGCGGTTGCGGTTCCAGGCGACGACGCGGTGGTCGCGGTCGACGGCGTAGAGCGAGACGGGCAGGCTGTCAATAATCGCCTCGGTGAAGCGGCGCTGGCTCTCGGCCTCGGCCGTGCGCCGCTCGACCTCGCGCGCGAGGTGGACGGAGGCCGAGCGCGCCGCCTCGTACAGAGTAGAGATGCGCGCGGCGAGCGCGGCCTGTTGCGCGGCGGCCTCGACCAGACGCTCCTCGGTCTGGCCGCAGTTGGCGCGCCGGTCGTAGGCGACGACGAGCGCGCCCAAAGCCCTCCCCTCGAAGCGGAGCGGCACGGCGAACTCGACCGCGTGCGTCTCGTCCTTGAGGAAGAAGCCCGACGCCTCCTCCACGCGCTTCGAGACCGAGGGCGACGAGGCGAGCCACGCGCGCAGACGCGCGACGTCTACCAGCGCGGCGTCCTCCTCCGCGCTCCCCTCGCGGTCGAAGACGCAGACCGTCAGCGACTCAGGCGGTTGGGCACCCGCGCGACCCTTCACGCCGCCGTCGCGGATGAGCACCGCCGCCGTCAGCGAGGCGTCCGCGCCCTCGAAGGTCGCACCGGCCACGCGGCGGACGACCTCCGCGGGCGAGAGCGCATGGAGCAGCCCGCGTCCGAGGTCGGCGATGAAGGACAGCTCGCGGTTGCTCCCACGCAGCAGACGCTCGCGCTCGGCCGACTGGAGGTGCGCGCCGACGCGCGTCAGCAGCTCGCGCGCGGTAGGCCCCTTGACAACGAAGTCGTCGGCGCCCGCGGCGAACGCCTCGACCTTATACTCCTCGCGGTCGTGCGATGAGAGGATGATGACGGGCAGCCGCCGCGTCGCGGCCTGCGCGCGCAGCAGGCGGCAGAGCGCGAGCCCGCTCACGCCGGGCAGCTCGACGTCCAGCACGATGAGGTCGCAGCCCTCGCGGTGCAGCTCGCGCAGAGCCTCGGCTGCGTCGCCGCAAGCTAGAACCCTGTGCCCCTCCGCCTCGAACGCGCGGC
>JBEVJD010000553.1:0-2896 GCA_040510435.1 Pyrinomonadaceae bacterium | reverse complement strand
ACTGTCTACTGCCTACTGCCTTCCGCTAACTCCTGCAACGCGCGGAGGACGAAGGGGCGGGCCATCTGCTTGCGGTAGTTCATCAGGTGGTCTGTGTTGTCGAGCGGGCGTGCGCGCAGGTAGCACGCCTCGGCCGCGGCGCTGATGGTCTCATCATTGAGCGGCGAGCCCGCGAGCGCGGCGCCCGCCGCCTCGACTTCGAGCGGCGCGGGCGCGATGCCGCCGAGCACGACGCGCGCCGCCTGCACCGCCCCGCCGTCTTCGGCGTCAACGCGCGCGGCAACGCCGAGCACGGGGAAGTCGAACGCGCCGCGCCGCCGCAGCTTCTTGTAGATGGCGCGCCAGCCCGCGGCGGGCGGCAGGTGTATCTCGGCCAGCACCTCGTCGGGGCGCTTGTGCAGGTAGTCGATGCCGTCGTCGTTGTAGAAGCCGCGCGCCTCGATCAGGCGGTCGCCCACCGTCGAGACCAAACGCAGCCGCGCGCCTATCGCCACCATCAGCGGCACGAGGTCTGACGACTGCACGGCCCAGCACTTCGAGCTGCCTGGCGCGACCCAGCACACGTCGCCGTCCTTCTTCAGACAGAAGTTGATGCCTTTACGCCACTCGTAGTTCTGGTCGTAATAGTTGCAGCGCGTGTCGAGCAGGAGGTTGCCGCCGACGGTGCCCATGTTCCTCAACGTCGGCGTCGAGATGAGCCGCGCCGCGCGCGCCACCGAAGGATAATCTCGATTGACGACCGGGTGCTCGATGAGTTCGGTCAAGCTCACGCCCGCGCCGATTCGCAACCCCTCGCGCCCGTCGCCCTCGATGCGCCGCAACTCCGGAAGGCGCCCGACCGAGATGACCGTGCGCGGCGTCTGCTGCCGCCGCTTCATGTTCGGGTACAGGTCAGTCCCGCCCGCGACGAACTGCCCCGACGGCCCCGCCTCGCCCATCATCCTCACCGCCTCGCCCAACGTCTTCGGCACGAGGTAGGCGAACTTAGGAAGTCTCATCATAACGGCTTATCTCAATCCTTCTGCTTTCACGAGTGCACGGCCACGCGCGGCATCTCTTTGCCGTCGCCGCCTTCGGCGGGCGTTAAGACCTTGAGCGGGTCGGGCCAGGTCGGCGTGGGCACGCGGGTGGGGCCGTAGCGCGCATCCTTGCCCTGGCGCTTGGCGCGCAGCGCCGCGAGGACTTTTTCGGGCGTGATGGGCACCTCGTCGATGCGGACGCCAACGGCGTCGTAGACGGCGTTGGCGATGGCGGGCATGACGGGGAGGAGCGGGCCCTGCCCCACTTCTTTAGCGCCGAAGGGGCCGTTGGGGTCTGCGTCCTCGACGAGGTAGGTGAAAACGTCGCACATCTCCATCGTCGTCGGGCTCTTGTATTCGAGGAGCGAGGGGAACTTGTGGACGACGTTGCGGTTCTCGCGGTAGACCATCTCCTCCATGAGCGCTTCGCCCAGACCCATGTAGATCGAGCCCTCGACCTGTCCCATGACGAGCATCGGGTTGATCGACTTGCCGATGTCGTGCGCGACCCAGATGCGCGGGACGTTGACGTAACCGGTGTCCGCGTCAACTTCCACTTCGGCCACCGCGGCCGAGTAGCTGTAGGCGGGCGAGGGGCCGACGCCCGCGCCCTTGAACCTGCCCGGCGAGCGCGGCGGGACGTAGGAGCCGACGGTGCCGATGGTGCCGAACTTGCTTTCGGCGAGCACGACCGCCTCGGCGAAGGTGACGCCCGTCTCGGGGTTCTCCACGTCGAAGACGCGCCGCTCGGCGAACGAGAGGTTGTCAACGGGCACGCCCAACTTCTCGGCGACGGCCGACGCCAAAAGCTCGCGCGCGCGGTCGGCGGCCTGGATGGCTGCGTTGCCGGTCATGAGGGTGACGCGGCTCGAATAGCTCCCGAGGTCAACGGGAGTTAAGTCGGTGTCGGCGGTGACGACGCGGATGTCGAAGGGGTCGATGCCGAGGACTTCGGCGACGACGTAGGCGAGCACGGAGTCCGACCCCTGGCCGATGTCGGTCGAGCCGCACTGGACGCAGACGCCCCCCTGCCGGTCGAGCCGGAGCTGCACGCCCGAGTGCGGCATCGAGTTCCAGTAGATGGGCAGCCCCGCGCCGCAGATGTAAGAGCTGCACGCCAGCCCGAAACCCCGACCCTCGGGCGACTTGCGAAACTTGTCCTTCCAGCCGGAGCCGGCCACCACCTTCTCGATGCACGCGCCGAGACCCATCGAGCCGACGCGCAGGTAGTTCGCGGTGACGGTGTCGGGCTTGACGAGGTGCTTGAGGCGCATCTCGGCCGGGTCGAGGTTCAACTCCTCGGCGATTTTGTCCAACTGAATCTCAAGCGCGAAGCGCGGCTGCGGCGTGCCGTGCCCGCGCTTCGGGCCGCAGGGCGGCTTGTTGGTGAAGGCGCGCAGGCCGCGGAAGCGGTAGCGCGGCACTTCGTAAGTCACGGTCTGCAACGCGCCCGTGTAGAAGGTCGAGGCCACGCCGTAAGAGCCGTATGCGCCGCCGTCGAGGAACGACTGAAAATCGAGGGCCGTAATCGAGCCGTCCTTCTTCACGCCGATTCTGCTCTTCATCACGACCGGGTGTCGGCCGCGGTGGCAGTAGAAGACCTCCTCGCGCGTGAGCGTGACCTTCACCGGGCGCTTCGTCCTTCTCGACAATTCGCAGACGGCGATTTCGTGGTTGAAGGGGTCGGACTTGCCGCCGAAGCCGCCGCCGTTGGGCGTGGCGATGACTCGTATGTGCGCGGCGGGCATCCCCAGGGTCTTGGCGAGCGCGCGGTGGACGTAGTGCGGCGTCTGGGTCGAAGACCACAGGGTTATCTTGTCGTCGGCGTCGTAGTGCGCGACCGCCGCGTGCTGCTCCATCGGGAGGTGCGTGTTGCC
>JBEVJD010000552.1:0-16120 GCA_040510435.1 Pyrinomonadaceae bacterium | reverse complement strand
GGAAGTCCGTCGAGGCGGTCGTGCCCGCGACGTAGGCGCTGCCCGCGGAGTCAACCGCGATGGCCGCGCCCTGGTCTGCGTCCGCGCCGCCGAGGTACGACGAGTAGACGAGCACGGGGTCAATGACGAGCGCGCGTGCGCGGTCGTACTCACCCAGCTCGAAGCGCACCCGCCCACGCGCGTCCACAACGTAACGCGCCGAAACTTCCCTGCGAGCGCCGTCGAACTCCTGGTAGGCGAACGGCCGCTGCTGCCGCACGTCGCCGCCGTCGGCCGTGATGACGAGGTCGCCGTTGTCGTCAACGCGCGTCCCGCGCGCGCCGTCGAAACGAAGACGGATGCGACGGGGGTCTGCGCCCGGCGCGACGACGAAGTCGTATTCGAGCTGTCCCTGCCGGCCGTAGTAGAGAACGTCAATGCCCTTATAAACCGACTCGTACCTGACCTTCTCGAAGGCCGGCACGTCCGTGCGCCACGCGCGCGCGTCTCGTCCGACGAGGTAGTTGCTCCGGCCGGGCAGCTCGCCGTGCCCCGAGATTACTGGCCTCCGGTTCGCGCCTTCGAGCGTGAGCCGGAGCGTGCCGGAAGTGCGCGCTCCTTCCTCGCCCCCGGGCACGGCCGCGCGCAGGCGCAGCACCGCCCCCGTCTCCGCGAGGAAGAGCGTGTAGCCGCTGCCGCGCGCGAGGAACTTCACACGGCCGGATGTCTGCCCGCGGTTGGCCTCGAACCTGAGCGGCAATTTGCCGTAGCCTTCCGACGGTCGCGCGGCCCCGCCGACCCTGTCGGGCACGGGCCGCGACTCGGCGCTGCCCGCGGGCGTCAACGTCTGAGACAGCGACAGCGCCGCCAGCAGCATGCAGGCCGCGACCACAGACAGGGGCGCGCCGTTCAAACGGAACTTCGTGAGACGGTTAAGGGACATTACTAACAACAACCTCTTCAGTAAAACTACCAACAATCTCTTCAGTGAAACGTGCGGACACACCTCTCGCCCGTGTCGAGGCGGGAGTAAGTCTTGCGCTATGAGTTCTTGATTCGGGGATTGTGAACTCTGGCAATAAAAGCAACGCCCGTCAGGGCGCGCGCGAGGAGATCGTGAGTCTTAACTCGCGCCCGTAATTATAACGGAACCCCTTCTTTGGCGGAAATGACCGGCGACCCGCCCCGCGCCGACAGCAATCCGCCGCCCGTATTCCGCAAGATACGGCAAGACGCCGCGCGCGCGAATCGCTATCCTTCCACAATACACTTGAGAAGGAGACCAGCAACTTTGTCAGCAAAACAGAACGGAGCACCGGCGTCTGAGCCGAACGGGTTCGAGATCGCGCCCGCCAAGGGCAAGCTCGGCGTGCTGCTCGTAGGCCTGGGCGCCGTCAGCACCACCTTCATCGCGGGCGTCGAGGCCATCAAGCGCGGCCTCGCGGATCCCGTCGGCAGCCTCACGCAGATGGGCGCCATCCGCCTCGGCAAGCGCACCGAGAACCGCAACCCGCTCATCAAGGAGTTCGTCCCGCTCGCGGACTTGAACGACATCGTCTTCGGCGCGTGGGACATCTTCCCCGACTCGGCCTACGAGGCGGCGCTAACGGCGGGCGTGCTTGAGAAAGAACTGCTGGCGCAGCTCAAGACGCCGCTCCAGAAGCTCAAACCGATGAAGGCCGTCTTCGACCAGCACTACGTCAAGCGCCTCAACGGCACGAACGTCAAGGAGGGCAAGAACAAGTTCGAGCTGGCCGAGCAGCTTATCGAGGACATGGCCGAGTTCAAGCGCAAGAACAAGTGCTCGCGCCTCGTCATCGTCTGGGCCGCCTCGACCGAAATCTTTTTGAAGCCCCACGCCGTCCACAAGACGCTCAAGTCCTTCGAGCAGGCGATGCGCGACAACCACAAGGCCATCGCGCCCTCGATGGTCTACGCCTACGCCGCGCTCAAGTCGGGCGTGCCCTTCGCCAACGGCGCGCCGAACCTGACGGTTGACATCCCCGCGCTGACGGAACTGGCCAACACGAACGGCGCCCCCGTCTGCGGCAAGGACTTCAAGACCGGCCAGACGTTGATGAAGACCATCCTCGCGCCCGGGCTCAAGTCGCGGATGCTCGGCCTCCACGGCTGGTACTCGACCAACATCCTCGGCAACCGCGACGGCGAAGTTCTGGACGACCCCGAGTCGTTCAAGACGAAGGAGGAGTCGAAGCTCTCCGTGCTCGAATACATCCTCCAGCCCGATGTCTACCCGCAGCTCTACAAGGACTTCTCGCACGTCGTCCGCATCAACTACTACCCGCCGCGCGGCGACAACAAAGAGGGTTGGGACAACATCGACATCTTCGGCTGGCTCGGCTACCCGATGCAGATCAAGATCGACTTCCTCTGCCGCGACTCGATTCTGGCCGCGCCGATTGTGCTCGACCTCGCGCTCTTCCTCGACCTCGCGCAGCGCTGCGGGATGAAGGGCACGCAGGAGTGGCTGTCGTTCTACTTCAAGTCGCCGATGACCGCGCCCGACCTCTACCCCGAGCACGACATCTTCATCCAGTTGATGAAACTCAAGAACACGCTCCGCCACCTGCGCGGCGAAGACCTCATCACGCACCTCGGCCTCGAATACTACGACTGAGGCCGGCGGCTGTCGCCCGGGCCTTCCGGGTTGCCTGACGGGCAACCGAAAGGGCGCGGCGGGGTTGCCCGTCGCGCCCTTAAAATTTCTGTCACGCGCGGCCACGTCAACGCGCGCCGCGTCGCTCACGTTTTGACACACGCCGAGGCGCGCACTTCACGTTTAGGTGTGGCGAAGCGCGCGGGTGCGGACTTCATTATTTTGAATTGGGCCGTTTCTTGTCACCCGCCCGGTGCCGCGAAGTGTCAGGACGCGCCGGGGAGGCGGCCCCGCCCCCAGGATAAAAAAATCAAGCTTCTCGAACATTTTGTAGTGACAACAACCCCTTTGTCGTATATATAGTGCTCTCATCAATCGAGCGCCGCCGCCCCCCGGCCGATGCGCTAAAGCAAACCACGACTTAGCAGGTATCATCAAAGAGGTGCGGTTCGCTCTTTGCATGGAGTAAGACTGGAAGCGGCCCGAGGGCCGGGAGTCGCCAAACGCGGCGGCCTCCCGCAAGCCCGAAGGTTGCGACGCCGGCGCTCCCTGCAAAGGAGGACGAGCCATGGTTGCAGTTATGGACAGAGAAACGATCAACACCAACACGGTTCTGCTCGACCCCGACCAGAAGAGCCCCCGCGCGCAGGAGTTCGAGGAGAAACTGGCCGCGCGCATCGTGGGACAGGAGCGCGCGGTGCGCCGCATGAGCGGCCTCTATCAAATTTTCCTCGCCGGGATGAACCCGCCCAACCGCCCCGTCGGCACCATGCTTTTCCTCGGGCCCACCGGCTCGGGCAAGACCAGAGTCGTCGAGGCCGCGGCGGAAGTCCTCTTCGGCGACCCCAACGCGGTGATCAAGATCGACTGCGCCGAGTTCCAGCACTCGCACGAGATCGCGAAGCTCATCGGCAGCCCCCCGGGCTACCTCGGCCACCGCGAGACGAGCCCGATGCTGACGCAGGAGAATCTCGACCGCTACCACACGGAGGAGACCCGGCTCTCGCTCGTCCTCTTCGACGAGATCGAGAAGGCTTCGGATTCGCTCTGGCAGCTTTTGCTCGGCATCCTCGACAAGGCGACGCTGACTTTGGGCGACAACCGGCGGGTCGACTTCTCGAAGACGATGCTGGTGATGACCTCGAACCTCGGCGCGAGAGAGATGTCGGAGCTCATCTCGGGCGGCATCGGCTTTGCCCCGTCGAAGGGCGGGAAGAACCCGCACGACACGGAGGTTGACCAGAAGATTTACCGGACGGCGGTCGAGGCGGCCAGGAAGAAGTTCAGCCCCGAGTTCATGAACCGCATCGACAAGGTGGTCGTCTTCCGCTCCTTGAAGGAGCACCACCTGATGCAGATTCTTGAGTTGGAGCTTGCCTCCGTGCAGGATCGCATCATGAAGTCGGCGGGGACGAAGTTCGTCTTCCAGTGCTCGGACTCGGCGAAGGACTTCCTGCTCGAAGAGGGCATCGACTTCAAGTATGGCGCGCGCCACCTGAAGAGGGCCATCGAGCGGTTCATGGTCTACCCGCTGTCAAACCTGGTGGCGACCGAGCAGGTGGGTCTCGGCGACCTCGTCTACGTGGACTTCGACGACGCGCGCGGCAAGCTCACCTTCTCGAAGCGCTCCGGCGGCGCGCTCATCGCCGAGTCGCAGGAGGCGGAGGAAGAGTCGGACAAGCCGGCCGTCAAGACCGGCGGCGCCGCCGTCCAACTCCCGCAGGCCCGCGCCGCGCGCAGCCGTAGCGGACAGGGCCGCGGCGACAAGACGGAAGCCTGAAGAACCGGCGAGCGTGAACGAAACGGCGGTGAGAGTCAGCCACTCTCACCGCCGTTCTTATTTCGCCTTACTCCTGACGACCTTGCCCCTGACGAACTACTTCTCTGTTGTCTTCACAACCCTCCGCCCGACGGTCGCGCCGCTGTCGCCGGGTCGAGTAGCTTCAAAGCCTCGAAGGCTGTGCGCGAGAGGTATGGGTCGCGGTGTGTGAGCACGGCGCGGAGCGCGGGGATGGCGGCCGGGTCGCCGATGATGCCGAGCGAGCGCGCCGCCTCACGTCTCACGTCGTCGGGCGTGCGCGCGTTCGAGAGGGTTTCGACGAGCACGGGCACGCCCTCGCGGCTCCCGATCTGTCCGAGCGAGATGGCGGCCGCGCGCCGCACGAACTCGTCCTCCTCGACCTTGCGCCGCCGCAGGCGGTTGAAGAATCCCGGAGCCTGTAGACGCCTCGACAGTGCGCTTGCGAGTGCGGGGACTGCGCTCGCGTCTCTTACCTGCCCGAGCGCCACGGCCGCCGCGCCGCGCACAGACGCCTCCTTGTCGGTCTCGACCGCGGCGGCGAGCGCCGGCACGCCCAGAGGGCTCCGCGTGAGCCCGAGCGCGTATGCGGCCTCGCGCCGCACGAACTCGTCGCGGTCGCGCAGGAGCGGCACGAGGAGCGTCGCGGCCTCGCCCGCCGGGAGCGAGAGCACGGCGCGCGCGGCGGTCGCGCGGACGATTGCCGCGGCGTCGCCGAGCGCCGCCGCAGCGGCCCTCGAACCCTCGGGTCGCCCCAGAGCGCCCAGCCGCATGACGGCCTCGCGCCTCTCTTCAACGTCTGAAGACGAGAGGCGCGTGGTCAGAACTTTTATCTCTTGTTGGAGCGGGGTGAGCTCGCGTTGTGCGGCTCGGGTATGCGGGGTCGTGAGCAGGCAGGAGAGCGCCAGAAAAAAACAGACGGAGAAGCCCGGCGCGAGACGGCCGCGTCGGACTGCCTTCGTCTTCGGGCGCGCGTGGGCGCGTGTCTCGACTCTCATGCGCGGGCGGCGAGGCTGAGCGCGGCCTTGCGCTCGGCGCGGCGCCGCACCGACTCCCACTCGAACGCCTGGCGCGCGCGCTCGTTCTCCTTCGACTCGGCGAGGAGCGAGACCAGATCGTCCTCCCACGTCGCGGACAGAGAGGCGGCGCGCCGCATAGACTCCATGATGGAGATGTAGTCGAGGACTTCGTGGACTTCGGTGTCGCTCAGGTGTTCGAGCTTGAGCGAGAGGCGCTGTCGTTCCGTGATGCGTCTGGCCATCGGTCGGCTCCCTTCCCTAGCGAAGCCAGACGGCCAACCGCGTTCGACTAGAGCGGCGCGTGTGCGCGCTCGTTGGCGGGCGGGCCGTCGGCGTTCGTGCGCGGCGCGACTGGCGCGCGCGCGATGTCTTTACTCACCGTGTTTGAAGTGGTCTCCGTGGTCTGCAAAACTCTTGCGCTTCGGACTCGCGATGTCGGGCCAGCCGAACCGGCGTGCGCGGGAACGCGCAAGGAGAATTTCGACTCCGAGTCGAGACTCTGCCCCGGCCGGCTCCCGGCTGCTGCTGCCCTTCAATTGTTCGGCTGTCGTTTGAAGCAGTGTTGAACTGCTCGTGCGGCGAAATATACATGACCCGCACGGCCGCGCGCAAGAAGTTGCGGTCGAAGATAGTACGAAGGACGAACGGCGGGCGCGGGGTTTCAGTCTATCTTCGACGCCACGTTATGCATCGTGTCCACGATGAGGACGGCAATCGGCGGGTAGAAGAGCAGGTCGGGGCGGAAGTTCTGGCCGAAGAGGTAGTTGATGTCGTTGAAGATTTCCACGTACTTCATCACGGAGCCGACGTAGAGCCCGCCCGCGAGGCTCAGGAGGTAGCCCAGAATCAGGAAGGTCGAGGCCGTGAAGCGCGTGAAGGGCTTGTCGGATTCGCCGAGGTCGGCGTTGATGAGCGAGTCGTGGATCGAGCGCGGGTTGTAGGTGTAGTGCTCGAAGCACGCCTTCAGGCGCACGGCCAGGTGCCACAGGCCGATGCAGAAGAGCGTGACGACGATGGCGCGGCCGACGAGCTGGAGGTTGTACCAGAAGGCCGGCTTGAACCAGGAGACGAAGAAGGTCGAGAGGAAGAGCGTGACGGTCGTGAACACCGCTTGCTGGAGCGCGAAGTTCTCGCGCCGGTCGGCCTCGATGAGCTGGTCAACGCGGCGGTCGAAGCGCGCCTGCACGGCCATCCGCCGCAGGCGTTGCGCGTGCGGGTTGTTCGAGTTGAAAACCGAGCCCCCGCCCACAAAGTCGTCGCTGTGCGCGCGCTTGAGCTGCGTGTCGTGGTGCGCGCGCTCCTGCGGGTCGCTGAGCGTGCGGTAGGCCAGGGAGATGAGGGCGAACTCGCGCGCCGCCGCCTCCGTCCCGCCGTTCACGTCCGGGTGGCGCTCGCGCGCAAGCCTCCTATAGGCCGACTTGATCTCGGCCGACGAGGCCGTCCGCTTGATCTTTAAGACTTTGTAGTAATCGACCACGGCCAGCTACCAAAACTCTGTGGCCGGCGTCCCCAGCCGTCGCTCTGGTTCGGCGAGAAACGCCGCGGGCGGGGAGGTTCCCCTTCGCCGTCACTATAACACCTTTAGACGCGTTCGTCCCGCCCTCGGTGCCCGGAGTTTACTAGAAACCCGTGAGCACTTCGGACGGGACGAACGCGTGTGAAGTGTTTGAGCCTGTTGGTCGGAGCTTAACCTCGTGCGGCCGCCGAGGGGGGCGAGGACTTTTAGTGGTTCCCGTACCCGCAGACTCTCTGTTCAGGGAAGTACTGCAACACATATGCCAAAACGCTTACAACAAAAAGTTCAGGAAATGACAACTTTTTAGATTTCATCCATCGAGAGCCTGTCAACAAATGTTGACGCCGGTGTCAACAAATGTAGACACCGGCATCAACATTTGCGGCGTCGAGGCGGCGGCTACTTAGTCTTGCCCCCCTCTTCAATCTCCCCGTCTGCGCGCGCTGACTCGCGCTCGATGAAGTTGAGGAGCGTGCGGACGGCGACCCCCGTCGGGCCTTTCGAGCGGAAGGGCTTGGCCTCGTCGCCCCAGGCCGTGCCGGCGATGTCGAGGTGCGCCCAGGAGATGCCGTCGGCGAACTCCTTGATGAAGGCGGCGGCGGTGATGGTGCCGGCCTTGCGGCCGCCGACGTTCTTGATGTCGGCGATGTCGGACTTGATCTGCTTCGAATATTCTTTGTCGAGCGGCAACTGCCAGAACTTCTCGCCGACCTCCCTGCCCGACTCGATGACCTCGTTGATGAGTTCCTGGTCGGTGCCGAGGATGCCCGTGTTCACGTCGCCGAGCGCGATGGAGACGGCGCCGGTGAGCGTCGCCATGTCTATGACGCGGGTGGCGCCGAGCTTCTTCGCGTAGGAGACGGCGTCGGCGAGGATGAGCCGGCCTTCGGCGTCGGTGTTGATGACCTCGATGGTCTTGCCGGTCATGGCGACGACCACGTCGCCGGGCTTGGTGGCCTTGCCCGAGGGCATGTTCTCGGTGGACGGGACGACGCCGAGGACGGGAATCGGGGGCTTCAACTGCGCGACGGCGCGCATGACGCCGAGCACGGTCGCGCCGCCCGTCATGTCGTACTTCATCAGCTCCATGTTCTCGGACGGCTTGATGGAGATGCCGCCCGTGTCGAACGTGATGCCCTTGCCGACGAGCGCGAGGAAGTCTTCGCCGTCCTCGACCTTCTCTTTGCCTTCGGGCATGTAGGTGAGCACCATCATCTTCGGCGGCTCGTCGGAGCCGCGCGCGACCGAGAGGAGCGCGCCCATGCCCTCCTGCTCCATCCGCGGCTGGTCGAGCACGTCGATGTCGAGCCCGAACTGGTTGGCGATCTCCTGCGCGCGCTCGGCCATGATGGTCGGCGTCATGTAGGCGCCGGGCTCGTTGGCGAGGTCGCGCGTGAAGTTGACCGACTCGCCGACTACGCGGCCGCGCTCGGCCCCGCTCTGAAGCTCAGCCTCGGCCGCGCCCGGCGCGACGACGACGAGGCGCTCGACGGCGCGCTCCTCCTTGTCCACGGTGCGGTACTTGTCCGGCTCGAAGAGTCCGATGACGGCGCCCTCGACGGCGGCCTTGGCGGCGGCCGAGGCGTCGTCGTCAAAGCGCGGGACTAACCCGACGGTCTTGACGTTGCGCGAGCGCAGGGCGCGGACGGCGGCGCCCGCGAACTGCGAGACCTGCGCGGGTCGGTAGTCGGCGCGCTCGCCGACGCCGACGAGCAGGAGCCGTCGCGCCTTCGGCCCGTCGCCGCCCGCGGGCAGGTGCAGGTAGACCGTCTCGCCCTCTTTGCCCTTCAGCTCCTCGGCTTCGAGGACGGAGCGGACGAGGCCGCCGGCCGCGGCGTCGAGTTCTTTGAGGAAGCCTTCGTCGGCCTTCTCGTCCTTGAACACGGCGACCGCCAACGCCTGCACGTCGGTGGCCGCGAGGGGGCCGCTGCTCGTTTGAATGTCCATAGTCGGGTTACTCTCCTTATTCTTTCCCGCGCTCCTTCAATTGCGCGCGCGTCTCGCGCTCGACGGTGCGGCGCATCTCTGTCTCTCGCTTGTCGTAGAGTTTTTTACCACGGGCCACGCCTATTTCAAATTTGACGCGGCCGCCCTTCAGATACACGCGTGTGACGACCAGCGTCAGCCCCTTGGTCGTGGACTGCTCTTCGAGGCGGTCGATCTCGCGGCGGTGGAGCAGGAGCTTGCGCGTCCGCACGGGGTCGTGGTTGAGCCGGTTGCCGTGCGAGTAGGGCGAGATGTGCGCGTTGAAGAGCCACGCCTCGCCATCGCGCACCGAGACGTACGACTCCTTCAACTGTATCTGCCCGGCGCGGATGCTCTTCACCTCTGTCCCCTGGAGCGCGATGCCGGCCTCGAACTTGTCCAATATGTGGTACTCGTGAAACGCCGCCCTGTTCGTCACGAGCACTTTCTCTTCAGTCATAATCAAGTAGTCAGTAGTACAGGAGACAGTAGTCAGTAGTCAGTAGCAGAACCTTAAGAACGTCAGGGTTTCAGCGTCAACGACCGCAGCGCGGAGCGCTACTGACTACTGACTACTGGCTCCTGACTACTTCTCCTTTCAGCGGCCGGGCGATCAGGCTCTCGACCGCGGCGCGAGCGCTCTTGCCGTCGTAGAGGACGGCGTGCACCTCTTCGACGATGGGCATCTCGACGCCACGGCGGGCGGCGAGGAGGCGGACGGCGCGCGTGGTACGCACGCCCTCGGCGACCTCGCGCATCCCCCCGAGCACGTCTTCGAGAGAACGGCCGCGCCCGAGTTCCTGGCCGACGAAGCGGTTGCGCGAGAGCCCGCCCGTGCAGGTCAGCACGAGGTCGCCGAGCCCCGCGAGCCCCATCAGGGTTTCGAGCCGGCCGCCCTCGGCCAGAGCCAGCCGCGTCATCTCGGCCAGGCCGCGCGTGATGAGCGCCGAGACCGTGTTCGCCCCGAGCCCGAGCCCTGCGACCATCCCCGCGGCGAGCGCCATGACGTTCTTCGAGGCCCCGCCCAACTCCGTCCCGACCACGTCCGGGTTGGTGTAGACGCGGAAACTCTGCGCGCTCAACGCCTGCTGCACGAGCCGGGCCAGCGCCTCGTCGCGTGACGAGGCCACGACCGCCGTCGGCTGACCCGCCGCGACCTCCTGCGCGAACGAAGGCCCCGAGAGACATGCGAAGCGACCCGTCGCGTCGTCGCCTAAGACCTCCCCGACGACCTCGGAAATCCTTCTGCCCGTCTCGACCTCGACGCCCTTCGTCGCGCTGACGAAGACGGCGTCCGGCTCGAACAACTCGCGCATGCCCTCAAGCAACGCGCGCGTCGCGTGCGAAGGCGCGGCCAGCACGACCAGCTCTGCCCCTTTCAACGCCGCGCGCGGCTCGGTCGTAGCCGTCACGCCTTCGGGCACCGCGTGACCTTCGAGGTACGCGCTGTTCACGCGCCTCACGTTTATGTCTTCGACGACCGAAGCGTTCCGCGACCAGAGGCGCACGTCGCGCCCCGCGCGCGCCGCCACAATCCCCAGCGCCGTCCCCCAACCGCCCGCCCCGATGACAGTTACGCGCATAAGTGAAGGACGTTGATGAGTGATGAGTAATAAGTGATAAGAATAAAACCAGGCCCGCGGTTTTTCTTATCACTCATCACTCATCACTCATCACTTCAACTTACTCTCCTCTCCGCGGAGGAGCCTGCCGACGTTGGCGCGGTGCATGAGCACGATGAGCGCTGCGCCGAGCACCGAGAGTAGCATCAGCGGCCTCGGGGCGCGGTCGCTGATGCCGAGCGCGGCGAGCGACCAGACGGCCAGCGGCAGCACCGACGCCGCCACAATCGAGCCGAGCGAGACGTAGCGCCACAGCCACACGACGACGACGAAAACAACGAGCGCGCACAGGGTCGCGAGCGGCGCGAGCATGAGGAAGACGCCGAGCCCCGTCGCCACGCCCTTGCCGCCGTGGAACCTGAGCCACACGGGGAAGACGTGCCCCAGCACGGCCGCCGCGCCAGCCGCGCACACCCACCACTGCGCGCCCTCGCCGGCACCAAGTAAAGCTCTGGCGACGAGCACCGCCGCCGCCCCCTTCAAGAGGTCGAGCAGCAGCGTCAAAACGCCGACGCCCTTCCCCGCGCGGCGCGTGACGTTGGTCGCGCCAGTCCCGCCCGAGCCCGTCTCGCGCACGTCGCCACCCACGCTCAGGCGAACCAGCAGGTACCCGAATGGGATCGAGCCGAGCAGGTACGCGAGGGATACGACCGCTGCGTGAAGCATCCGTAGGCTCCGGGCGAAGGCAGTGGGGGCTTTAACGCTTTGCGACTATAACAAGTGAGGCGAGAGCGCGACAAGGAGAGAGATGTTGGAGGGGCAGGGACTGTCCCCGCCCGCGTCTTTCGTAGAAGAGCGGGCGGGGACAAGCCGCTTTACCAAAGTCTCTTAATCATCCTTCGTCGGCTTCGAACGCAGGCTCTTGACCCGCGAGCGGCGCGACTTCTCTTCGAGCGTGCGTTCTTTGGCGGCGCGCGTGCGGCGCGTGGGAACGCGTTTGGGTTTGCGGTAGTTGAGGCGCGCGACCTCTTCGCGGAGCTTGCGCAGGCAGTTCATCTTGTTGCGGTGCTGGCTCCGCTCCTCGCGGCAGTTGACGACGACGCCCGAGGGAGTGTGTCTGAGCCTGACGCCGGTCTCGACCTTGTTGACGTGCTGGCCGCCGGGGCCGCCCGAGCGGAAGGTCTCGACCTCGCACTCGCGCAGCAGCTCCTCGTCAGACTCGGGCAGCTTAATCATCGGCGGCCTCTTCAACAAGCAGCTCCCGGGGCTGCCTCGTAAGTTCGGCCACGACCGCTACCAGCTCCGTGGGCTCGACCGGCTTGGGCAGGAACGCGTCGAAGCCTGCGGCCAGCGAGCGTTCGCGGTCGTCGTCACGCGCGTAGGCGGTCAGGGCGACGGCCGGCGTTGTGCGTGCGCCCGGGGCGCCTTCGCTGCGCAGGCGGGTGATGAGCGAGTAGCCGTCCTCGTCGGGCATCCCGATGTCGCTCACGAGCACGTCGAAGCCCGCGCCTTCCAAAGCCTCCCACGCGGCGGCCGCGGAGCCGACCGCGTCCACGGCGGCGCCACATCCTTCCAGTAGCGCCTTCAACATCGAGCGCGCGTCCTCCTCGTCCTCAACGAGCAGCACGCGCGTGCCCACGAGCGGAGCCGAGCGGGCGGGAGCCGCTTCGAGCGGAGTCTTCGACACGGCAGGCTCCGGCGTCGTCTCTCCACGCGCCGCCGGCCTGAGCGGGAGCCGCAACGTGAGGGTGGAGCCCTGACCGCGACCCGCGCTCTCGGCCGTCACGTCGCCGCCGTGCAGCTCCGCGAGGTGGCGGACGATGGCGAGGCCCAACCCGAGGCCCCCGTGCTGGCGCGTCGTGCCCATGTCGGCCTGGCGGAAGCGCTCGAAGACGTGCGGCAGGAACTCGGGCTCAATGCCCTGCCCCGTGTCGCTGACGCGGACGGCGGCGCGCGCTCCGTCGCGGCGCAGCTCGACCTCGACGCGTCCACCCGCGGGCGTGAACTTGACCGCGTTGGTGAGCAGGTTCCACATCACCTGCTGTAGGCGGTCGGGGTCGGCCGTCACCGCGCCGACCTCGGGCGCGAGCAGCGTGCTGAGGTAGACGCCCTTCGCCTCGGCGGACGGGCGGACGCTCTCGACCGAGTCCTGCACGAGCGCCCTCAACTCGACGGGTCGCATCTCAAGGCGGAGCTTGCCCGTGATGATGCGCGACACGTCGAGCACGTCTTCGACGATCTGCTTCTGCGCGCGCGCGTTGCGCCCGATGGCGGCGACGGCGCGCTCCGCCTCGTGCGTGTTGAGGCTGCCCTCCGCGAGCATCGAGGCCCAGCCCAGTATCGCCGTCAGAGGCGTCCGCAGCTCGTGCGAGAGCGTGGCGAGAAATTCGTCCTTGATGCGGTTGGCCTCCTGCGCCTGCCGGTAGAGCCGCGCGTTCTCGACGGCGAGCGCGGCGCGGCGCGCGAGGTCTTCGGCGAAGGCGAGGTCTTCCGCGCCGTAGCGTCGGCCCGACTCGGCCGTGACGAAGGTGATGGCGCCGAAGCTGCGGCCGTGCGCCGCGAGCGGGATGAGCATTGCGGAGTTGAATCCGAGGTCGCGCATGATGCGCAGGTGCTCTTCGTCCTTCGCCGCCGCGACGAGCAGTTCGTCCGGTATCTCCGAGTAAAGCTCCGCGCGCCCGGTACGCATGACTTCGGGCACGCCGCGCGGCGCGTCGGGGTCGTAGGGGTAGCGTTCCTGAAGCTCGCGCGCCCACTCGACCTTCGCCGGGTCAACGTGCGCGACGGCGAGCCGCCGCACCTGCCCGTCGTCGCCGAGGATGTCCACGCCGCACCAATCGGCGACCCAGGGCACGGCCGCGTGCGCGACCGCCTCCAGGGTCTTCTCGTAGTCGAGCGAGGAGGAGAGCAGCGTCGTCGCTTCCGCGAGGAAGGTCGCGCGCCGCTCGGCCGCCTGCGCCTCGCCGCGCAGGCGCAACTGCTCGTCGTAGAGTTCGGCGGTGCGGAGGGCCGAGGCGGCGAGGTTGGCGAGGGCGGTGGCGACGACCACGTCCGTCTCGGCGAAGCGGCGCGGCTCGCGGTAGTAGAAGACGAGCGTGCCGACCGTCTCGCCGTGCGCCCTGAGCGGGAGCGTCAGCAGGGAGCGGACGCCCTCGCGCCGGTAAGTCTCGCGGCGGCCTTCGAGCGCCGGGTCGTCTAACACGTCCTCGACCGCGAGCGGCCCTTCGGGCAGACGCGGCGTGAGCGACGTGACCTCGACGCGGCCGCGCCCGTACTCCTCCGAGAGCCCGCTCGACGCCACGACGACCCACGCCGACTCGCGCTCGAAGTAGCGCCAGATGGCGTAGGCGTCGGCCGCCACCAGCCGGTGCGAGAGCGCGAGGACGGCGGGCAGCACCACCTCCGTCTGCGGCGAGCCGAGCAGACTCGCGGAGGCGTCCACGAGCGTGCGCAGCCGCTCCTCCACGTCGCGCCGCCGCGCGAGCGCCTCCTCGGCCTCGTCGCGCGCGGCGCGCGCCTCTTGCAGCAGCCGCTCGCGCTCCTGCGCGGCGCGGGCGCGCTCGGTCACGTCGCGCGCGATGCCTTCGACGGCGACGGGTTGGCCGTCGCGGTAGGCGATGCGGGTCGAGACTTCGAGCGTCAGGCGGCGGCCGTCGCGCGCGATGATGTCCACCTCGTAGACGGTCGGGCGCGAGGGGTCGCGCAACTTCTGCTCGGTCATGCGCCGCGCGAGTTCGAGGTGTTCGGGGGCGACGACCTGCGCGATGTTGAGGCCGCCCAGAATCTCCTCGCGCGTGTAGCCGGTCAGCTCGGCGCCCGCGCGGTTGATGGTGAAGTATTTCCCCTGGAGGTCGTGCGAGTAGACGATGTCGTTGGCGTTCTCAAGGAGCGAGCGGTAGCGCTCGTCGCCGCGGCGCAGCTCCTCCTCGGCCTCCCTCATGGCGGTCGCGTCGCGCTGCGTGCCCCAGGCGCGCAGCAGGCGGCCGCCCTCGACGGCGCCGACGAGGTTGTTGAGGAAGTGGCGACGGCGGCCTTCGCGGTCAATCTCGACCGACTCGGCGTCGGTCAGGCGGTAGCCGGAGCGGATGAAGGCGCGGAGGTATTCGACGTTGGCCGGGTCTTCGCGGACGAGGAAATCGCCGACCCGGCCGCCGACCATCTCCTCGCCGCGGTCGAAGCCGTACATGCGCGCCGCCGAGTCGTTGCACTCGGCGAGGTAGCCGTCGCGGTAGAAGAGTTCGACCTGCTCGTCTTCGGGGAGGTCGGTGGGGACGGGGCGCTCGAACTCGAAGCGCCAGATGCCTTCGGAGCTGTTGGCGATGAAGGCGCGGTAGCGCTCCTCGCTCTCGCGCAGCGCCCGCTGGATGTCCCCGGGGGATTGTGGTGGGGTCGGTTCGTCCTGCATCGTCCTCGGGTGACGGCCCCGTGCTCGTGTGTGAAATCAGGCGCCGCCGAAGAGGCGTTCGTACTCGCCCTTGACGCGGCCGTAGCACTCGCAGGCGCGGCGCTCCATCCCCGCGCGGTCGAGGATGCGAATCTGGCCGCGGCTGTAGTCGATGAGCCCCTCGGAGCGGAGCTTGCCCGCGACCTCGGTCACGCCGGGGCGGCGCACGCCGAGCATGGCCGCGAGGTACTCCTGCGTCAGGTTCACCTCGTCGCAGCCGATGCCGTCGCTCGACATCAGGAGCCAGCGGCACATGCGCGCCTCGACGCGGTGCAGCGCGTTGCAGGCCGCCGACTGCGAGCCGACGACGACGACGGTGTGCACGTAGCGGTTGAAGATTTTTCGCGCCTCCGAGTTGCGCTCGTAGAGGTCGCGGACGTGTTCGGACTTGACCCGCGCGGCCTCGCCGGGAATCTGGCAGAAGGTCGGCATCGTCGTCTGTCCCGCGTTGAGGACGACGGGGATGCCCGACATGCCCTCGCGGCCGATGGTGCCCGACTCGACGGTCGCGCCGTCCTCCATCGTCGTCACCATCGAGAGCAGGCAGGTCAGCGGGAAGTAAACGTCGGGGATGGGCTCGTCGGGGATGATGACGTGATGGCCGTGGCGGAGCGCGACGACTTCGGCGTGCCGACTGAGTTGTTCGAGTTCCGCGGCGGGCAGCAGCGCCAGCAGTCTGTTTACGGCGAGGCGATTTTGCGTATTGGAAGACATCGAGGGTTTACTCCTCCCGCCGCTCGCGCGGCCGGGTTTTCAACGAGGTCAGGGTCGTGTAGATTATTAACACATCCCTCCCCCGCACTAAAAATTGACTCGAACCGGACGAACAAGGGGTTATTGACGATGGCGACGATTCTGTTGATTGAGGAGGACGATGACGCGCGGCCCATCATCCGACACAACCTCCGCCGCGCCGGCTTCGAGGTGCTGGTGGCCGTGGACGAGGCGTCGGCGCTCGACTGGCTCGCGGCCGGGCACGCGCGGGCCGACCTGATTCTGGTCAACCTCGTCGGCAAGACGACGGAGGAGACTTTCGCGGCCGCGCGCCGCGTCAGGCAACTCGACGCGCTGGACGGCTCGACGCCAATCGTCGTCATCGCGGAGAAGTACGGGGACGGCCTCGAAGGCACGGACGTGCGCGAAGGCGAAGGCGAGTGGGTGACCTACATGCAGGACTCCACGCAGCTCCACGACCTCCTGTCCCGCCTCACAGGCGAGCA
>JBEVJD010000551.1:0-29324 GCA_040510435.1 Pyrinomonadaceae bacterium | reverse complement strand
GCAATCTATACACAGGAGAAGACTGTAACGGTTGACCGGTACGTCCTGCCGAAGTTCAAGGTCGCCATTGAGCTGAGCAAGGATGCGGGCCGGCAGCAGCAGAGCTACTACTCGCCGGGCGAGACCGTCGAAGGCAAAGTGACGGCGCACTATCTGTTCGGCAAGCCTCTTGCGGGCGCCGCGGTGACCGTGGTGCTCAAATCTTTCGACGTTGAGACCGCCGAGGTCGGACGCATCACGGGCCGAACGGACGCGGAGGGGCGCTTCACCTTCTCCTCGAAGCTGCCGGACTTCCTTGCGGGCCGCTCCACCGAGCAGGGGAGCGCGCCGGTTTCGGTCGGCGTCGAGGTCAAAGACTCCGCCGAACACACCGAGACGAAGTCGCGCGATATACTCGTCTCCAACACACCCATCATGATTATGGCTGTCCCCGAAAGCGGGCAGTTACTCCCCGGCCTCGAAAACCGTGTCTTCGTCCTGACCTCCTACCCGGACGGGACGCCCGCGGAGACGACCGTCAGCGGAAGCCTTCTCGCCTCGCCCGTCAGAACGGACGAGAGCGGCGTCGTCATCATCCCCGTCCGCGCCGACGGAGGCACTTTGTCTGCCGGCCTCAAAGCCGTTGACTCGCAGGGCCGTGAGGGACGCGCGGACGTGAAGCTCGAAGCACGCGCTCAGACGCAGAGCTTGATGCTTCGCACCGGGAGGGCCGTCTATAAGGTCGGCGACACACTCCGCCTCGAAACTATCTCGACGCGTGAGCGCGGGGCCGTCTACCTCGATGTCGTCAAAGATGGGCAGACGATTCTGACGCGCGCCATCGAGACGGAGGGCGGGCGCGGTCGCCTCGGTATAGACCTGACGCCCGAAATGTTCGGGGCGGTCGAGGTGCGTGCCTACCAGTTCACGTCGGACGCCGACCCCATTTCAGACCGCAAGCTCGTTTACATTGACCCGGCGAACGACCTCCGCGTCGAGGTGTCAGCGGGGCGCGAGAGCTACCGGCCGGGCGAAGACGCACGCATAGACTTTCGTGCGACGGACGCAGCGGGACGCCCCGTGTCTGCCGCCCTCGGTGTCGAGATCGTGGACGAGGCGGTCTTCGCCCTCTCCGACAAGCAGCCCGGTTTCGAGAAGGTCTTCATGCACCTCCAGAAGGAACTGCTGAAGCCGCGTTACGAGGTGCATCAGTTCTCGTTTGAGCAGGTGGTACTCGACGACTTCCGCGGAGAGGAGGCAGCCCGCGTGGGACGGCGGGAGCGCGCCGCCGAGGTACTCCTCGCCGCCGCCGGGACGGTCTCGGGTGGGGACGTGCGCGCAACGATTGGCCCCGAGACCTACGAGGCGAAGCGTTACCAGTACAAGGCGCTCTACGCACAGCGCGTTAGTGAGCGCGCGCAGACACTCGTCCCCTTGATGACGAAATACTACGAAGACCACCCGCCGTCGAAGGAAGGCTTCGGCCGTGATTTCCAATCGTTTGCCTCGACCGAAGCCGGCCGGCTCGGGTCGCTCACAGACCCCTGGGGCAACCAACTCACCGCCGAGGGCGCGTTCGGCGGAAACGATTACGCTGCTTTCATGCTCCGTTCGTCCGGGCCGGACGGGCGCAACCAGACATCCGACGACATCAGCATCCACATCCGGGCGCAGCGCCAGCGACCGCTCGAAAAGGCTCGCAAGATTCGTTTTAAGGGGAGCGCCGCGGTGGAGGAGGGCGCGGTCGGAGGCGGCCTCGTTAGTATCGAGGGTGTGGTTAAAGACGAACGCGGAAAACCAACCGGCGGCGTCAAGGTGCTGGCGCTGCGGGGCACGGACGGTGGGGCCGTGTGGGTCTATACGAACGCGCAGGGGCGGTTCGCGGTGACCGAGCTTCCGCCCGGTAGCTATCGCGTGACGTTCGAGAGCGACGCACACCATACCACCACCTACAAGACGCTCGCGCTCAGTGCGGGCGCACGCGCGAGGGTCGAGGCCGCGCTTACATCGCGTGGCCCGACTGGCGTCATCCTGACGTTCTACGGGAACAACAACTACACTATCGACGGCGGTGCCGCGACGGTCGAGGTCACGGTCGCCGCGGCCGACGGGGGGAGGGGTTTCAGGGCGAGGGCGATCAAGGAACTCCCCGTGAACGCGCGACGGAACGAACCCGACATGATGATGGACGCCACGTTAGCGAAGGCGGCCCCGCGAGACGGGGCGCGCGCCGACGAGGACGAGGCCATCAGGGTCGGCGGCGCGAAGAAGGAGCAGGGAGAGGGCAGCGCAGGCCCGCGCGTGCGCAGCTTCTTCCCCGAGACGCTCTACACTAACCCGGCGCTCATCACGGACGGCGAGGGCCGCGCTTCGGTCAGCGTCCCCCTCGCCGATTCGATCACGACGTGGCGTGTGACCTCCCTCGCCTCGACCGTGCGCGGCGCGCTCGGTTCATCAACTGCTCCTCTGCGAGTCTTTCAGGACTTCTTTATCGACCTCGACCTTCCCGTCTCCGTCACCGAGGGCGACGAGGTATCAGTCCCCGTCGCCGTCTACAACTATCTCTCCTCCCCGCAGCGCGTCTCGCTCGAACTGAGAGAAGACCCGTGGTTCACGCTTCAGGACGGCGACACGCCCGTCAAGCAGGTCGAAGTGGGAGCGGGCGAGGTGACGGTCGCTTACTTCCGTCTCAAGGCGTCGCAGCTCGGAGACCAACAGCTTCAGGTGACGGGGCGGCTCGGAGGCCAGACCGCGCAGCCGGGCGATGCGGTCGCGCGCAACCTGACCGTTCTCCCGAACGGCGAGGAGCGCGTCGTCGTTGTCAACGAACGGCTCGAAGGGGCGGCGGCGAAGGAGGTCTCAATCCCGGAAGAGGCCATCCCCGGGGCCTCGAAGATATTCGTGAAGTTCTACCCCGGCGCGCTCTCGCAGATGGTCGAAGGGCTGGACTCGATTCTACAGATGCCGGGGGGCTGCTTCGAGCAGACCTCTTCTTCGACGTACCCGAACGTGCTCGTCCTCGATTACCTCAAGGCGAGCAAGAAGCTGACGCCGGAGATTCAGGCGAAGGCCGAAGGCTACATCTCGCTCGGCTACCAAAAGCTCGTCACCTTCGAAGTCAAGGGCGGCGGCTTCTCGTGGTTCGGCGAGGCCCCGGCGAACAAGATTCTGACCGCCTACGGGCTGATGGAATTCTCTGACATGTCGCGCGTCCACGAAGTAGACCCGCGGCTCATTGAGCGGACGCAAGCGTGGCTCGCGTCGCAGCAGCAGCCCGACGGCAGCTTCAAGCCGGACACCTCTTTCATCAACGAGGGCGCGACCAACCGCTACAACACCGACCTCGTCCGCATCACCGCCTACATCGGCTGGGCTCTCGCCACGACCGGCTATAAGGGCGAGGCGGTCGAACGTGCGAAGCAGTTCGTCGTATCGCACACGACGGGCCGGGAGGACGCCTACACGCTGGCCGTCATCGCCAACTTCGCCGCTGACAGCGGCGCGGACAAGAACTGGACGGACGCGGCGGTGAGCGCCCTCGCGTCGAAGGCGAGCGAGGGGTCGAAGACAGCCTTCTGGAAGCAGGAGGGCGAGACGCCGACCTCTGCGCGCGAGGAGTCGGCCGACCTGGAGACGACGGCGCTCGCCGTGCAGGCGCTTTTGAAGTCGGGTCAGAGGGGAGGGCTTGCGAAGAAGGGGCTCGACTATTTGACGGAGAAGAAGGACGCGCTCGGCAACTGGCAGACGACGCAGGCGACCATCCTCTCGCTGAAGGCGTTCCTCCTCTCGTTCGCGAAGGGGGCGAACGCCGACACCGAAGGAACGATCAACGTCTCAGCCGACGGGCGGCCCGCCGCGTCCGTGCAGATTACGAATGAAAACAACGACCTGCTGCACCTGGTAGACCTCAAGGCGTATACGCATACCGGGGCGCACAAAATCACCCTCTCCTTCTCAGGGCGCGGGAGTATGCAGTACCAGATCGTCGGACGCTATTACGTACCGTGGGCGCGCGTAGCGGACAAGGGCCGGCGCGAACCGCTCTCGATTAACCTCACATACGACCGCACGCGGCTGGTGCAGGACGAGACGGTGACGGCCCGCGTGAGGGTGCAGAACAACACGCCGGCCAGGGCCAAGATGGTCATGGTTGACTTAGGGATTCCGCCGGGCTTCGAGGCGTCGGGTGAGGACTTCGCCGAGTTGGTAGACATGACGCGCGGCAAGGCCGGGGGGAAGGTCGAGAAGTATACGATTACGGCCAAGCAAGTGATCCTCTACCTCGACGGGTTGAACCCGAGACAGGCAGCGGAGTTCACCTTCAGGCTGCGTGCGAAGTTCCCCGTCCGGGCACAGACCCTCCCTGCCCGCGTCTACGAATACTACAACCCGACCGCTGCGCATAGGACAAAGCCTGCGGTGCTGTTGGTGACCGCGAAGTAAAAGTTTCGAGGCGGCGGCACGAAGGTGAACGCGCAACCGCGCCGCCGCCCCGGGACTCAGGCTCAACTACAGGGGTCTGTCGTGACCGTGTTATTGAAGGGCGTCTCGCGGAAGCCCGTGGCCTGGACGAACTGGAACTGCGGCGTGCCCGGCGGGAGCCGGTTCGGGTCGGTCAGGGTAACGTCGAAGGCCCAGTTGCGCCGCGGCGGGGAGTAGTTGACGGAACTGGTGACGCTCCAGGGGCCGACCGCCTGCGTCGAATTGTAGAGGATGATGAACGAGCCGGTGTAGTTCCAGCGCTTCTCCCAGGCGCCGCCCGACACGCCCCACGTTTCGAGGAAGCGCGGGAAGTTGTGGACGCCACCGTTGAGCCACACGAGGGGGGTGGTGGCGGCCGGCGTGCCCACCATCGCCGACAACGTCGTCCCGGCGATGATGCCCGCGCGCACGGAGGTCTCCTGTCCGACGGCGATGGCGCTCGACCCCAACGGGGCACCGGCGTTGCTCGCGTCGGCGATGCGGGAGTTGCCGCCCTCCGGGTACATCGCGCTGACTGAGTCAAACCAAGTCTTCGAGAGCGGGAAGAAGGCGTCGGCCGCGATGGAGGCCGGCACCTGGTCGCCGGTGTACCAGCAGGGCTTCGTCGTGTCGTTCTCCGTCGAGCCGCTGGCGGGCTGGCAGGTGATGCCGGTCGTGTTGTAGTTGCCCCAGATGTAGACCATGTTCTCGGTCGCAACGGTGATCCCCTTCGTCTCGGAGAGCTTATCGGCGGCACCCGAGAGCTTGAGGTCTTCGCCGTTGAAGAGGCGCACGGCGCGGCGGAAGTGGTAGCCGGCCGTTCCGGCAGTGGTCTGGTTCGAGGTGAGCCACGCGCCGACGCCGAGGGCGCGCCCGTACTTCGTGGTGTCCGCGTAGCCGGTGGGCGCTGTCAGGGCGGTCGTGGTGATCCCCGTCCCGGGGTCGGGTAGCTCCAGGAGGTCGCGCTGGAGCGAGCCCTCCTTGTCCCTGTTGAAGGCCACGTCGAAGCCGAAGTCGATCACGTCCTCGCCGGGGTTGGGCGTGCCGCCGGCGGTGCCCGGGTAGTTGTAGACGTCCTCGTTGTCGACGAAGCCGTTCGTGGTGTTGACGGTTGACCCGAGCGAGTTCCTCTCCTGCTTGACGCGGTCGCCGCGGCGGTCGGAGACGTAGATGATCCAGCCGTCGGGGCTGGCGATGTTGGTGCTGACGGCCGGGGTATTCGACAGCAGGTTGGTGTCGTAGACGCCGTCGAGCCAGCGCGCCAGGTTCCGCATGTTCAGCTCGACGACCGAGGTGATGCCGCGCGCGTAGACGTTCGTGGTCGTCAGGGAGTCGGTGATGTGCCCCTCACGCACGTTGTAGACGTTAATCGGCACGATCTGGTTGAGCCGGCAGCCGGGCTGCGGCGTGCAGGTGGCGGGGTCGGGCAGCTTATCGTCGCGCGTCATCGTCGTCGGCTGGAAGGGCGCGCCGGCGGTGTGCGGGTCGTCATCCAGGTTGTTCTCCGCGGTGTTGATGAAGCCGGCGGCGTTCATCGTCAGCCCAGCGGCGCTAGTGATCTTCATCTCGCCGTCAGCCAGTGCCCGCCTGTCCGCGACGGAGTTGTCCATGAAGTAGGTCAGGTAGTTCCTCGCGGTCGCGCTCGTGCGGTCGCGGCTGCCCTGCATGAAGGCCGCCCAGAGCGGGCGCTGGAGGTGGACGATGGCGTTCGGCTCGCCGACGGTGACGCCCATGCTGAGGATGGTCTGGGTCACGTCGAGGGTCGTCCCGTCGGGCCTGACGATCTCGATGAGGATGCGCCCCCTGAGGCCGGCGCCCGGCGGGACGAAGGCCCCGTTCGAGGTCTTGTTGATGGCGCTGTTGGCCGCGCTGGTTAAGTCGGCGCTGGTAGCGTTCCTGCCCCCGGTGTTGGGGTTCGGGTTGGGCGCTCCGTTGACGGTGGGGACGTAGTTCTTGACGCCCCGCACCGTCAACGCCTTCCTGTTCAGCGCCGAAGCGCCCTGGAGCCAGTCCGTCGTGTTCAAGTAGCCGCCGCCGTCGCCGACGACGCGCAGGGCGTTGCCGCCGTTAAGCTCGGAGGGCACCCAGTTCGAGAGGAGCACACCCCTGCCGGCCGGGATGCCCGCGACGTTGGCGGGGCCGGCGGCCTCGTCGTCGATGATGATGCGCACCTCGGCCTTCGAGTGGTAGCGCGACTGCGACATGACGGTGTTGTCGTCGGACATGCTCCGCTTGATGATCTCGGCGGGGGCCCGGCCGTCGATCTGGAGCGGGAGGAGCAGCTTGCGCGCGCCCGTCGAGGCGGTCTTGAGGAAGACGCCGAACTGGTTGTTGACGCCGTTGAGTGGGTTGACGGAGGTCGTCGCCCAGGTGGCGTTGTTGGTGCCGGTGGGAGAGCCGGGATAGTTGCCGCGCCCGTCGGCGCGCGGCTGCGTCATGTTGGGCCCGCCCGTGACGCTGCCGACCGTCATGCGCGCGACGGTGGTGGGGGCGCTCGGGTTGATGAAGCGGGGGTCGCTGTCGTAGGCGCCGCCGACCAGAGTGTTGTTCGTCGCGTTGTTGCGCAGGACGTTGCGGACAGCCTCGCCAGCCGTCGTCACGCGGTCGTAGAAGGTGATGTCACCGCCGAAGTAGATGTTGCCATTGGCGTGGACGCGCCCGATGAAGGTCATCGGCGGCTCCGGCCAGAATTCGAGGTCACCGTCACTGAAGGTGGCGAACTGGAAGAGCGGGATCATGTAGTTGTTGACCTCGCGTTCGAGCCGCACCTGCGTCTTGGTGGCCGTGTGCGTGACGGCGGAGGTCAGGTGATAGGGTTCGAGCGCGGCGTACATCTCGGCGAACGGGCCGTTCGGAATCTTCGTCCGCGGGCTCTTGCCGCCGTTCTGGGCCTTCAGGGTGTTGAGCAGCGTGTTGTTGCGCTTAAGCGTCTGCTGGAAGGTGAAGCCCTCTTCCTCGACGAGTTCCTCGGGCGGGTCGTCGGCGATCTCGCACATCTCCGTCGACGTCGGCTTGGCGGTGCGCCGGAAGAGGTCGCTGAAGTCGTGCGTCATCTTCTCCAGACCGGCCGAGGCGGCGTAGAACGTGCGGGTGTGCTGGAGGTCGCCGCCCGCGACGCGAGCCTCGTGTTTGACGACGCTCAGAACGGCGATGCTCATGACGGCGACGAGCGCCACGATGAGCATTGCCATCGTGAGCGCCGCGCCGCGCTCGCCACGCGGCGCGGCGGCGCTCGCCGTAATCTGCGACAGGTTGGGGTGTGACATACCGTTCTCTTCCTTCCGTGGGCGCGTCCCGCCGGGGAGTCCCGCCGCCGCGGCCGGGCCGCGGGGTCAATTCGACATCTTGAGGTGCGTGTTGAACTGCATGTTGCGCACGGTCGTCGTGCCCGTCATGGTCATCTTCTGCTTAGCACCATTCACCACGTTGTGTGCCGTCTCGGCGATGACGGTCACCTCCACCTGTCGGACAAGGCTCTGCTGCGCCTCTGTGCCGAGCGCCGTGACCGGCGCGAGGACGTTCCCGTTGGCGTCGCTCTGGCCCAAGACGTAGCGGAACTGAAGGTCGGCGATGTGCTCGGCGACCACCGTGTCGGTGTAGCCGCCGACGCCGCCCACGCCGTAGACGCGCCTCCGCAGCAGCTTGTCCGAGTCGATGTAGTAGTGGACAACCTCCATCCTCATCAGCGTGGAGGGCCTCCCGTTCGCGACGAGGTTGATCGGGCCGTTGGCGTTCACCTGGTTGAGGCCGAAGCGGTCACCCGCGGCGAAGGTCAGGGTGCGCGCGGCGGAGTTGATTGCAGTGACCGAGCCGAAGGCCGACGCGGTCGTGGAGGTGAAGAAGTAGATATCCCCGACGCTGAACTGCGTCATACTCACGGTTCCCGGGATCGTCACGGTCTGGCCGTTGCCGGTGACGTTGCCGGAGGGGAGAGGGATAGACCCGGCATCGTCGTTGAAGTCCGGGTCTATCATCATGATTGTCAGCCGATCAGTGGCCGTCAGGACGGGGATGGAGGTGCCCGGGGTCGGGCTGGGGACGGGCAAGGCCGTGCCGTTGGGGGCCTGGTTGTCTGAGGTGACGATGCCGAGCACCCCGAGGGCCGCGTAGGTGGTGTCGCCTACCGGGGCCTTCGTCAGGTGGTTGTTGAGGAAGGTCTTGAGCAGGCGCGGGGAGCGGATGTCCTCCATCCCGTCGCCCGCGGCCACGAGGTCGCGCGCGATGAACTCATGCGCCGTCCGCAGGTTCTGCTGCGCCTCGGTCATCTCCCTGGTCGTGTGGCTGATGCTGACGCTGTCGTTCATGAAGCGCATGGCGATGGCCATGACGATCAGCATGATGGTCATGGCGAGCATCAGTTCCCAGAGCGTGTACCCGCCCTGCCCGTGTGAGCGATGCATGGTGTGCCTCCGTCCGCCTCAGCGCAGGATGTTGCTGCGGAAGTCGTTGTTCAAGTAGCTCGTCCCCGTCAGTTCCTGCTCCTTGCCACCAGGCTCCTTGTACCGGAGAGTGACGACGATCCTCCGCAGGTTGTCGTCCCCGAGTGGCTCGATCACGATCTGGCGCTCGTAGCCCTCGTACACCTGCGCGGGGAGGGTCGGGTCGTCCGACGTGCCGTAGATGCCGTCGGTGCCGGGGTTGCGCGGGACGGGGCGGAAGCCTTCGGGGAAGCCGCCGAAGGTGAACGTCCCGCCGTCGTTGTCCACGTCGTCCGGGTTGGCGATCTGCCCGTAGGTCAACTGGCCGGTGTTCCTCAGGTTCTCCATCTGTTCGAGCACGGAGACCACGAGGAGCTTCGCGTTCGTGACCCCGCGCCCGTGGTTGCTCACCGAGAGCGCGTAGCCGAGCACCTGCGCCAGAGAGAGGAGGCCGATCATCATGACGACCATGGCGACGATCATCTCCAGGAGGGTGAAGCCGGACTCCGCGCCGCGCGGGGCGCGCGCGCCGGCCGGGCGGCGGTTATTCGACAAACTTTTGGGCACTGTCGCTGTACCTCCAGACTTTGACCCTACCGGTGGCGCCGAGGATCGAGATGGCGGCGGCCGTCCCGTGGGGCTGTACAGAGTTGTAGATGGCGAACGCGACGTTGCTGTGCACGCCGGTGGTGCCGATGATCGTCCCGTCGGGCTGGAAGGTGATGTTGAGGCGCTCGTCTGTGAGCGCCGTGAGCGTGGTCTTGTCGCCCAGCGTGCGCGCCGCCGTCGGCACGTCGCTCGGTACCCCGTACTTGATCTCGGCGGCGGGGAGGCCGCTGGCGATGAGCGATGCGGTGCTCGCGACCGAACTGTTCGTCGTGTCGGGGTAGTTGCCGTCCGTCAGCACGTCGACGCCGCTGATGCCGAGCCCGTCCGCGTTGGTGCCGTGGTCGATGATGTTGACCTGCTTGGTGGCGTCGTCGTACTGGAAGGTGATGGCGCGGCGGCGTGAGAGCGCCATCTGCCGCGCGTCGCGCAGCCCGCCGGAGAGTTCGCGGACGAGGCTGGTCGCGCGGAGCGCCCTCCGCGCGCCGATCACCTGTGGGATGCTCAGGCCCGCGGCAATGGAGATGATGCCGATGACGATCATCATCTCTAAGAGGCTGAAGCCGCCCTCCGGGCGTCGTCGGGCATAAACCTTAGTGTCCATGTCTCCCCTCAAGTTTCCCTCTTGCATTTGTTAAGTGAGCTTCAGAGTGACCAGGCGCGGTCTATCGCGTGACGTAACCATGGCTGCAAAATTGGTGCCACCGAATGCTTCCGGCTATTCGCGCAGAATACGGGGCGTCTGACGGGCGATTCCCTTTATGCTGACAGCTCATTCGTCACCTTTAGTGACAGGATGTGAAAGGCGTTTCACACCAGCGCCGTGGCAACTCGGCCGTACGGGAGCGGCTTCCGGAAGGGAGTTCAATGCGATGTAGTGGGAAGGGCGAGTGCAGGGGGCGGCCTTAGGCTGCGTGAGCGCGTGGGGTAGGCCGGCGAGTTAGAATGACCCGAGCCGCCGCCCCGGGCCCAGGCTCCACGCGAGAAGCGTTACGCCCTCTTGCCGCCGGCTGTGCGGCGCGCGAGGAAGGTCTGCCCTGTATCCTTAGTAATAACGCCCGTGCGCATGAGTTCGTTGATCGTCGTCTCGAAGGTGAGCATCCCCAGTGCGCGGCCCGTCTGCATGACGGACGGAATCTGGAAGGCTTTCCCCTCGCGGAGCAAGTTGGCGACCGCCGGAACGTTGACGAGCACCTCCGCGGCGGCCACCCGCCCCTTCCCGTCGGCGCGCGGCAACAACGCCTGCGCGATCACGCCCCGCAGGCTCTCCGACAGCATGGTGCGAATTTGCGCCTGCTGTCCTTCGGGGAAGACATCGATGATGCGGTCAACGGCCTTAACGGCGCTGTTCGTGTGCAGCGTGGCGAAGACCAGGTGGCCGGTCTCGGCCGCCGTGATGGCCAGTGAGATCGTCTCCAGGTCGCGCATCTCGCCGACCAGGATAATGTCCGGGTCTTCGCGCAACGCGGCGCGCAGCGCGTTGCTGAACGAGTGGGTGTGGCTCGACACCTCGCGCTGGTTGATGAGGCACTGCTGGTTCTGGTGTACGAACTCGATGGGGTCTTCGATGGTGATGATGTGCGCGCGCCGCGTCGTGTTGATGGTGTGGATGATCGAGGCGAGCGTCGTTGACTTGCCCGACCCCGTGGGGCCTGTGACGAGTATGAGCCCCTCGGAGACATCGACGAGGTCTGCGAGTTGGTCGGGCAGTCCCAGTTCCGCTACCGTCTGCACGTCTTCGGGGATGAGTCGGAAGACGGCGGCCATGCCGTTGCGCTGCATGAAGACGTTGACCCGGAACCGGCCGATCCCGCGCACAGGGTAGCTGAAGTCCAACTCCAGATTCTCCTCGAACAGCTCCTTCTGCCTGTCCGTCAGGATTGAGTAGATCAGCCCCTGACAGACTTCAGCCGGGACGCTCTTGTAGTTCAGCCGAACCATGTCGCCGGCGAGGCGCACGTAGGGGGACGACCCGCTCACAAGGTGCAGGTCTGAGGCGTTGTGCTGCTTCGTGACTCTCAGGAGTTCTTCGATGGCTGCCATGTTGTTTAGAGTCCTGTGGGATGGAGAGATCGGCCGAAGGCGGCCGACGGATGGAAGGCCGTCTCCTGAATATTATCACAGATCGCTCGCCGTGTTGCGGCTTTACGTTCTGCCGGGAGTGACTAAATCAGACATGAGACGAAGTCGATGACGTTGCTCGGATAACGCGGGTGCTGCCATTTGTAACTCTGCCGCTCGGTGCTGTGACAGTGGGGGCATTGATGCATGTCAAGGGTTATAGCGCCATCTGCGCGGGTTTAGGCAATCCCGACGAGCGCTATGTTGTGGCACTACGGGACGACCGAGGCACCTCAAGGTACGGCCTCGGCGTCGCGCCCGGCCGGGTGAAATTCCTCTGAGCCAGACGAAGCATCAACAACCTTTCCATTTGTTGCGTTCACGGTTGCGCAGAGTGTCAGCGCTTCGGGCGCGCTGCGCGCGGCAGAGGGGTACGCCGGCAAGTGCCGCGCAGGTGGGGCACTATCGTTGGGCGGGAGCAAGCATATCCGGCTACACGATCAGAGGACATCAAGCGGGCGGCCCCGCCACATCACGTTGGCGTGGCAGTTGCTACAACGTCTTAGCAGCCGGGTCGTCAGAGACCCTGTCACTTTGGCGAGTTCCGGAGCACAGCAGGGCGAGCACGGGAAATAACCAGTTTTGACTTTTACACATTATGACGTGTATTCGCGCTGGATTTGCGCTAAGCCATTTCTCCCAAATAGGAGACTCTTTCGAGGCGTGACGCCCGGACAGGTGAGCGTAGCTTTCAAGAGAGTCTGCACTGCCATAGAGACTTATGATTTTAGGTTCCACGACCTAAGACATACGGCGGCGAGCTGGCTCCGAATGCAAGGCGCGGATATTCACACCGTCGCGCAGCTTCTAGGTCACAAAGACCTCAGAATGGCCGCCCGATACCAACACCTCAGCCCTACCTTTTTGGCCGACGCGGTGGGACGCCTAGACGCGGTTTTTGGCGATCTTAGTCACCACAGCGTCACCACGCCTAAAGCCCTGCCTGCCTCTGCGGCTTTAACTAATTGAGTAGATTAAACGTCCCGTACGGGACTCGAACCCGTGTTACCGCCGTGAAAGGGCGGTGTCCTAGGCCACTAGACGAACGGGACTGAAAGATTTCGTCATTAATAACGGCGACGTTTAAGTTACCGTAGAGCCTTGGGCGTGTCAAACGAGGCGCGCGCCCGAAAATCGCGCCCGCGCCGCGCATCCTTACCGCGCCCGCGCGGCATCGGAGTTTGAAAGCAAGAGCGCGCCGCCCCCCGCGTTCAGAGGGCGTGCTCGCGGGAAGTTTGTCAACGAGAATCCCCTCAGACATTTTCCATGAAGACCCGCGCGGAGACTCGCCATGAAGACAGGATTGTCGCTCCTCTTGTTCGCAATGCTCCTGCACGCGCACGCGCCCGCGTCGAGCGCGCAGACCACGGCGGAGGCGAACGCGGCCGAGGCGGAGCGCGTGCGCGCGGGGCTTGAGCGCAAGGCGCTCGGCCTCGTCGAAGAGGCCCTGGCCGAGGCGCAGTCTTTGAGGCTGGCGGAGAACCGCGTCCGCGCGCAGGCGACGGCCGCGAAGCTGCTCTGGCCCCACGACGCGAAGGCGGCGCGCGCGGCCTTCAAGGCGGCGGCCGACGGCGTCGCCGAGCTGAACGCGGCCGTAGACGCCGAAGACCCGCAGTTCTACAACGCCGCGCAGTTGGTCGTGCAGCTCCGCGGCGAACTCGTCCAAGCCGCCGCACCGTTCGACGCGAGCCTCGCGCTCGAATTTCTGCGCGCGACGCGGCCGCCTTACGCGGAGGCACTGACGGCCGCGGGCTACAGCCAGCCCTCGCAGGAGCAGGCGCTTGAGATGAGCATCGCCGGCTACCTCGCGGCGCAGGAGCCGCGGAGGGCGTTGGAGATCGTCGAAGAGAGTTTGAATAAAGCCGTATCCACGTCGCTGCTGAACGTGTTGCAGCAGTTGAGGGCGAAGGAGCCGGCCGCAGCGTCGAAGCTGGCCGCCGACATCGTGCGCCGGCTCCGCCCCGAAGACCTGCGGAGCCAGGGCGAGGCGGCCTCCGTCGCGCAGCAATTACTGGCGTTGACGCGCCCGGCCGAGAACCCTCCGGCGAGCCCGGTCGTGAACTCGACGGGCCCGGCGGTTGTGTCCGTCGGCAGGGTCACGCCGGGCGCGGGTGGCCCCGCGCTGTTGGACGAGCAGACGCGACGCGAGCTAATCGAGAAGGTGCTGGCCGCGGTGGCGGGCGGTGCGCCGAATCAGGGCGGGGCCTACAGTCTCTTCCAAGCCTTCCAGATGCTTCTGCCCGAGCTGGAGAAGTCGGCGCCCGCGCGCGTCGCGGCGCTGCGCCGCAGGGCCGACGAGATGGAGCGCAGCTTCAACCCGCACCTGCGGCAGTTGATGCCCTACCAGGAGTTGATGCAGCAGGGCACGGCCGAGGCCGTGTTGGAGGCCGCGCGGAAGGCGCCCGCCGAGGCGCGCGACCAGCTCTATGCACATGCGGCGTGGAAGGTCTTCAGCGAGGGCGACGCCGAGCGCGCGCGGCAGATACTTGAGAACATCTCGAACCCGCAGCAGCGCGCGCAGGCGCGCAGGGATATGGAGCACCGCGCGCACTGGCGCGCCGTGCAGCAGGGCGACTACAAGGAGGCGCGCCTGACGGTGTCGCGCCTGAAGACGCCGGAGGAGCGCGTGCAGGCGCTGTTGCAGATCGCGGGGCGGGCCGCAGGGGCGGGCGACGCCGAGACGGCGCGGCAGGTGTTGGACGAGGCGCGCGGGCTCGTCGAGTTGCAGACGCGCGGACACCAGCAGTTCGGCTACCGCCTGCAAGTCGCCAACGCCTACGCGCGGTTCGACGCCGGCGCCTCGTTCGACGTGGTGGAGTCGGCCGTCGGCCGCCTCGACGCGCTCATGGACGCGGCCGAGGTGCTCGACGGCTTCGGGCAGGACTCTTTCGATGAGGGCGAGCTGAAGCCGCAGGGCGGCTACATCTGGAGCGATATGATTAACCAGTGCGCGCAGGCGCTGGCGCTGCTCGCGAAGGAGGACTTCGACCGCGCAGGCGCCGCCGCGAAGAAGTTCCGCCGCCCCGAGGCGCGCATCAGCGCGCAGCTCACGCTCGCGCAGAACCTCCTCGGCTCGTTCGCGCCCGGGCAGGAGTTCCGGCATCACAGGCGCGGCTTCGTCAAATCAAGTAAAGAGTAGTTTCAGCTCACCCTGATGAGGTGTGGGCCGCGCTCGGTGACGCGGCCGATGAGGGCGGCGTCACGGTAGCGCTCGCGGAGTGAGGCGAGGAGGTCGTCGGCGCGCTCGGGCGGGACGGAGATGAGCAGGCCGCCTGCCGTCTGCGGGTCGAAGAGCAGCGAGGCGAGTTCGCGGCTCACACCGTCGCCGAGCGTTACGTCCTCGCCGACGTAGCGTCGGTTCGACTTGTCGCCGCTCGTCAACAGCCCGGCCGCGGCCAGCTCCCGCGCGCCGGGGATGAGCGGGACGCTCGACGAAACAATCTCCAGAGTCACGCCGCTCCCGCGCGCCATCTCCCACGCGTGGCCGAGCAGCGCGAAGCCCGTCACGTCGGTCGCCGCGTGAGCGTGCGCCTCCACCATCAGCCGCGCGGCCTCGCGTCCTGCGAGCAGCATCGTCTCAAGTGACGCGCGCGTCACCTCCTCGGAAGCCTTGCCGAACTTGATGCCGGTGGAGACGACGCCCGTCCCGATGGGCTTCGTCAGGAGCAGTGCGTCGCCGGGGCGCGCGCCGCGGTTGGTGACGAGGCGCGCGGGGTCTATGACGCCGGTCACGGCGTAGCCGAACATGATCTGCTGGTTGTCAACGCTGTGGCCGCCGAGGAGCGCGACGCCGTGCTCCGTCAAGACCTGTAGGCCGCCGCGCATGATCTCGCCGAGGATGGCGAAGTCAACGCCCTTCTTCGGGAAGCAAGTGACGGCGAGCGCGGTGATGGGCCGGCCGCCCATCGCCCACACGTCGTTGATGGAGTTGAGCGCGCTGATGCGGCCGTAGTCGAACGGGTCGTCAACAATCGGCGTGAAGAAGTCCACGGTCTGGACGAGCGCGAGGTCTTCCGAGAGACGGTAAACCCCCGCGTCGTCGGCCGTCTCGATGCCGACAATCAGGTTCGGGTCACGGGGAATGTTCAGACCGCTCAAAACTTGAGCGAGTTCGCTCGGCGCGAGCTTAGACGCTCAACCGGCGCACGAAACCATCTCGGTGAGACGCATCGCAACCTCCTGAAAGAAGTAGTCAGTAGCCAGTAGTCAGTAGCCAGTAGAAGAACCCTTCGGCGCTCGAACCGTGCGGTCGTCATCTTAAACAACCGCCGAGCGGAGCCTACTGACACTGACTACTGACTACTGACTACAGCTTTTCATCGTACCACGAACCTTGTGGGCGGAACGACGGTGCGCGCCTCGGGGTTGTAGTAGTCGTAGAGCTGCGAGGGCGCGGTCAGCGCGTTGAGGCCGTAGCGCGGGCGGAACTTGAACTGGAAGCGCGTGCCGCCGCCCCGCGGCCAGAGGTAGACGACGAGGCGGTCGGGCAGCACGTCGTAGCCGCTGAGTTCCCAGCCCGACTCGCTCATCGCGCGCTCTAAAGACGCGCGGTCAACGTCCGCGCCCGGCGGGAGCCCGATCTCGGCCAGCATCATGCCGTAGCCCTCGTGCCCGACGCGCTCGACCGACACCCTGCACGTCACCTCCTGACTTATCTCCGCCTCAATCTGGTTGTAGACGACTGACAGCCGGAGGGATGAAGCGCTGCCGCGCTTCGGCGCGTCGCCGCCGTCGGCCGAAGACTCGACGCTGGCGACGGCGGGGCGCGTGCCCCATGGCACGTAGAAGTTCGTGACGAGCTGCGCCTGTGCCGGCGCTGCGGGCGAGCGGCGCCGCAGCTCGACGCGGTTGCCGCCCGCGCCGAGGAAGGGCGTCAGGTCGAGCAGGAGCGGGCCGGAGAGTCTGTCCGGCGGAGGCAGCGTGAGTTCGCCCGCGCGCCGCCCGTTGACGAAGACCTCGGCCACGTCGTCGGCACGCGCCGCGCCCGCGCCGCCGCGCGCCACGACCGCGGAGAGGAGCGCGTCGAAGACGTTGACGGTGGCCTGCGTCGAATACCAGACGCCGTAGCGGTCTTTCTTCCGCAGCAGGAAGACGAGCCCGCGCTCGATCAATTTATTCTCCGCCCCGCAGTCGGCGTTCGGCGTCCCGCAATACTTGTTGAGCGCCTGGACGGCGAGCGCGGTCGTCTCGACGCGGCCGGCGAGACCCCAGCCGTAGAAGGGCGTGTTGGTTTCGAGCGCCCAGTAGGAGCCCGCGCCCTCTTCGATTGCGAGCGCGCGCAGACGCGCGGCGGCGCGCGCGACGAGCGCGGACTCGCCCACGTCCGACGCGGCCAGCGCGAGCGAGGCGATGAGGTAAGGCTCGTCCGCCTCGTCGGCGCGCGCCGCGACGTAGGCGAGCGCGCGCTTGAGCGGCGCGGCCTGCCCCTTCTCCGCGCCGCCCTGCAACGACGCGTTCTGCGTCGAGCTGGACGCGGGAGTGATCTGCACGGGGCGACTTTCTGCGGGTGACTCCTGCGCGAGGGGGCCTCGTTTGTCGCGCTCGAACTTCTGCGTGGCGGCGAGGACGCGCGCGACGAAGACGGTGGTGAGCGCCGTCCGCCGCTTATCCTCGTGTCCCTCCCATGTGTGCTCGGGCCAGCTCCCGTCCGGGCGCTGCTTCTTGAGCAGCCATTCGCGCGTCTCGGTGATGACCTCCTCGTCAACTCCGACGACGCCGCTCGCGTCCGTTAGGAAGCGGAGGGCGTAGGCCGTCAGCGCGAGGTCGGCCGGGCCGCGCCCCCAGTAGGTGAAGCCGCCGCCCGGCGCGCGGTAGCCGAGCAGACGTTCGTAGCCGAGCCGCGCGTACTTGCGCGCACGCTCGACGACCGACGGCTCGACCGCGCCGCCCTTAATCGTCCGGTTGAAGCTGAGCACGAGCACGCTCGGATAGGTGGACGAGATGGTCTGCTCGCCGCAGCCGTAGGGGCGCGACATGATGGCCTCGACGCCTTCGAGCACGTGCGCCGTCAGGTTCGGGTAGACCTTCAGCTCGCCGCGCAGCGAGCCGCGGATGACCTCGGCGGGGACGTTCGCCGTGAGCGCGGCCGAGTCCGAGACGAGCGTGCCGTCGGTGACCGAGCGCTCCTCGCCGTCGGGGTGGACGGTGACCACCTTCTCGATGGCGTCGGAGGCTTCGCGGCCGAGCGCCGTCACGCGCTGCTTCCCGTCCGTGACCGACGCGACGGCGCGGAAGTCGAACGTGGGGCGCGCCGCGTCGCCCGCCGGCACCTCCGCGCGCTGGCGCGCCGCGCCGCCGAGCGTGAACCAGCTCTCGGGCTTCATCTCCACCTCGACGCCCTGCGCGCGCTCAAGGTAGTTGCGCAGCACGACGGGCAGAGAGATTTCGTCGCCTTCGGTCAGCACGCGCGGCGGGTCGTGCTCGACGAAGAAGGGCTGGAAGGAGAGGAACTCATGCTCGGCCGTCCCCACCCGGCCGTCCTCGGTCGAGGCGATGACCGACATCTTCCACGTCGTGATGTTGTCGGCGAGCTTGAAGTCGAGCCGCGCGGTGCCGTCCTGCGCGGTCTCAAGCTCGGGGCTCCAGACGAGAGTCTCGGGGAAGAACTCGCGCAGCCGCGGCGTCGAGAGCGGCGCCTGCACCATCCGCCGCACCTCCTTCACCGAACTGGAAACCATCGACTGCGTTGCGTTGACCTGGGCGCTCGAGCCGGCCGTCACCGTCACGACCTCCGTCACGGCGCCGACGTTCAGCCTGGTGTCCAACTTCGTCAGGTTCGCCGAGATGACGCGGACGCTCTCGATCTCCATGTTCAGGAATCCGGGCGAGCTGAACGTCAGCGTGTAGACGCCCGAAGGGAGGTTACGCAGGAGGTAGACGCCCTCGTCGTTGGTCGCGGCGCTGGCCTCGAAGTTGACGAAGAGGTGCCTGGCCTTGACGGTGGCGTTGGCGATGGCTGCGCCGTTCGGGTCTGTGACCATCCCCGTAATCGCGCCCGTGCCGCCCGAGAAGGTGACCATTGAAGGAACCGGCACGGGCGCCGCGTCGCGCGCCGTCTGCTCTTCGCCGAGGCTCGTGAAGTAGGCGAGCGTGAGGTCGTCGGGCGTTCCCTCGCTTCCGTCCGGGCCGGCGCTGCGCAGCGCGAGCGCGTGCACTGACTGTGTGACGGGCCGCGTCGTCAGCCTCGTCCCGTTGGTGCCGCGCACCTCGACGGCGACGCGGTCGCCGTACCTCAGCACGGTCGAGAAACTCACGTAGACGGGGCGGCCCCAGCCGTCGCGCAGCGTGTCGAGCCCGATCGAGGACTTCGCCAGCACGGCGGCCAGCTCCCCGCGCGTGAGCGGGAACGAACGACCCTCGCGCGAGTTCCTGTGGAGCGTTTCGTCCACGGCCCTGCGCGAGTCCTCGAAGTAGTCGGTCAACTGCACCCAGATGTCGAAGTCGTCGGAGGTGTAGCCGAGCTGCCGCGCGAAGGCGCGGTCGGGGCCGCCGCTCTCGACGGTGATGACGTGGTGCGCGCCGCTCGTCTCGAAGCGGAAGCGATAGGGCTGGCCCCAGCGGTCGCGCAGCGCCGCCTCGTCGAGCCCCTGGCGGCGCAGCTCGCCGAGCAGCGTGGCGAGGTCGCGGACGTAGCCGCCCGTGCGCCTGTGGTAGTCGGCGGCGGCGCGGTTGATAGTCTCGCCGGTCTTGCGGAAGTAGGGCCAACTGAAGCTCGTGGCGACGAAGTCGTCGTCGGTGTCGGGGCGCTCGTCGGCGCCGCTGCTGTAGATGCTGAGCCGGTCGTTCTCGCGGTCGAAGGAGAAGCGCGGCCGGAAGGGCTGACCCCACGGGTCGCGCAGCGCCGCGAAGTCCACGCCCGCCTGCGCGAGCACGCGGACGAGCGCCGCCTCGTCGGCCGGGTACTCGGCCGCGCCCGCGTAGCGCTTGTTGACGGCGTCCGTGAGCGGCTTGAGCAGTGCCGCGTTGAGGGAGGCGAAGGCGCGCGACTGTTCGCGTTGGAAGTCCGTCCCCGTCGTCACGCGGTGGAAGTCGTCCGGCCGCGCGTTGTTGTAGAGCATCTCGGCGACCGTGTCGAAGCCCTCGGGTCGCGCGTGCGCGGGGTCGAGCCGCTCCACGTCGCGGCGCGTGACGCCCGCGATGTTCCAGTAGCCGTACCAGTAGTCGAGGAAGCCGCCCGCGAAGCCGAAGCCGCCCGCCGTCTCGCCGTCGGTGCGCGCGCGCTCCTCGACGGCCTTGTCGAAGACGACGACGCCGAGCGCGCCCGCCGCGCGCCGCCCGTCGGCCGTGCGCAGCGAGAACTGCACGCCCGCCTCATCGCCCGGGCGGAAGCTCTTCTGCGAGAGCTTCACGTCGAGCTTCAACTCGCGGTCGCGCGGGAAGATGACGGTGCGCGCGCCGACGCTGAACGACTCGTCACGGTCGGCGCCGGAAGTCGGGACGAGGCTCGTCGCGGTGACGGAGACGGCGCCCGCGAAGTCGGGGCCCGTCGGGATGACCAGCGCCGCGCGCCCGCCCGGCAGGCGCACCGTGCGCGAGTAGAGCACGCGCCCCTCCGAGACGGCGGCCACCGCCACGCTCATCCGCTCGTCGTCGGACGCCAGCTCGACCCTGACGGGCTCGCCCGGGGCGTAGACCGTCTTGTCCGTCTCGACGCGAATCTCGGGCGTCTCCGTGCGGTGGTATTTGAGCCAGAAATCGTCGCTGTGGCTGCCCGCGCGCCCCGCGCGGTCGCGCGCGACGAAGCGGAGCGGGAGGTTCTGGCGCGGCTCGTCGTGGCGCACGGCCGGCCCCGACACCTTCGCCACGCCGTAGCTGTTCGTGCGCACGTTGACGAGCGCGCGGTCGGCGTCGCGCACCTCGTGGACGCGCCCGTCGGCGCCGAGGCTCCGCGTCGTCTGCCCCTCCTCGTAGACGGTCACGTCGCACTCGGCCGGCGTGCCGTCGGCGTAGAAGGTGGCGAGGTAGAAGGCCAGCGGGAGCCCCTTCGCCTGCCTGAAGCGCCCCTCGCTGACGTAGAGGTGGACGGGCTGCTTCGTCAGCCGCACGTCGAAGCGGCGCTGCTCGGTGCGGTTGGTCGTCGGGTCGGTGACGTAGGCGACGAAGGTGAGGTCGCGGAAGCGATCATAGCTGGCCTCGCCCATCTTGTCGTACTCGTCCTTGAGGTCGAGGCGCGCGAGGTAGAGCCCCTCGCTCAGCTCACCCTCGACGGCCGGGTGCTCCTCGGTCTCGTACTTCTGCGCCCTGTAGTTCCAGCGCCGCTCGGTCTGGCGCACGACGCGCACGCGGCCGCGGCGGACGGGCTGGCCGAAGAGGTAGTCGGCGCGCACCTCGATTGAGGGCTGCTGCCCGCCGAGGTAGTAAGGGCGGTCGGCCTTCGCCGTCACCGAGAAGTTCGGCAGGTCGTAGCGGCTGACTTTGAAGACCCCGACCGCGCCGTAATCGACCTCGTACTTGTCGTCGTCCAGCATGAGCCTGAGCATGTATTCGCCGAGCCGCGTGCTCTCGGGCACGCGCCAGTCGGCCGAGGCGACCCCGAAGCGCGAGGTCTTGAGCGTCACGGTGAAGGCCGTGGCGTCCTCCTCGTCCTCCACCTTGAAGCTGACCTCCTCGTCGGCGAGCGCGCGCCCGCCCTGGTCGAAGACGAGCGCGCGCATGTGCACGGTCTGGCCGGGCTGGTAGAGCGGCTTGTCGGTGGTGAGGAGGACGCGCGGCGTCTGCTGAACCTCGATGTGTGTGTCGGCCTCCTCGACGATGACGCCGCGCCGCGCCGTGACCTCAAGCTCCGCCTCTTCGTCGAAGCCTTCGGCGGCGCGCGGCAGCTCGAAGTCGAGCGTGACGAAGCCGTCGCCGTCGGTCGCGCCCTTCGCCTTGAGCACGGTCTTGTCGTCGCCGTCGCCGTCGAGCGTGAGCGTGCCCTCGACGGCGACGCCCTTGAGGGGGCGCTGCGTGACCGGGTTGGCCGTGCGTACGCGCGCTGCGTAGCGCGTGCCGGGGCGTGCGGCCGGGGCCGAGATGACGCTCAGCCCGAAGAGGTCGGGCGTCACCTCTGAGACGGAGACGACGCCCGCGAGCGCGCCCGGAGCGTTCGCCCCCGCGTCGGGCGTGACGCTGTAGCGCAGCCGATACCAGGGAAACTCTTCGCGCTCGGCTTCGAGCAGTTGCGCGTAGGGGAGTTCGAGCGCCACGTCGAGCGCGTTCGAGCCGCGGCGGAGGCGCACGTCCGTCGCGGCCTCGGCGCGCACGCGGTCGCGCGGGTCGATCAGCTCGACGCGGAGGCGCGCGCGCAAATCGCGGCCGGTGGCGTTGTTGACTTCGAGGCGGACGCGCGCCGAGTCGGAGTCGAGCGAGAGCCTGATGCGTGACTCGTCCAGGTGAAAGGCAGGCGCCGCGCTCGACAGGTGGGCGGCCAGCAGGCACACGAAGAGGCCCAGAAGGGCGGGGGCAGACCTCCGTACCATTACGTTTCCCTCCTAAAGTTGTGGCCGTGTGATGCGGACGAGTTGCCCGACGGTTGGAGAGGGTGCGGGGAAAATTTTGGGTGCTGGATAGGGAGGGTGCTGGGTGCTGGGTATTGGGTTTTAGGTTTTGGGTTTTAGGTGTTGGTTAAGAAGAGACCGTTTTACCCAACACCTAAAACCCAGAACCCAACACCCCTAAAATGGACGGGCCGCCTCTTGCAGTCGCTCGCGGTGTTCGAGGATGTATTCGATGAAGGCGCGGGTCGGCGAAGGCTGGAAGCGGCCGAGGGCGATGATGGCGACGGCGCGCGTGAGGCGGTGGCCCGAGACGCGGAGCCACGCGAGGCGGTCGGCCTCGACCTCTTCGCGCACGGCCCACGAAGGCATGACCGAGATGCCGAGGCCGTGCTCGACCATGAGCTTGATGAAGTACGTGTCGTTAGATTCGAGCGCGAGGTCGGGGCTCAAGTCCACGCGCTTGAAGAAGGCGTCGGTCGCGCGGCGGATGGACGCGCCCTGCTCGAAGAGGATGAAGCGCTCGCGGCGCATCTCGACGACGCTCGCCTCGCGCTCTTTGGCGAGCCGGTGGCGCGCGCCGACGACGACGCCCAACTCGTCCTCGAACAGCTCGGTCACCTGAAGCGCGGGCGAGTAGACGGGAAGGCTTGCGAACCCCACGTCGGCCGCGCCGTTGAGGATGTCGGCCACGGTCTGCTCGGTGCTGACGGTCGTGCGGAAGGAGAGTTCGACGCGGTCGTGGTCGCGCATGAAAGACTCGAAGAGGTGCGCGAAGAGGTGTACGAAGGCTTGCGTGGCGGCGGCGGCGCGCACGCGCCCGCGGGGCTCGTGGTCGTCGCCGCGGATGCGCTCGCGCAGGGCGTCGGCCTCTTCGAGGATGCGCTCGGCATAGGAGAGCGCGAGCTGCCCGGCGTCGGAGAGGCGCACGCCGCCCTTGGCGCGGATGAAGAGCGGCTCGCGCAGCTCGGTCTCCAGAGCTTTGATCTGGTGGCTGACGGCCGACTGCGTCATGTTAAGTTTCTGTGCCGCGCGTGTGAACGAGAGCGCCTCGGCGACCTCGCGGAAAGTTCTTAACTGCGACAGCTCCATGCCTTACGCCCTTTCACGAAATGTGAATGAATATAGTTAATCCACCCGATGAACACAATGCGTTAGACGCGTGGGCAAAGGCGTGCCTATCATTTACGTCGAACCTACGCACACGAACAGAGGGTTCATTGAGGGGCGCGGCTCGGGTAGGCCGCTTTTATGATAAGGAGAATTTAAGATGATTCCGTTCAGACTCGACTACGTGATTGAGAAGGCTAATGACGAAGGTGTATGTGAGGAGCAGAAGGCTTTGAAGGAGTTGGCCGGCGTAAAACTCGGGCCGGCCGAGGCGCGCGCCGAGTGGCCGCGTGTGCTTGAGCACAAGTGGTTCGTCAGCGAGCGCCTGGGCCGCAACGTGGGCCTGCGCGTCGCCGCACTCGACTACTTCGAGAACGTCCGCCTCCCGCGCCACACGCGCGTCGGCCACAAAGCGCGCGCGAGCGTGTCCGGCCGCGCCGCGCAGGCGCACAGGCTGTTGGCTTAAACAGTACCGCGAGCGGTAGCGAGCGGGTGAGGGTGACATCGTGAATGCTCTCTGATGTCACCCGCACCCGCTCGCTACCGCTCGCGGTTTCGTTGAAACCGCTCGACGTAACTTCGATACGCCTCGACTTCACCCGCGGCGCGTTCCGTATCCCAGCCGAGGTACTTCCGTGCGAGTTGCGCGGCGCGCTCCGAGGCGTCCAGCCCGACCTCCCCGTTGAGCCCGACCATCGTGCGCCTCATCAAACAGTCCGCGAGCGTCTCGGCCATCTCCTCGCGGAAGGCGTAGACGACCTCCGCGCCGACCGAGCCCGTCTCTTCGCTGATGACCTCGGAGAGTTCCGCGTCCGCCTGCGCGAGCCGCAGGACTTCCGACGCGCGCACGCCGTAGACTTTCAGGAGCCGCGCGGTGCTCTTCGGCGGGAGCGTGCTCCGCGCGCTGAAGTCGCGCCGGAACGCGTCGAAGTCTTCGACGGCCGCGCCTGGCAGCGGGGCGTCGGCGGTCTGACAGGGCGGGGGAGTCTGGCCGAGCGCGCGGAAGATTAAATCGACCGTGCCTTCCGCCAGCGCGCGATAGGTCGTGAGCTTGCCGCCGACGATGGAGAAGAGGCCGCGCACGCGCGACGGCCGGACGAAGTGGCGACGAGTAATACCGCCCTCCTGCCCTTCGGCGACGCGCGGCAGCGGGCGCACCCCTGAGTACGTGTAGAGCACGTCGCCGCGCGCGAGCCGCGCCGCGGGCAGGACGCGGTTCGTCTCGCGCAGAAGGTATTCGATCTCCGACTCGTCCGCCTCGACGCGGTCGAGGTCTCCCGCGTAACGCTCGTCGGTCGTCCCTATCAGCAGCTTGTCGTCCCAGGGTATGACGAAGAAGGGGCGGCCGTCCTCGAACGCCTCCGCGTAGACGGCCGCGCGCGGCGCACCTTCGAAGGCGCGGACGACGACGTGGCTGCCCTTCGTCCCGCCTATCAATCGTTCGCCCTCCGCGGACGAGCCTTCCAGCACCTCGTCAACCCAGGGGCCGGCGGCGTTGAGGACGACGCTCGCACGCGCCTCGTGCGTCGCGCCGCCCGGCAGGTCTTTGAAGACGACGCCACGCGCCGCGCCGTCTTCGACGAGCAGGCGCTCGACGCGCGCGTACGTCACGACGGTCGCGCCCCGCGCACGTGCGTCCAGCGCGTTCTCGACCGCGAGCCGCTCGGCGTACTCGACCTGCGCGTCGTAGAAGAGCGCCGCGCCGCGCAGTCCCTCGGGTTCGAGGCCGGGCGCGTGGGCGCGTGCTTCCGTCGCGTCGAGCATCCGGTGGGGCGGGAGCGACTTTGACGACGAGAGCAGGTCGTAGGCGAGCATCCCGGCGCGGATGGTCAGATGGCCGCGGCGCCGCCCCGCGTAGACGGGGACGAGCATCGGGAGCGGGCGGACGAGGTGCGGAGCGATCCCGCGCAGCAGCGTCTCGCGCTCGCGCAGCGACTCGCGCACGAGCCCAACCTCGCCGTGTTCGAGGTAGCGCAGCCCGCCGTGAATCAGGCGCGTCGAGGCCGCAGTCGTCCCCGCCGCGATGTCGCCCTTGTCGAGCAGCAGCACGCGCAGTCCGCGCATCGCCGCGTCGCGCGCCACGCCGCACCCGTTAACGCCCGCCCCGACGATGACCACGTCGAAGGGCTCGCTCGAAATGTCTTGCAGGACTCGTTCCCTCATCGGCGACGCTTGAGAAGCCGAGCGCGAGTCTTTATCCTCGGCCGGCGTATCATCTTCAGTTTACTAGAAACAGACCGGAGCCTTTACCTTGCACAGGGTGCGACTCGAAGCTTTCAACAACCGGGCGGCGGCACTCGCCGTCGCATGCCTCCTGCTCCTCTCGGCCGCCGCGGGCGCGCGGGCCAACATGGCCGTGCGCCGTCCCGAGTCGCGCCCCGGCGACGCCCCGCGCGAGCCCGCGGGCGGGCTGAAGTCCGTGCACATCCTGAGCGAAACGCTTGTGATAGACATGCGGCCGCTGAAGGGGCTGCGCCCCGCCGTCGTCGAGGCGAACTACCGCGTGCGGAATGACGGCGAGACGAGCCGGCTGCTGCTCGTCTTCGTCGCGACGGCGCGAGTCTCAGGTGAAGGCTACGGCCCTTGGGTCTGGAGTGGCACCCGTTGGTTGCAGGCCGATAAGTCGTCGGGCGACGACAGGGGCGTTGACAGAGGGGTGTGGCTCGACGGGCAGCCCGTCGATGTAATTCTCAAAGGTGAATCGGAGCACGCACGATTGCCGGAAGAGTGGGCGCCGCCCGGCTCAACGCCGAGCCTGGAACCCGGCGGGAAACCCTTGCCCTACGAGGCGAGGGGCGACGACACCATCGACTACAACGTCACGCTCAGTCCCGGAGACCACACCCTCCGCGTGCGCTATGTGGCCCTGCCCGGCGCTTACGCGAATGCGAGTTCTGACGCCATCTACTGGCAGCTCGGCTACGTGCTGTCACCCGCGCGCGAGTGGGCGGGCTTCGGCGGCCTTGACGTGAAGGTGCTGCTGCCGTCGGGCTGGCACGCAGCGGCGCGGCCCGAGATGCGACGCGAGGGCGACGCGCTGGTCGCGCACTGGGACGCGCTGCCCGCGGACACGCTCGCCGTCACCGCGCAGACCGACGAGCAGACCGTCTACGACCCGGAACTCTTCTGGAAGGCGTTGCTCATCCTGGGCGGACTGTTCACGGCGCCCGCCGCGTTCGCGGGGTGGAAGCTCGGGGCGTGGCTCGGCCGCCGCGGGCGCACGAGCGCGTGGGGTCTGCTCGTCTCGCCCCTCGTAGTCGGACTCCTCTACGCGCTCTCTTACGTTGTCGCTTCCGCGCTGAGCGCGCCGCGCGCGCCGGAGCAGGCGGCCTTCAACCAGATCGGCAACTACAACCTCATCCTGACCTTTCTCATCTTCGTCGCCGTCGTCTCCTGGCACTTCCTCGTCACACAGGCCGCGACCTACGTCTCGCGCCGCCGCACGAAAGTGGGGTGATGAGTGAAGAGTGATAAGTGATAAGTGATAAGACAAGCTAAGGGTCGTGCTTCCTTCTTATCACTTATCACTTATCACTCTTCACTTCTTCAATCCTCCTCGCGCTCCCAGTCCTTCGCGCGCTCGACGGCGCGGAGCCAGCGGCGGTGGAGGCGTTCGCGTTCGGCCTCGGGCATCCGCGGCTCGTAGCGGCGCGCGACGCCGAGGCGCGCGGCGATCTCGCGGCGGTCTTGCCAGAAGCCGACGGCGAGGCCGGCGAGGTAGGCCGCGCCCGCGGCCGTCGTCTCGGTGACTTCGGGCACTTCGACCGCGACGCCGAGGATGTCCGCCTGAAACTGCATGAGGAAAGAGTTGCAGACCGCGCCGCCGTCAACGCGCAGGTCTTTCAGGCGCACGCCCGAGTCGCGCTCCATCGCCGCGGCCACGTCGCGCGTCTGGTAGCACATGGCCTCCAACGCTGCGCGCGCGAGGTGCGCGCGGGTCGTGCCGCGCGTCAGGCCGACGACGGCGCCGCGCGCGTACGCGTCCCAGTGCGGCGCGCCCAGCCCCGCCAGCGCCGGGACGAAGTAGACGCCCTCGTTCGAGTCGAGCGAGCGCGCGAGCGCCTCCGTCTCGTCCGCACTCCCGATGATGCCGAGCCCGTCGCGGAGCCACTGCACGGCCGCGCCCGTCACGAAGATAGAGCCTTCGAGCGCGTACTCCGCGGGCTCCCCGTCCAACTGCCACGCGACCGTCGTCAGAAGCCCAGCGCGGCTCGCGACGGGCGCGGCGCCTGTGTTCATCAGGAGGAAGGAGCCCGTGCCGTACGTGTTCTTCGCCGCGCCCGGCTCGTAACAGCCCTGCCCGAAGAGCGCGGCCTGCTGGTCGCCCGCGAGCCCCGCGACCGGCACCCGCGCGCCGAAGAAGGCCGACGGCTCCGTGTGGCCGTAGACGAAGGACGAAGGCAGGACTTCGGGGAGCGCGGCGCGCGGCACGTCGAAGAGCGCGAGCAGTTCGTCGTCCCACGCGAGCCGTTCGATGTCGAAGAGGAGCGTGCGCGAAGCGTTCGAGGGGTCTGTGACGTGCGCGCGCCCGCCCGTCAGCTTCCAGACGAGCCACGAGTCAACGGTGCCGAAAGCGACTTCGCCGCCCGCGGCGCGACGGCGTAAGCCCTCCGTGTTTTCGAGCATCCAGCGCAGCTTCGTGCCGGAAAAGTAGGGGTCGAGCACCAGCCCGGTCTTCGCGCGGATTGAATCTTCCAGCCCGCGCGCCTTCAGTTCGTCGCACATGGCGGCCGTGCGCCTGTCCTGCCAGACGACGGCGCGCGCGATTGGCGCGGAGGTGGCGCGCTCCCACGCGACGACCGTCTCGCGCTGGTTCGTGATGCCGACGGCGCGCAGGCTCCGCGCCTCGACGCCGGCCGCTTTCAGCGCGTCGGCCACGGCGCCCAGGCTCACGCGCCAGACCTCTTCCGCGTCGTGCTCGACCCAGCCGGGGCGCGGGTAATGCTGCGTAAACTCCGAGTAGCCGCGGCCGCGCACGCGGCAGTCGCGGTCGAAGACGAGGGCGGTCGTCCCCGTCGTCCCCTGGTCTATCGAGAGCACAAATCCGTCCATCTTTCTCCTCCGCCAGACCTTTGTCTGCCGTCCCGCGAGAGTGTAATATACGCGCACGCGTTTTCGGACAAGGGCTGCACAAGTAACCTCATCCGTCACGGGAAATACAGTATCGGAGAAATGAGATTCAGAGATGAAAGACCACAATGACTTTTTTGACGAGATGATCGACGTTGACGACGAAGAAGAGGGCGACAGCGCCGAATTCCTCGAAGAGGAGGAAGATTACGATTTGGACGAAGATGATGAAGACGGCGAGGACGACGGCGCGACGGTCGTCCGCACGGCGGTGCTCCAGAAGAACGACATGCTGGCGCTGCTCTCCCTGAAGGCCGCGCCCGACGGCGGCCAGCTCGTCCGCTACGACCCGCGCCAGAACCTCCCCTCCCTGCGCCGCTACGAGTCGGAGGAGGAGGCGCGCAGGTGGTACGCGCGCAGCCTCGCCACCAGCCGCAAGAACGGCTGGTCGGTCGTCTACGACGGCGCGCCGCTGATTGGTTAGAGTGTGAGACCAGAGGCAAGGGGCCGGTTAGGAGTGTGCCTCCTGACTGGCCCCTATCTGTTTCTAAAGAGCGGTAGGCAGTAGGCAGATGACAGTAGGCAGTTGAAGGCCGGTTGAGGAGCCCCGGAGGGGCGGCATGTTTATAGCTCAAGACGATTATTAATCCGCCAAGCTCCGGAGGAGCGACATGTCTGATGTCGCCCCTGACGGGGCTCGGGTTCAATTACAGTCGGAACTATAAACATCCCGCCCCTCCAGGGCTTCTCAAACGGCCTTCAACTGCCGTCTGCCTACTGCCCTACTGCTCTCACTTCGCGAAGTAGCCGCGGCGGCCGCGTGCGACGGCGTCGGGGCGGCGTGGGATGCGTATGTGGATGGCGCGCCAGGAGCCGTCGCGTCCCTTGTTGGTGGGGCGATAGGAGAGGCTGTAGACGGTGCCGAGGTCTGCGACGACGCGCTCGTATGCGCCGGCCAGGTCTTCGAGTTTCTCCACCTCGTAGAAGAGGCCGCCGCCGGCCTCCGCCAGTTCCTTCATGCGTTCGTGCGCGAGGTCGTAGGTCTCGGGCTGTATGTCCTCGGGGCTGAACGCCTCGTAGAACTCCG
>JBEVJD010000550.1:0-2769 GCA_040510435.1 Pyrinomonadaceae bacterium | reverse complement strand
GCGCGCCGGCGGCTACCTCGCGCGCGTCGTCGCCGGCCATGTCACCTACGTGGGATTGTAGATAGTAGACAGTTGTCTTTAGACTGTTGAAAGTAGGACCACAACGGGGCACGCCTGACCATCTGTTTGCGGCGTCCCGCTTCTCTTTTCTACTGACTACTGACTACTGTCTACTGTCTACTGCCTACTGCCTACTTCCTTCTCACGCGCGGCGTTCGAGGACGAGGCGGGCGAGGCCGCGGAGCATCGGCGTCGGCGTGTCCAGCGGGTCGAGCGCGGCGCAGGCCGACTCGTAGACTTCGCGCGCGCGCTCGCGCGCGGCTTCGAGGCCGTAGAGCGCCGGGTAGGTGGCCTTCTGCGCGCGCGCGTCCTTGCCCGGCGTCTTGCCGAGGTCGGACGCGCTCGCCGTCACGTCGAGCAGGTCGTCCGTGATCTGAAAGAGCAGCCCGAGGTCGTGCGCGTAAGTATTGACCGCCTCGACCTCCTTCCCGTCCGCGCCCGCGACGAGCGCGCCAGCGCGCGCCGCCGCCGCGATGAGCGCGCCGGTCTTGCGGCGGTGAATCAGCTCAAGCTCTTCGCCGCGCACGTCGGGGCGCGACTCGGCCGCGAGGTCGTGCGCCTGACCGGCGACCATCCCCCCGGGAGTCCCCGCGGCGCGCGCCAGCTCCGCGACGAGGCGGACGCGCAGCGAGGCGTCCAACGCTTCGTCCTCGGCGATAGTCTGAAAAGCTAAAGTCTGAAGTGCGTCGCCCGCGAGGATGGCCGTCGCCTCGCCGAATCTGACGTGGCAGGTCGGGCGGCCCCGCCGCAGGTCGTCGTCGTCCATCGCGGGCAGGTCGTCGTGGACGAGCGAGTATGTGTGCAGGAGTTCGAAGGCGCAGGCGGTTCTGATTAACTTCTCAAGCGGCGCGCCGAACGTCTCGCCGGAGGCCGCGACGAGCAGCGGGCGGAAGCGCTTGGCGGGCGCGAACAGGCTCCAACGGATCGCGGCGTGCACGGACGGCGGGTCTGCGTCCTCCGGGGGGACGAGGCGGTCGAGTTCCGTCTCGACGGCCGCGCGCACGCGCACGGCGTAGTCGCGCACCTCCGCGGGCGCGGCCTCGGGCGCGCCTTCGAGCCCGGCCGGGCCGTGCGCGTCAGAAGACGGTGTCGTCATCCGACTCGCCCTCGTCCTCGATCAGCGCTTCCGGCTCGAACGGCACGGCGATAGTCGCGCCGTCGCCGCCGCGCAGCAGCACCTCGATGCGCCGCTCGGCCTCGTTCAGACGCTCCTGGCACTCGCGCGAGAGCTTGACGCCCTGCTCGAACAGGTCGAGGCTCTGCTCCAGCGGCAGTTCGCCGCGCTCCAACTCCCTCACGATGCGCTCCAGCGTCGCAAGCTGCGCCTCGAAGCTCGACGGCGCCGCGCTTTTCACTTGTTCTCGTTTCGGCATCTCTTTGTCTGGTGATGAGTGATGAGTGATGAGTGATAAGAAAAAGAGAACACTCGGTTTCCTTCTTATCACTCATCGCTCATCACTCATCACTTATCACTATCTCGTTCCTCTGCGGCGCGGCTGGTTCTGCGGCGGCGGCGCGGCGGGGAGGCTCGCGGCGAGGCGCGTGGCGATGTCGGAGGCCATCTGTGTGTCTTTGACGGTGACGAGCTTCCAGCGCTCGCCGTCGCGGCGCATCGAGAGTTCGACGGGGCGTTCGCCCGCGTTGACGGTGACGGTCGCCGCGTCGCCGCTCTCGACGACCGTCGCGGCCCGACGCACGCCGAGCGCCTTGACGAAGAAGGGCAGGCTCGAAGACTCGTTCTGCGAGAGCCCTTTCATCGCGCGCGCAATCTCGTCGCGCATCGTCTCGCGCACGCGCGGGAGCAGCGCGGGCAGCATCGCCGTCAGGCTCGCGCGCGCCTGCGGCGGGAGCTGCGAGTCCGCGCCCGCGAGGTTTTCTATGACCTGCGGGGCGAACCCCTGCGCAATCTGGTCGGCGTCGATCATCGTCTCGACCGCCTGCACGTCGTCGCGCTGCGCCGCGTCGAGCAGGAGCGCGAGGCTGTAGGGCGGGCTCTTCTTAAAGCCCTGATACCACATGTACGAGCCGACGAGCAGCACGAGCAGGACGCCGATGACGACCACGCCCGTCACGCCCAGCACGCGCCCCGCGCGGCCGAAGCGGCGCGACCTCTTCTCGCGCGCCTCGGCCTGCACGCGGTCAACGTCGATGACGATGCGGCTCCTGCGTCCCTGCGGCATCAGCCCTCCCAAGCCCCCTCGTTCTTCAGTTCTCCGAAGGCCCCTCGGCCCCCTCCACGCGGCAGCGCAGAGAGCCTTCGGCGAGACGCACGCGCACCGTCTCGCCCGCGCTGACCGCGCGCGCCGACCGCAGTACGCGGCCCCGCTCGTCGGTCGCCAGCGCGTAGCCGCGCCCGAGCACCGCCAGCGGCGACATCGCGTCGAGCGAAGCGACCGCCAGCCCCAGACGCCTCCGCGCGTCGTCGAGCCGCGCGCGCGCCGCCGACTCCAAAGCCGCGCCGCCCACCGCCAGCCTCACGCGCGTGCGCGAAGCAGACGCGGCCATCCCCGCGGGCGACAGCCGCCCCCGCACCGCGTCGAGCCGGCGCCGCGCCGCCCGGCTCACATCTCCCCCATGGTTCTCCAAACGGCAGCGCACGTCGTCGAGTTCTTCGCGCGCGACGCGCAGGCGCATCCGCACCTCGTCGAAGCCCTGCGACATCGCCGCCTCCTGCACACGCGCGCGCTCCGTAAGGAGGCGGTAGCGCGC
>JBEVJD010000549.1:0-5037 GCA_040510435.1 Pyrinomonadaceae bacterium | reverse complement strand
TCCCACAGTGCCTCCTTAGCGGGTAATAGTAAGCAGGCTACACCATCACACCGTGGGACTGAACATCTAAGAGCGTGCCGTTCTCCATCCTGTAAGGCCGGAAGCGGACGCAGCGAATGTCGAGGCCAAAGCGGCTGAGCCAGATGACGGAGGTCGTTATTTCGCGCGAGAAGTCTGCGGAAGCAAGAATGATTCGGACTTCCTTGGCGAAGACGTCCTCGTCTGGCTCATCCCATCCGAGGAATTCGAGGATGGATTTTTCGGCTTCCTCGTCGGCGTCGGCAGAGCGCAAAAACTTCGCGTGCGCTTCAACGAGTTGTCTGAAGGTCATGGTCGAGACCATCGCCGCGTAACGGATGGCCTGAAGCTCCATGTGCCCGCCGTCGTCCGTGCGTTTGATTTCGACAACAACCAGGTTGGGACCTAGACCTGTTGCTCGTCGAGCGATGTGAGCGGGCGGGATTCACCGAGGTCCGCTACGAAGTATTCAATGATATTGACTTTATTGATTGAGAGGCTATAAGTTTCAGGCTGGCGAAAGCCTCATAGAGGTCTACTGACATAATGCCGATTCTCAGACGCCGTCTTGCGCGGCGGGGGTGGGTGGGGGGCAGTCGCGTTGGCCCGCGCGGCAGGCCCGGCGCCGTTCGCCTCCGCTTTCGGTGCGCCGCACAGGTTGATGCGGAACAGGACTGACGTTGCTAAAAGTAGTCGCTTCATTTTCCGCCTCCGGTGTGAGCTGTCCGTTGAGAGTGACGAGCGAAGTTCTCGCGTCCGACAGCCCTTGTCTGCCAACACCGTGCCAATGCAGCGTCTTATCGAAATCGGCACGCGGGCGGCGGCTCTGGCGTGGCTCAGCTCCGCCGAAAGTGTGCCGGTTGCGACACGGCGGCTGTCAGTTGCGACACGGCGGCGGGCGTGGGCGGCTGTGAGATATTGTTGCTGACACGTCGCCGCCGCGTGCCGTATGCTACGCAGCCGTAGCCTTCGACCGCGGCGACCCGAGCCGTCCGACCGACATGAAGCCGAGACTGATTGCCATCTCCGGCCCGCTTGAGGGGACGACTTTCGACTTGAGTGAGGAGGAGGAAGTCACGATAGGCCGTGAAGCGTCCAACCTGCTTCCGGTCAGCGACCACTCCGTCTCGCGGCGGCATTGTCTCATCAGGAGAGAAGCAGGGGCGTTCAAGGTCGTCGACCTTGAGAGCTTCAACGGCACGTTCGTCAACGGGCTGCCCGTCGGAGAGCAGGCGCTCAGTCACGGCGACCACATTACGCTCGGACACGTGCGGTTCCTCTTCCTCCTTCACGAATCGGAGGGCGGATCATCCCGCAGCCCGGTCGAACTGTGCGAGGCGGGCGCGCCGCCGCCCTCCACGATTCGACTTGAGAGGAGAGACGCTCCGTACCCGGAATTGGGCGACGCCGTGGCCGCGCTGCCGCCGAGCGCGCGGCTGGCCCGCGACTTCAACGCGCTGCTCAAGATCAGCTCGACGCTCGGCGCGGTTCGTGAGCTTGAACCGCTGCAAAGACAACTGCTCGACACGGCCCTTGAGACCATCCACGCCGAGCGCGCCGCGATCCTCCTCGTCGGCGAGAACACGGACGAGTGGCTTACGGCATTCGGCACGGATAAAAAGTCCGCGGCGGAGCAGCCGGTTCGCATCAGCCGTTCGGTGGCCGAGCAGGTGTTGCGTGAAGGCGTGGCGGTGTTATGCCGTGACGTGGCGGAGCATCGCGACTTCGGCCGGGCCGAGAGCCTGCTTGCCTCTGCCGTTCATTCGCTGCTTTGCGTGCCCCTGGTCATCAGGGGGCGCGTGGTCGGGCTGATCTATCTCGACACGAGCAACCCGGCGACCATTTTCGACGAAGCTGATTTACGACTGCTGGCGGCGGTCGGAGGCATCGCCGCGGTCGCCGTGGAGAACGTCCGGCACGTGGGGTGGCTTGAGGGCGAGAATCGCCGTCTGCATCAAGAGATAACTCTTGAGCACAACATGATCGGCGAGAGCGCGCCGATGCGCGAGGTCTACCGACTCATCGAAAGGATCGCGCCTGCCGACTCGACCGTCCTCATTCGCGGCGAGAGCGGGACGGGCAAGGAGTTGGCCGCACACGCCATTCACGCTAACGGCGGGCGCTCTTCGGGGCCGTTCGTCGCCATCAACTGCGCGGTGCTGTCGGAGGCGCTGTTGGAGAGTGAACTTTTCGGGCATGAAAAGGGGGCCTTCACGGGGGCCATCTCGCAGAAACGCGGCAAGCTTGAAATCGCGGACGGCGGGACGCTCTTTCTCGACGAGGTGGGCGAACTCGCCCCCGCCACGCAGGCGAAGCTTTTGCGCGTCTTGCAGGAGCGCAACTTCGAGCGGCTCGGAGGCACGCGCACGATCAGCGTGGACCTGCGCGTCATCGCCGCCACCAACAGGAATTTAGAAGAGGCAGTCAGGCAAGGGACCTTCCGGCAAGACCTTTACTACCGTCTCAACGTCATCTCGCTCACGCTCCCCCCGCTCCGGGAACGCCGCGAGGACATCTCGCTGCTCGCCTATTTCTTCGCCGCGAAGTACAGCAAAAAATGTAAGAGAATGGTCAACGGGATTTCCCCCGAAGCCCGCGCCTGCCTGTCGGCTTACGACTGGCCGGGCAACGTCCGCGAGTTGGAGAACGCGGTCGAGCGCGCGGTCGTGCTCGCCAACAGCGAAGTCATCCTGCCGGACGATCTGCCGGAGTCAGTGCTTGAGACGGGCCGCCCGCGGCAGGCCGCCACGAACTACCACGACGCCGTCAACGAGATGAAGCGGGACATCATCCTCAAGGCCGTCGAGCAGGCGGGCGGCAACTACACCGAAGCAGCACGGCTCCTCGGCATCCACCCCGCCAACCTTCACCGCCTCATCCGCACGCTCGATTTAAGAACCGCGCTGGACGACAAGCAGGACTGAACGCGGCGCCGAAGCTTCTCCGCCGGGGTGTCAATTCCGACAGCCGCGGTGTCAGTTATGACATACCTGCTTCGCGCGCGGCCACGCCGTTCGTTCCCCGTTTAGAGTTGTTACCGCTTAATCTCTTCAAAAAGTCTTTCAATCGAATCAGCGTTCGTGCGGCGCACGTGTTGGCACGGCGTTAGCAATGACGTGAGTCGCCGCCGGTTAAATGATTCCACGCGGGACTCGTCGCCAACGGCTTAACAGGACTGACGACATGCGCCTATCTGTGAAACAGGCTGTAGTCGGTTCGCATAAATTTTCGACTGTTTTCGGGTCGGCGCGGTCGAAAACTATCAACTTGTCGATCCATCCAAAGGAGATAGATATGTCTACACCTACACTCTCTACACCTAAACTCATCAGCGCGCCGAACAAAGAAGACCTAGCAACCGCAGGACCTGAATACATTACCGGCAAAGTCTTTCTTGCTAGTGCTCAGCAGGGCCTGAACACGGTCGGCGTCGACGGAGGGACGAACCCTGGTCAGTACGCCTTCCATCCCACCGTCACCGGCGGCTTGGAGGCTGCTCTCTGGGCGCTGAGTAACAAGTCTAACGTCTGGGCGTCGGTTGAGGATGGCTACATCAGGGCCTTTGCCGTCTACGCCACCTGATCGACGCCGGGCTCTGATTCTTCGCTACGGGCCCTGAGCCACAGGGTGTGCGGGAACGGGTCAGGGCCGCGTGCCAGTTGCGGGGGCCTAACGCCGCGCTTGCACCTGACGCCGGGGAGTGGGGTTCCGTGGCTGGGAACCACGTCGGTGACCCCGGCGCAGGTGAAGCGCGGCGTTAGAACCGACTGGAAGCGCCGGCCTGATGGCGCAAGTGCTCAGGCCGGCGCGCTGAGTCGGTCTAACAAGCGCACGCGACCCGCGACACGAACGATGTTATCTTCCTGCAAAGGGGCTGGCGGGCGCGTGATGCGCGGCGTTAGAAGTGCTTTTGGCTATTCCACGAAATAACTCTTTCGTGGAATTGGTGAAGGCTACCCGGTCAAGTGGTGGGCGCGACGAGCGCCACGCCCGAACCCAGAAACGACCTCAACGGGCTGCTGCTTCAACTGGCGGGCGAAGCCGCGGTTTACCTCGTCATCAACGGCTTCAGGCGTTGGGTGCCGAACATGGACACCCACAACAACCTGTTTGTCGGCAACGCGAAGATCACTCCCTTCGACATCAGCCAGGTCTCGCTCGGCCCGTAACTCTCGGACGGCGCGGTGCTGGCTAAGGGGGATTCGGATGCCGTCTACCTCGTGAGCACCGGCGTGAAGATGTTGATTCCCAACATGGACATCTTCAACCGCTACCAGTTCAACATCTCCAAAATCAAGAAAGTCCCGCAGGTCGTCATCGACTCCATCCCCAACGGCCCGAACCTCGAAGGCCCCCACAAGTAACGACTCGCAGAGTGTCCAAGTCCCCGCCCCAAGGTCCCGCCCCAGCAGGAAGGCCCCGCCGACGGCGGCGGGGCCGTCGCCTCCTCGCCCTGGGTTGAAGTCTTCCCCTGAACGCATCCGCGCGTTGGCGCGGATTCACTTTGCTCGTAGACGCAGAGAGGGCACGGATTACTCTCGGAAGTAATCCGTGCCCTCGGCGTGTGACGGTCGCGGCGGAGGTTGCCGGAAGAGGTCTTAGCCGAGAATAGGGTGGAAGTCGAGGCTGAGGGAGAAGTCGTTTGCCGAGTTGAACGTGTATTCGAGGCTCACGTTGGGCGGCTTCGAGTCGTTGACCGTCTGTTTAAAGACGGCAAGCACCGGGCCACCGGAGAACATGGCTCTAGAATCTCTCCACTCCCCCCCTCGTGTCGGCCACTTCACGGCGACATCGAAGGCGACGAGGGACGACGTGACGCCGAGTAAGACCTGCTCGCCGCTCATCACCTCGCTCAAGGTGAGCACCTCCGGCCTGTCCAGCGTCCCGTAGGAGAGTTGCAGAGAAGTCAGCGCGTTGTCCTGCGGACGAACCCCACAGTAGAGAGGTTGCAGCCCGCCGTCCCGAAGCGTCAGCGAGAGAATCCGGCCCGGTTTCGTGGACTGCGCCTCAGTCCACGAC
>JBEVJD010000548.1:0-15826 GCA_040510435.1 Pyrinomonadaceae bacterium | reverse complement strand
GATGTACGGGCGGGCAAACTTCGACCTGCTGCGGGCGCGCGTCCTTCATACCACCCAAGCGTAACAGGAGCTTTCAGCGACGAAAGCAAAGCCAGGTATGGACGGCTTTCACCAAGAACTCGGGAGAACCCATTACTACTTTGCGCTAACAGACAAAAATCCAAAAAGACAGACCTTCATCCAAAAATTATTCTTATCCACCTATTTATCCAAAAATTATCTTTATCCCACTGATAAAATCTTTTAGCTTTGATTATTGCGGCCGGCTTCATTAGAATGGCCGTCCTAGCTGCGCAGCATTTTGGTCTTCCGACCTAATCCGATCTATAAGGTTTCAGGCTGAGTCTTTAACGCGACCCGGGGAGGCGTCCCCGGCGCGTGCGACGCGCGCGCTCTTTCGGGGCGAGGCGCGGACGCCCCCTCCAGACGAAGTATGAATCTTTCCAAAGCTTCGCGCTTTGTCCCGCTGCTGCTCGTCGCGCTCGTGCTGGCCTCGGTGTGCGCGGCGGCGGGGTGGCGGCGGGGCGCCGCGGCGGGCGAGGAGCGCCCCTACGACCTCGTCATCACGAACGCGCGCATCGTGGACGGTTCGGGCAACCCCTGGTTCCGCGCGGACGTGGCCGTCAAGGGCGGGCGCATCGCGCGCGTCGGGCGCGTCGCGGCGTCCGAGGGCGCGCGCGCCATAGACGCGCAGGGGCGCATACTCGCCCCCGGCTTCATAGACGTGCACGCGCACGTCGAGAACATCTACGACCTGCCGGACGCCGAGAACTTCGTGCGGATGGGCGTGACGACGCTCGTGACGGGGAACTGCGGCGGGTCGGCCGTGGACGTTGGTAAATTCCTCGGGTGCGTCCGCGAGACGCCGCTCTCCGTCAACCTCGCGACGCTCGTCGGGCACAACTCGGTGCGCCGGGAGGTCTTCGGGCTGGCGAACCGCGCGCCGAGCCCGGAGGAGTTGGAGCGCATGAAGGCGCTCGTCGAGCAGGCGATGCGGGACGGCGCCGTCGGGCTCTCGACCGGGCTCATCTATGTCCCCGGCAGCTACTCGAAGACCGACGAGGTGCTCGAACTCGCGCGCGTCGCCGCGCGCCACGGCGGCCTCTATGCGACGCACATGCGCAACGAGGGGCTGACGGTCGCCGAGGCCATCCGCGAGAGCATCGAGATCGGCGAGCGCGCGGGGCTCCCGGTTCAGATTTCACACTTCAAGATCAGCGCCAAAAAACTCTGGGGTCAGAGCGACACGACGCTCGGGCTCGTGCGCGACGCGCGCAAACGCGGCCTCTCGGTGACGGTCGATCAGTACGCCTACCCCGCGAGCAGCACGTCTTTGGACTCGCGCCTGCCCGACTGGGTCGAGGAGGGCGGACGCGAGGCGGGCCGCAAGCGCATCGCCGACCCCGCGCAGCACGAGCGCATCGTCCGCGAGATGAAAGACTCGCTCAAGAAGTCCGGCTTCAAGGACTTCTCCTTCGCGCGCGTGGCGAGCTACCGCGCGAAGCCCGAGTACAACGGCAAGTCCATCGCCGAGATAGCCAAACTCGCGCGGAACAAGTCCGATGTCGAGTCTCAGATCGAGCAGATTCTTGAGATGTACGCGGCGGGCGGTGCGGCGATGGTCTACCACTCGATGAGCGAGGACGACGTGCGGCGCATCATGCGCGAGCCGTTCACGATGATCGCGTCGGACTCGGGCGTCCGGCGTTTCGGCGAGGGCATGCCGCACCCGCGCGGCTACGGCAACAACGCGCGCGTGCTCGGCACGTACGTCCGCGAACTCGGCCTCGTGACGCTCGAAGACGCCGTCCGCAAGATGACCTCCTTGCCGGCGCAGACCTTCGGCCTTCGCGACCGCGGGCTCGTCCGCGAGGGGATGGCCGCCGATCTCGTCGTCTTCGACGACGCGGCGGTCGCAGACCCCTCGACCTTCGAGAGCCCGCACCAGTACGCCGCCGGCTTCTCCCACGTCGTCGTCGGCGGAGTCGTCGTGCTCGACGCCGGTCGGATGACGGGCGCGCGACCCGGGACGGCGCTGCGCCACGCGGCCGGGCCGTGAGCGCGGCCCTGCCTTGCTAACGCCGGAGGGCCGAGAGTATAAGGTTGGGCGCCGGGCGGCCGCCTCAGCCGTCAGGCAGTCAGGAATCATCAGGCATTCAAGCGGTCAAAGAGGCTCGCACTTCTAAGCCACAAGTAAACACACACCGCCCCGCGTGCGCGCGACTGTGCGCGAGAGTAGTGCGGGGCGGGTCAGACATTTCTCGAAGACGAAAAGGAATCACCCCATGAGACACCACCTTAAGGTCGCATTTCGGCTGACGGCCCTTGCGCTCGCGCTCTGCGCGTTCGCGGGCGTCGCCCCCGCGCAGGAGATCACGGGCGGCATCGTCGGCACGGTCACGGACGCCAACGGCGCGTCCGTCAAGGGCGCGACCGTCAACGTGACCGACGCCGCGAAGAAGACGGTCGTGCGTACGGTGATGACCAACGACGAAGGCCAGTACGCCGTGGGCGACCTGCCGGTCACCATGTACGACGTGAGCGTCGAGGCGCCGAGTTTCAAGAAGCACGTCGAGAGCGGTGTGCAGGTGAACGTGGGCAAGCGGCGGCAGCTCGACATCGCGCTGGCCGTGGGCAACGTGGAGGAGGTCGTCACGGTCGAGGCCGACCCGGTGGCGGTGGAGCTGACGAACGCGAGCGCCTCGACCACCATCAACGGCGAGCAGGCGCGCGAGCTGTCGCTCAACAACCGGAACTGGGTGCAGCTCATCACGCTCGCCCCCGGCGTGACCAACGACCTCTCCGACCAGATTTACGTCGGCACGACCAACCCGGCCGGGCAGGCCAACACGATGAACATCTCGGTCAACGGCGCCCGCAGCGCGCAGAACACCTACACGGTGGACGGCGCGGACGTGACCGACCGCGGCTCGAACATCACCATCCAGGCGTACCCGAGCGTGGACTCCATCGCGGAGTTCAACGTGCAGCGGAGCCTCTTCCCCGCCGAGACGGGGCGCAGCGGCGGCGGGCAGATCAACGTCGTCACGCGCGGCGGCGGCGAGGAGTTCCACGGCTCCTTCTACGAGTTCCTGCGCAACGAGCGGCTCAACGCTAACGACTTCATCTCGAACCGCAGCACGGCCCCGGCCTTCGGGCGCGAGTCGAACGGCAAGGCCAAGCGCGCCCCCTTCCGCTACAACGACTACGGCTTCACCATCGGCGGCCCCGTCTACGTCCCCAACTTCGGCGAGGGCACCAAGGGCGGCGCGTTCAGGAAGGCGAGGGGAACGTTCTTCTTCTTCTCCGAGGAGCAGCGGAAAGACCGTCGCTACCCGACGCTGAGCGGGACGGTGCCCGACTTCAACATGAGGCAGGGCATCTTCCCGATGGACGTTTGCCTGCGGGCCAACGCGCCGACGGCCGCGACGGCGACTTGCCTGGAGGTGCTGCCGGCGGGGACGCCCCTCGCCTCGCGCGCGGCGATCAACCCGGTGGCCCGGCAGTACCTCGACTTCGTCTACGGCAAGCTGCCCGCGCCGACCGACGCTCTCACGCGCGCGCTCAACTTCCCCGCGAGCGGCGTCTTCGACTTCCGCCAGGAGATACTCAGGGTCGACCACCAGTTCAACAGCGCGACCTCGGTCTACTACCGCTTCGAGAAGGACACGATTCCGACCGTCGACCCGAACTCGCTCTTCGCGTCCGGCGCCGGGCTGCCCGGCGTCTCGACCAGCGTGACGGACTCGCCCGGCAAGACGCACACGCTCCAGGGGACGCACGTCATCAACCCGAACCTCGTGGTCGTGGGGCGCTGGAACTACGGCTACGGCGCGATCCTGAGCAGCACCACGGGGACGCTGGCGCGCGAGAGCTCGCCCATCAACCCCGCGCTCGCCTACGAGAATCAGCGCGACCTCGTCCCCCGCATCGACGGGAACGGGTTCAGCATCCTGACCGCGTTCGGCAACTACGACAACTTCTCCTACAAGCATAACTTCGCCGGCGACCTGACGTGGACGGCGGGCAGCCACACGACGAAGTGGGGCGCGCAATACTCGCGCTACCGGAAGAACGAGAACGCGCTGACGGGGAGCCCGAACCTGAATCAGGGCGTCTACAGCGGGTTCCTGAACACAGTCCCGACCAGCGTCGTCCAGACCAGCGTACTCGCGCCGGTCGTGGCGGGGCAGGACGCGAACGCCACGCGGCGTGCCAACTTCCAGGCGTTCGCGAACTTCCTCATGGGCAACAACGTCGCCTTCAGCCAGGCGCGCTTCGACTACACCGCCGACCTGCGGCAGCAGTCGCTCGAAGCCTACGGCCAGGACGAGTGGCGTCTCCGGCCGAACCTGACCCTCTACGTCGGCGTGCGCTACTCCTACTTCGGCGCGCCGTGGGACAGGAACGGCCGCCTGAGCAACTTCGTCCCGGCGCTCTTCAACCAGGCGCAGGCGCCGCAGGTGACGGGCGCGGGCAACCGCCTCGTCGGCACCGGCAACTTCTGCAACGGCATGGTCGTCAACTCGCAGAACGTGCAGACGGCGCCGAACGGCTGCGTGCCGGCCGCCTCGCCGTGGGGCAAGTACGTCGTCGATGCCCCCACGATGAACTTCCAGCCGCGCGTCGGCCTCGCCTGGGACCCGTTCGGGAAGGGCAAGACCTCGATCCGGACGGGCTACGGCATCTTCTACGACCAGGTGCTGAGCGGCACCTACCTTCAGAACATCGGCCTGAACCCGCCCTACCAGGAGACGTTCACCATCAGCGCCGCCTCCCTGCCGCTGGGGGCCACGCCGCCGAGCCTCGACCGGCCCGTGCCCCCGGGCGTCAGCGTGGGCCCGGCCGCCACGCTCACCGCGCCGAACGTGCGCGCGCTCCAGCCCGATTGGAAAGACCCCTACATGCAGCAGTGGTCTTTCGAGGTGCAGCAGCAGTTCGGGGCCGAGACGGTCGTCAGCGTCGGCTACTTCGGGTCGAAGGGGACGCACCTGATCGGCTCCTTCGAGCTGAACGAAATCCCGCCGGGCCAGGCGCTCAACGCGCGCTGCGCGTCGGGGGCCAACACGCTCCAGACCCCGAACGTGGCGACCGTGCCGTGCCAGGCGCCGGGCACCTACTTCGGCGGGACGGGCGGCCTCGCCTCGACCATCCTCGACCAGATCAGGCCGTACCGGGGCTACCGCTCCATCAACATGATCACGCCGCAGTTCAACTCGAACTACCACAGCCTCCAGTCGCAGTTGCAGCGGAGGTTCGGCGAGTCGGCGCAGGTCGGCGTGGCCTACACGTGGTCGAAGAACCTGACGGACAACCAGACCGACCGCGCCACCGCCCCCGAGAGCTCGTACGACATCCGCCTCGACCGCGGCCGCGCGGCGCTCGACCGCCGGCACGTCTTCACGGCGAACTACATCTACGAGCTGCCGTTCATGAAGACCCAGCAGGGCTTCGCCGGCAAATTCCTGGGCGGGTGGCAGGTGACCGGCCTCCTCACGCTTCAGACGGGGCTGCCGTTCACGTTGACGACGAACTACGACGCGGCCGGGCTCGGCAACATCCCGGCGCTGGTCGCGGGCAACCGCCCGAACCTGATCTGCGACCCCAACGAGAACGCGCCGCACACCTTCGAGTCGTGGGCCAACCTCTCGTGCGTGCAGGCGAACCCGACCGCGGCGCCCATCGCCAACGTCCTCGGCAACGCCGGTCGCGGCGTCATCGACGGGCCTTCGACGGAGCGGTTCGACTTCTCGCTCTTCAAGAACATCCGCTTCAACGAGAGGATGCGCCTGCAACTGCGCGGCGAGGTCTTCAACATCTTCAACCACACGAACTTCAGAACCATCAACGGGAACACCACCCAGGGCACCTACAACCAGGTGACCGCGGTGCGTGACCCGCGCAACATCCAGCTCGGCATCAAGTTCTACTACTGAGCCCGACGCCGGAACCCGACCGCGTGTGCCCGCGAAGCCCGCCGAGGTTTCGCGGGCACACGCGCATCTCAGGCTGGAGATTCACGGAACGGACATGTCAAGGACTGACTTCAACGACCGCGCGCTGCTCGTCGTCGGCGCGCGCCTCGTCCTGCCAGACGAAGTGTTGGAGGGCGGGTCGCTGCTCGTCGAAGGCGGGCGCATCACGCGCGTCGGCGGCCGTGAAGAGGCGCCGCCCGACGCGCGCGTCTTAGACCTGGAAGGGCTGACCCTCTACCCTGGCTTTATAGACGTGCACATCCACGGCGCGGTCGGCGTGGACACTTTGGAGGCGGGCGTCGAAGACCTCTACCGCGTCGCGCGCCACCTCGCGGGCGAGGGCGTCACCGGATGGCTCCCGACGCTCGTCCCGGCGCCTTCGGAGGATTATCGGAAGGCCGTCGAAGCCGTCGAGGGGCTCGTGCGCGTTCAGGGCGCGCGACCGGCGGCGGCGCGCGCGTTGGGGATTCACTACGAGGGCCCGTTCGTCAACGAGCGACAGTGCGGCGCGCTCCGCACAGCCTACTTCAAGACCTTCGAGCGCGGCGACGAGCTGGACGAATTGCCCACGCTCGGCTTCGAAGGCGCGGCGCACATGATCACGCTCGCGCCCGAGGTGGAGGGCGGCGTCCGCCTGGTCGGCGAGCTTGTGGGCCGCGGCTGGGTCGTCTCCATCGGCCACACGCGCGCCGACCTTGAGACTTTGGATCGCGCGCGCCGGGCGGGCGCGCGACACATGACGCACTTCCTCAACGCCATGTCGCCGCTCCACCACCGCGACCCGGGCCCCGTCGGCTGGGGGCTGCTTCAAGACGACGTGACGGTTGACCTCATCGCCGACGGCGTCCACAGCAACCCGCTCATGCTCCGCCTCGTCCTGCGCTGCAAGACGGCCGCGGGCGTCTCGCTCATCAGCGACGCGGTCGCGCCCGCTGGGCTCGGCGACGGCATCTACAAGGTCTGGGGCGAGACCATCACGGTCGAGGGCGGGCGCACGCGCAACGAGCGCGGGAGCATCGCCGGCTCGGTCATCTCAATGCTCGACGCCGCGCGCAACATGAGCTTGCTCGGGCTCGCCGAGACAGACCTCGCGCGCGTCGCCTCGTTCAACCCCGCGCGGCTCCTGCGCGTTGACGGCGTGTGCGGCTCAATCGAGGAAGGGAAGCGCGCGGACTTGACCGCGCTCGACGCCGAGGGAAAAGTCAGGCTCACGCTCGTCGGCGGGCGCGTGGCCTTCGGGGATGTTTAAGAAGGGTAGAGCCTGGCGCGTCTGTAAGACTCGTCGAGCAGTTCGACGGGGTGGACGACGCGCAGCCTCAGCCCCGCGAGCCGCGCGCCCGCGGCGAGCTGCATGTGGCAGCCGGCGTTGCCGGTCGCGAGCAGTTCGGCTCCGGTCTCGCGAACGTGCTTCAGCTTCTCACCCAACACGCGCGACGACAGCTCCGTCTCAAGCAGGTTGTAGACGCCCGCGCCGCCGCAGCACACGTCCGCGCCTTCGAGCGGGACGAGCCGCAGCCCTCCGACGCGCCCCAGCAAACGCACCGGCTCGGCCTGCGCCCGCTGCCCGTGGAGCAGGTGGCACGACGCGTCGTAAGTCGCGGTCACTTCAACGGCCTCCGAGTCCGCGCGCCTGATTCCCGTCGCCTCCAACTGTTGACTCACGTCGCGCACGCGCGCGCTGAAGTCGCGCGCACGCGCGGCGTACTCGGGGTCGTCCGCGAGCAGGTGCGCGTAAGAGACGAGCATCGCGCCGCAGCCGCCCGCGTTGGTGACGACCGTCGCGCGGCTTTTCGTCTCGAACGCCTCGACGTTGCGGCGCGCGAGCCCGCGCGCGCCTTCGAGGTCGCCCGCGTGCGCGTGCAGCGCCCCGCAGCAGACCTGCCCGCGCGGGGAACTCACGCCGCAACCGTTCGCCGCCAGCACGCGCTCCGTCGCGCGGTTCACGCGCTCGAACAACCCTTCCGTCACGCACCCTTCAAACAGCAGCGCGTCCGGTTTCTTATCCGAAACCGACCCGGCCGCGTCGCGCGACTCTTCCGCGCTTACTGTTTGAGCGTCGCCGAGCGGTGCGGGGCGCGAGCCGTCGAGCAGCGCGAGGGCGAGTTCGGCGCGCGCGGGGAGCAGCCGCGTCAGCTTCGTCGAGAGCAGCAGGTGGGGCAGGCGCGAGTCGCGCAGCAGGCGCGCGAGCGCGAAGGCCGTCCGCAGGCGCGCGGGGTGCGACCAGACGTGGCGCAGCGCGAGCCGGAGCGCGCGCGAAGTCCAGCCCGTCTTGCGCCCGCCCGCCGCGATGTCCGCGCGCGCGGCTTCGAGCAACTGCCCGTACTCGACGCCGGCCGGGCACGCGCTCTCGCACGCGCGGCAGCCGAGGCAGCGGTCGATGTGGCGCGCACACGTCTCGGAGTCGAGCGCGAGCCTGCCCTCCTCGACCGCGCGCATGAGGTAGATGCGGCCGCGCGGCCCGTCGTTCTCGTCGCCGGTCTGAACATACGTCGGGCACGCCTCAAGGCACAGCCCGCAATGTACGCACGCGAGCAGCTTCCGCTCCTCCGCCGCGAGCGCGCCCGCCAACTGTGTCGAGTGTTCGTGCATGAGAATGTTGCTGTCCCAAACGACGCCGGCTCTAACCGAAGAGGCCGGGCGAGAAGGTGTCCGATGGGTCGAGCTGCTCCTTCAAACGTTTCATCAGGAGGGCGGACGAATCGGACAGACCCCACGCGCCGAGCGCTCGCTTGAGCCCTTCGGGCGCGCGCTCGACGATGAGCGAGCCGCCCGCGGCGCGCGCCGCCTCGCGCATCGCGCGCAGGTCGGCGACCGAGTCGTCTTGACTGTGCACGTCGTCGAAGACTCGCAGGCGGCCGTCGCCCGCGCCCGCGTGCCACCGCAGCGCGCGGCCGTGGTCGCCCCCTTCGCCGAGCCGCGCCAGCAACGCGCCGAGCCCGGTCGGGAGGACGGACGCGCGCCAGACGAGTGACCCTCCGTCTCGCGAAGATGTCGAAGAGAGTCGAGCCCAAAGACTCTCATCATCTTCGACGTGCTCGGCCGTGCCCTCCTTAACAAAGTCTTCGACCAACTCGGTCGCGCGTGCCAGTTGATATTCGACCGCAGCCTCCGTCCCGGCGAAGCGCGCGAGCAGACAGAAGCCGTCGCCGACAGTCCCGATGACTTCCCCGGCCAACGGCGGCGAAAGCAGCTCGACGGCGACGGGCAGCAGTTGCGAGCCCGCGAGCGAGCGAGCCGCTTCGAGGAGTGCGCGCGGGTCGCGCGAGCGCGTGACGAGCGTCGCCTCGCGCCGCGGGCGCGGGCGCAGCCTGAAGGTGATTTCGAGGACGAGGCCGAGCGTGCCGTGGCTGCCCGTGAAGAGCTTGCAGAGGTCGTAGCCGGCGACGTTCTTGACGACGCGGCCACCGGCTCTTATCAAGCGGCCACCCGCGAGCGCGACGCGCATCCCGAGCACGTGCGAGCGCGGCGCGCCGTACCCGAAGCCCTGCGCCCCGGCCGTGCCAGTCGCCGCCACGCCGCCGAGCGTCACCCCCGCGGAGCCCGGCGGGTCGAGCGGAAGCCACTGACCCGCACGCCCGACCTCGCGGTTGAAGTCGGCGAGTGCGAGCCCCGCTTCGGCCGTCGCCACGAGGTCTGCGGGCTCGTGCTCGACGAGGCGCGACATGCGCGTCGTCTTCAGGATGATGTTTGAGGGTGCGCGCGCTTCGCCTGCGTCGAGCCACGTGCACGCGCCCGCGGGCGTCACAGTCCAGCGCTCGGCCTCGGCCAAACGCAAGACCTCGCAGACCTCTTCGGCCGTCGCCGGTTCGACGACGAGCGCGCTCGTGTCGTGACCCGTCGTCATGACTCGGACGTGCTCACGCCCCACGACGCCCGCGAGCGACGACGAAGGGTCGAGCGGCCCGCGCGTCTTTTTCGTCTCGACGTGCGTCGCCGCGCCAGCGGCCGGGGCTTCCGTCTTGAGCCGCGCAGACGCGCCGTTCGCGCCGTTGCCGCCGGCCGTTCCGCGCGCGGCGCTCTTCACTTCGGCGACGGCGCGCGCCTCGCCGCAGCCCTTGAGCACGGGGATGATCTTGCCGGGGTTGCAGAGCCCCGCGGGGTCGAAGGCCGCGCGCACGCTCAGCATCGCGCGCATGTCTTCGTCCGAGAAGACGAGCGGCAGGTAGTCGCTCTTGTCGAGGCCGACGCCGTGCTCGCCCGTGATGGTGCCGCCCGCGCGCACGCACGTCTCCATGATCTCTCGGCCCGCCTCGTGGACGCGCTCGACCTGCGCGGCGTCGCGCGAGTCGAAGCAGACGAGCGGGTGGAGGTTACCGTCGCCCGCGTGGAAGACGTTCGCGACGCGCAGGCCGTGGCGCGCGCCGATGCGGTAGGTGGCCGCGAGCACTTCGGGCAGGCGCGAGCGCGGGACGACGGCGTCCTGGATGAGTATGTCGGGCGTGATGCGCCCCATCGCGCCGAAGGCCCCTTTGCGTGCGGCCCACAGGCGCTTGCGCTCGGCCTCGTCGTCGGCGAGCTTCACCGAGCGCGCGCCGTTCTGAAGACAGATGGCGCGCACGCGCTCGACCTCTTCGTCCATCCCCGCTTCGAGCCCGTCCAGCTCGACGAGCAGCGCGGCCTCCGCGTCCAGAGGCATCCCCGCGGCGAAGACGCTCGCCTCGACCGCGCGGATGGTCGCGCCGTCAACCATCTCAAGCCCGGCCGGGATGATGCCGGCCGCGATGACGGCCGAGACGGCGCGGCTCGCGTCGTCAATGTCCGTGAAGTCGGCGAGCAGTGTCCGCACCGACGGCGGGACTGGCGTCAACTTCACCGTCACCTCCGTTACGACGCCGAACGTGCCCTCGCTGCCGACGAAGAGGCCGAGCAGGTCGTAGCCGGGCGCCTCCGCCCCCGCGCCGCCCAAGGTCACGACGCGCCCCTCGGCGAGCACGACGCGCGCGCCGACGACGTGGTCGGTTGTCGTCCCGTACTTCAGACAGTGTATGCCGCCCGCGTTCTCGCCGACGTTGCCGCCGATGGTGCACGAGCCCTGGCTCGAAGGGTCGGGCACGTAGTAGAGCGCGTGGCGCGCCACCGCCCGCGAGACGTGCGCGTTGACGACGCCCGGTTGGACGACGGCCAGGCGGTTCTCGACATCAACCTTCAGCACGCGCCGCATCCGGGCGAGTTCGATGCAGACCCCGCCGCCCACCGCGAGCGCCCCGCCCGACAGACCCGTCCCCGCGCCGCGCGGCACCAGAGGGACGCGCGCGCGCGCGAGCAACTGCAAGACCGACGCGACCTCCTCGGTCGAGCCGGGGAAGACGACCGCGCGCGGCCTGTGCCGGTAGTGCGTCAGCCCGTCGCACTCGTAGACGAGCAGCTCCTCGGGCTCCGAGATGACCTGCTCGGGCCGAAGTGTCGCGCGCAGGTTTTCGACGAGCGTGTCCAAGGGAATCAAGGGAGTCTTACGTCGTAGCGTCGGAAAATTCTTGCCGGAAGGCGACGGCCGAGATGATACACTACGCGCCTGCCCTTTCAGTAGCGTCCGCCCCGCGACGCGCGCGACGCGGCACAGGGCGGACTCACTCACGTCGGTCACTTCCCATGACGTTCACCGCCGGGGCTAAACGGACAAAGGCACGCGAGGGCGTTTTCATCTCCTACGCGCGGAGCGACGGCGAAGACTTCGCCGCGCGTCTGCGCGCGCGTCTGGAAGGGGCGGGGCCTCCGCTCTGGCAGGATCGCGTCGGGATGGAGGGCGGGCGCGACTGGTGGCTTCAGATCACGGAGGCGCTCGACCGCGTCGAGTTCATGGTGCTGGTGCTGACGCCCAACGCGCTGCGCTCCGACACCGTGCGCAAGGAGTGGCGCTACGCGCGGCAGCAGGGCGTCTGCGTCTACCCCGTCAAGGGCACGCCCGAGCTGGATTACGAGAGCCTGCCGCGCTGGATGCGCGAGTCGCACTTCTACGACCTCGGGACGCTCGAAGGCGAAGGCGCCGGACCGGAGTGGGCGAAGTTCCTCAACGACCTACGCACGCGCTGCCAGACGCGCCGCGTGCCCTTCATGGTCGAGGACTTGCCCGACGACTTCGTCGAGCGACCCGGCGAGTTCGACCAGCTCATACGCCTCCTGCTCGACGGCGAGCGCGGCGAGCCCGTGGCGATTACGGCGGCGCTGCGCGGCGCGGGCGGCTACGGCAAGACGACGCTGGCGCGCGCTCTCTGCCACGACGAGCGCGTGCAGGGCGCCTTCGACGACGGCGTCCTCTGGGTGACGCTCGGCGAGACTCCGGGCGACCTCACGGGGCGCGTCGAAGACCTCATCTACACGCTCAGCGACGAACGCCCGGGCTTCACCGGCCTCGACGCGGCGACCGCGCACCTCGTCGAACTGCTCGCCGACCGCGACATCCTCGTCGTCATCGACGACGTGTGGAACGGCGCGCACCTGCGCCCCTTCCTACAGGGTGGGCCGCGCTGCGCGCGCCTCGTGACGACGCGCAACTTCGACACGCTGCCGCCCGACGCCCGGAAGGTGGACGTGGACGCGATGCGCCGCGCCGAGGCCCTCGCGCTGCTCGGCGCGTCTCTGCCCGACGGCGGCGAACAGACGCTCGCGGCGCTCGCGGCGAGGCTCGGCGAGTGGCCGCTGCTGCTGAAGCTCGTCAACGGCGCGTTGCGCGACCGCGTCCTGGGCGCCGGCCAGCCCCTGCCGAACGCGCTCGCGTACGTCAACAAAGGGCTGGACAGGCGCGGCCTCACCTTCTTCGACGCGCGCGACGCCGCCTCGCGCGAGCAGGCCGTCGCGCAGACGCTCGGCATCAGCTTCGAGCGCCTGTCCGCCGCCGACCGCGCGCGCTACGGCGAGCTGGCCGTTTTCCCCGAAGACGTGGATATCCCGCTGGCGGCTTTGGAAAAGCTCTGGAGGCTGACGGGCGGCCTCGACGACCTCGACACTGAAGAGTTGTGCGACCGCCTCCACCGCCTCTCGCTCCTCCTGCGCTTCGACCCGACCACACGCACCGTGCGCCTGCACGACGTAATCCGCGCCTACCTGATTCAGCAACAGGGCCAAGGGCTCGCCCCGCTCCACGGCCGACTGCTCGACGCGCACCGCCCTGCCGGCAATGGAGAGGACGCCCCGACGGTCTGGGCCGACATGCCCGCCGACGAGCCCTACCTCTGGGATCATCTCGCCTACCATCTGACGGGGGCCGGCCTCGGCGACGAACTGGTCGCCACCGTCAAAGACCTCCGCTACCTCGCCGCCAAGACGTTCCAACTCAAATCGCTCCCCGCCGAGAACGACCTCCTCGTGGCCGAAGCACACGCCCCCGACGACAAACAACTCCAACTCCTCCGCCGCACCTTCGTCCAATCCGGCCACATCCTCAACCGCTGCGACACGCGCCACGACGCCGAAGCGACCCTCCTCTGCCGCCTCCAACACCTCCCCGAACTCTCCGACCTCACCGACGCCCTCTCCCGCACCCTCACGCCGCCCTACATCGTCCCCCAACACCCCCTCCCAGACCTCCCACACCCTGCCCTCCTCCGCACCATCAACGCCCACGACACCCGCGTCAGCGCCTGCGCCTTCAGCCCCGACGGCTCCTTCATCGTTTCTGCCTCCGATGACACGACGCTGAAGGTCTGGGATACGAAGACCGGCAGCGAGCGCCTGATGCTTGTTGGGCACACGAGCGCCGTGTTGGGGTGCGCCATTAGTCCTGATGGCTCCTTCATCGTCTCTGCGTCAGACGACAAGACGCTTAAGGTGTGGGACGCGGATGGCGGTGCTGAGGTCATGACGCTCGCGGGCCACGAGGGTGGAGTGAATGACTGCGCCATCAGTCCTGATGGCTCCTTCATCGTCTCTGCGTCCGATGACAGGACGTTGAAGGTGTGGGACGCGCGGAGCGGGGCGGAACGCTTTACACTCGTTGGGTCGGAGCACCCGGTGTCGGGTTGCGCCGTCGGCCCGGACGGCTCGTATATCCTGTCCGCATCCGATGATGGGTTAAGAGTCTGGGACGCGGAGACCGGCCGAGAGCGCCGCAACATACAAGAGCCCGGAAATATTTTAGACTGCGTCGTCAGCCCCGACGGAACCTTTTTCGCGGCGGGTTCGCGGATGCCCACATTGGTGATCTGGGACGCCGAGACAGGAGCAAAGCGGCACACCCTACACGGCCATTCGTACGAGATCAACGGCCTAGCCGTCACCCCGGACAGTGGCGTCGTCATTTCTTGCTCGCTGGACGGGACTGTAAGGGCGTGGGACGCGGATGCCGGGACTGAACTGTTCAGGCTCATCGGACATAGCAACTCGGTGGAAGACTGCGCCGTTAGCCCGGACGGCTCACTCCTCGTCACCGCGTCGCGCGACCAGACGCTGAAGCTCTGGGATGTCGCGAGCGGGGGCGCCCCCTGCGCGGCCTCGGCACACGCCGACTGGGTCGTCGCGTGCGACATCAGCCACGACGCTTCTTTAGCGGTCACGACTTCTTGGGACAAGACGACAAAGGTTTGGAACGCGGCGCGCATGACGGAGCGCCTCACGCTGATCAGGGAATGGGGACTCATCAATGATTGCGCCATCAGTCCCGACGGGTCACTTGTCGTTGCGGTAACCACCACCCTTGAGGTGTCGGAAGTCGGAACCGGGGCGTTACTTCCCGTCAACTTCAGGGCAGACGGCTGTATATTCAGCCCTGATGGTTCATTCCTGTTAAGTTGGGAAATCGGCGGCGGCTTCCGAAGCTATTCGACGGCGAGTTGGGAGGAGCAGATCTTCATCAAGATTGAGGGCATCCAATGTTGTGCCATCAGTCCGGACAACTCTCTTCTGGCGACGGCACACCACGACGGCACTTTGAAATTGTGGAGCGTGGACGGCGCCGGAGTGCTTCAAGTGCTCAGCAGTCACAACGGCACCGTGCACAATTGTGTCTTTAGCCCAGGTGCCTCATTCCTCGTCTCAGCCTCCGAGGACGCCACTTTAAAGGTTTGGGACACGAGCGGGGGCGGCGAGCGACTGACCCTCGCCGGACATCGTAGCGCGGTTTCAGCCTGCGCCGTCAGCCCGGACGAGTCGCTCGTCGCGTCCACCTCGGACGACTGGTCTGTGAAAGTTTGGGACGTGGGGAGCGGCAAGTGCCTGGCTACATTTCACGCGGAAGGGCAGATGAACGACTGCCGGTGGTTGGGCGACGGTCGGCGGCTGCTGGCGGTGGGGAATAACGGCGTCTACTTCCTGCGCCTCGTGATGTGATGTTGGCGGCGCGGCGGGTTGAAAAATGGTGAGGTGGCTGGTTAGATGAGGGCAAAATTATTAATCGCGGTGTTGCTCGCGGTGGTGTTCGGGCAGAGTGGGTTGACGGTGAGGGGGCAGGGGGCGGTGGCCGATTTAGTTATCTATAACGCGACGGTGCGGACGTTGGACTCGGCGCGGCCGTCGGCGGAGGGCGTGGCCGTGTACGGCAACCGCATTCTGGCCGTGGGCACGAGCGCGGAGGTGCGTGCGCTGGCAGGGCCGGGGACGCGTGTGGTGGACGCGAAGGGCGCGCTGGTGCTGCCGGGGTTTAACGACGCGCACGTACATTGTTTGTCGGGCGGGTTCCAGTTGTCGAGCGTGGACTTGCGCGACGCGGCGACGCCGCAGGAGTTCGCGGAGCGCATCCGGCGCTTCTCCGAAAAACTCCCGAAGGGGCGTTGGATTACGGGCGGCGATTGGGATCACGAGCGTTGGCCGAACGTTAACGGCGCCGCGCCGCTGCCGACGAAGGAGTTGATTGACGCGTTCACGCCCGACCGCGCGGTCTTCGTCAACCGGCTCGACTACCACATGGCGCTCGCCAACAG
>JBEVJD010000547.1:0-11726 GCA_040510435.1 Pyrinomonadaceae bacterium | reverse complement strand
TAGAGGTCTTTGCGCAGCACGCCCTCCTGAATCATCAGCGACGTGTCGCGGTTGGTCGAGGAGACGAGGCGGAACTCGACGGGCATCTCCTGCTCGTCGCCGAGCCGGCGCACGCGCCGGTCTTGCAGCACGCACAGCAGCTTCGTCTAGAGGTGCGCGGGCATCTCGGGGTCTGACGCTCCCTCCCGCCGTATACTTTTCCGCGATGACATTCAAAACAAAATCCACAAAAATCTTGATGTTATCTAGGATTTTGGAAGAAATATATTTCTCGGAATCAGGCGAGCATTCAAAAAAATCCACAAAACTCTTGAAGCTATTCAGGATTTCGGAGGAATAATTTTTCTCGGAATTCAGGCGAGCAAATAGACTTTAAGAAATACTGAATTCTCGCCGCGCTCTGCCCGCCGCCCCACTCGGTATGGGGTTTGCTCTGTCGTTTGAACGACCGCTAACGTCGAACCATGTCTCGATACGAGGTATCGAGTCTCATCCAAAAAATTGAAACTACCGTCTCCCCTCTCCAGGCTCGCGATGTATCACGGGTTAGGCTTAGCATAACCGTAAGGAGTCCAACATCCATGCAAAGAATCTTGTTTGCGTCGCTGGTTCTATGCCTTTTCGCGGCGTCGGCTTTCGCGCAGACCAGCCGCGGCACGGTGAGCGGCATCGTCAAAGACCCGAACGGGGCGGCCATCGCCGGCGCGAATGTCACGCTCCTTAACACGGAGACGACCGTCTCCCGCTCGACGACCACCAACGAAGAAGGCTTCTACCGCTTCGACGCCATTGACCTCGGCAACCACACCGTGACGATCAATGCCACGGGCTTCGGCGAGCTGGTCAAGACCAACGTCATCGTCAACGCCAACCAGACCTCGACCGTGGACGCGCAACTGGCGGTCGGCGGCCAGCAGATCACCGTCGACGTGACGGCCGAGGCCGGCGCGCTCCTGCAGACCGAGGCCCCCGTACGCGGCGGCAACATCTCGACGCGCCAGGTGTCGGAGCTGCCCTTCGCGGGTCGCAACCCGACGGCGCTCGCCCTGACGCTTCCGGGCGTCACGACCAACCGCACCGGCGTTGGTATCGGCACCTTCGTGATTAACGGCGCGCGCGGCCGGTCGAACAACTTCCTGATCGACGGCACCGAGAACAACGACATCTCGGTCGCCGGCCAGGGCCTCCAGATCACGAATCCGGACGCCATCCAGGAGGTCTCCATCCAGACCTCGAACTACGACGCCGAGTTCGGCCGCGCCGGCGGCGGCGTCATCAACACCATCACCAAGGCGGGCACCAACGAGTTCCACGGGACGCTCTCCTACCTACTGGATTCGCGCGTCGATGACGCCACAACCAGTTCCGAGTCGTTCCAAACCTCCGTTCAGGACAACGGCCTCCCGTTCGGCATCCAGAACATCTTCTCGGGCACCATCGGCGGGCCGCTCTACCTGCCCCGCTTCGGCGAGGGCGGGCGCTCCGTCATCGACGGGCGCAACCGGACCTTCTTCTTCGTCGCCTACCAGGAGGACCGCCAGCGCTACGTGGCGGGGGGGACGACGCTGACGACGCCGACGGCCGCCGGGCGGGCCACGCTTCAGTCGCTGTTCCCCGCGGGCACCAACCCGAACGTAGACGCGCTGCTCAACTTCACGGCCAACACGGTCGGCACCGGCGCCCCCTTCTTCGTCGCCCTCGGCGCGGCGCCGGGTACCACGACGACCTCATCCACGACCTGCGACGCCAGCGGCAACCCCACGGCCGGGAATCGGCCCTGCGTCCAGTTCGGCACCTTCGCGCTCGCCTCTCAGGTCATCGACACGAACAAGCAGGGCCAGTTCCGCATCGACCACAAGGTGAGCGACACCAACCAGTTGTCGGGGCGCTTCATCTTCGACCGGTCGGACATCCCGAACGCCTCGCCCTCCTTCCCCGGCTTCGGCGCCGACCAGGTCGAGCGCTACTACAGCTTCCTCGTCTCCGACACGCACGTCTTCTCGCCGGTCTTCACCAACGAGATTCGGCTGGCCTACAACCGCATCCAGTTCCAGTTCCCGCTCCAGGACCCGGGCGGGCCGGCCGGCACCTTCCCCCGCATCGTTTTTAACGGCTTGACCGTTTCCTCGCTCGGCGCTAATCAGGCCTTCCCGCAGGGCCGCACCGCCAACAACTACGTCGTGCAGGACACGGCCACCTACGTCCGCGGCAATCACACCTTCCGCGGCGGCGTCGACTTCCTGCGGCAGATCTCGACGCAGGCCGCCCCCTTCGCCCCGCGCGGCATCTTCACCTACGCCGCGAGCACGGGGTACAACTCTTTAGGCAACTTCGTTGACAACTTCGGGGGCGGCGGCAACGTCCAGCGCGACTTCGGCAGCGCCATCTACTTCCCGGCGCTCTACCGCACGGCCGCCTTCTTCCAGGACCGCTGGAAGGCCTCGAACTCGCTCACGCTCACGCTCGGCCTGCGCTACGAGTACTTCGGCACCCCCTTCAACACGCTGAAGACGCCGGCCTACACCGGGCTGTTCAACATCAACCCCGTAACTTTCACCGGCCCCTACAGCGAGCCGAACCAGGTGGTGGCCGACCGCAACAACTGGGCGCCCACCGTCGGCATCTCCTACTCGCCGGCCTTCACCCAGGGGCTCCTGGGCACCTTCTTCGGCGAGCGGAAGACGGTCATCCGGGCCGGCTACCAGATCGGCTACGACTCCTTCTTCAACAACATCGCGTCGAACGCCGCGACCTCCTCGCCCAACCTCATCGCGACCGTGCTCACTTCGCAGGCGACGGCCGCCAACCCGCGCGGCCTGGCGAGTTTCTCGGCGCAGGGGCCGACGGTGCCCAACCTCAACCCGCGTAGCGCCCAGACGCTGATCGCGCCCGACCTCGTCAACCCCTACTACCAGCGCTGGTCGGTCGGGTTGCAGCGCGAGCTCGGCTACAACATCGCCATGGACGTCTCCTACGTCGGCTCCGGCGGGCGCAAGCTCTACATCAACGAGGACGCCAACCCGCAGGTGAGGCCCGAGCTGCGCGTCACGCCGGCCGGCTACACCGGCCCGACCAACTGCACAGTCGGCGGCAACATCACGGCGGCGCAGGCGACGCCCGGCTTCCCGGCCGGCAGCCCGTGCCCGATCACGGGCCGTCTGGACAACCTCCAGGGGACGCGGACGGTGCGCACCAACGGTGGGTCTTCGAGCTACCACGCCGGGCAGCTTGAGGTGCGGCGGCGCTTCGCCGGCAACTTCCTGCTGACGGGCTCTTACACCTTCTCGAAGCTCATCAGCAACGCCGACGAGGTCTTCGTCGTCGGCGTCGGCCAGACCGCCCCGTCCGTCTTCGCCATCCCGGCCGTCTTCGGCGGGGACCGGCTGGACCGCGGCCTGTCGCAGAACGACCGCACGCACCGGGCGGCCTTCACCTACGTCATTGAGAGCCCGTTCTTCCGCGACCAGCGCGGCTTCGTCGGGCACCTGCTCGGCGGCTGGCAGCTCTCCGGCGTCACCACCTTCGAGTCCGGCCAGCCCTTCACGGTCGCCAACGGCCTCGACTCCGACGGCATCGGCGGCGCGAACGACCGCCCGACCTACAACCCCGCGGGGCAGGCCGGCGTGCGTGCCGTCCCCGTCGTCAACAGCACCACGGGCGCCATCACCGGCTACGTCAACCCTGACGCGGGCGGCGCTACGATTGACCCGGCGACGGCGAGGTACATCGTCAACCCGGCCTACATCATCGGCGCCTCGGCCAGCGTCCCGCGCGTGGGCAACCTCGGCCGCAACACCGAACGCTCGCCCGGCATCAACAACTGGAACATGAACGTCCACAAGCGAACCCGCGTCACGGAGGGCACCTCCATCGAGTTCCGCACGGAGTTCTTCAACATCTTCAACCACCCGCAGTACCTGACCGGCAGCGTCAGCCCGTTCTCGCCCACCGGCGGCCTGATCGTGACTAACGCGGCCAGCGGCGCCGCGGGCCAATTCCTCAACCCGAACACGGTGAACACGGACGGCGGCGGCCGCGTCATCCGCTACCAGCTGAAGTTCCTCTTCTAAACCGGCGGCACCCGTGGGGCGCGACGCGCGTCAACGCCGGCTGACAATAACGCCCCCGCGGTCGAGAGATCGCGGGGGCGTTACACTCTGCGGCGTCGGCGACAGATTGACTTTGACTCCCGCAGACGGACGGGCGGGCCTCCCATCCGTAGGCCCGTCAAAGACTTTCCACAGGAAGGTCATTCAGCTCATGTCCAAAACGAAGAGACGTTCTGCGCGCTTCGCCCAAAAGCTCAGCGTGACGCCCGCGATGACGCCGGGGCCGGACGGGCGGGGCCACGTGCTCTACCGACACCGGGTAAAGGTAGCGCCGGGGCTGTATCAGGTTCGCGCGGCGGCACTGGATGTTAACAGCGGGCGCGCAGGCTCGGCGAACGAGTGGGTAGAGGTTCCGGGCTTGAAGTCACGCGGTCTCACGCTCGGCAGCCTGACGGTCGGCGAGCGGCCGGCGGACACAAGCTAGCCTTACAACGTCGAGAACTTCGTCGCGCAGCGCCGCGCCGAGCGCCGCTTCAAGCGCGACACGCCGCTGCGCTTCATGACATACATCTATAACGCGCAGGGCTCGCCGCCCGACCTTGAGGCGCGGATCGAGGTGCTTCGGGAGAACGCGCCCGTCCTCACCTTCGACAAGTTCAAGGTAGACCCCGGCGCGGACTTCGCCCGCGGAATCGCCTACGGAGCCGAGGTTCCGCTCGACACGCTCACGCCGGGCCGCTACGTCCTCCGACTCACCGTCACCAACCGCTCCACGCAGGCCGACGCCTCGGCCCAAACTCTTTTCATAGTCGAGTAGGCGATTTCTGCTGTTTAAAAGCGAGAACGCGGAGGAGGGCATCACGATTAGTGACGCCCTCCTTTTTTGCGGTGCCGGGCTCGTCAAGGACCTCATCGGGCGGCTCGAGCGCGGCGTCTTCTCCTGATGTCGAAGGCGTGGCGGATTGTTAAGAGGCGGTACGCGGCCTCGACCTACAAAGTCGCCGTCAGGTGGACGAGCCGGACTCAGTCCTCTATCGCTTCAACACCGAGTTGCCTGAGTCGCTCAAGGTGCTCCCTCATGGCCTTGAGCTCTTCGGGGGAGTGCCCCTGCCAATCCGTGATCTCACCCGTAACCCGAAGCGGATCCCGGGTGCGGTAGGACTTCGTCGGGTTGCCCGGGAACTTCCTGTCCGTCAGGTTGGGGTCATCTTCAATCGGGCCGGTCGGTTCCACCGTGTAGATTCTGCCGGGCCCTTCGCCGACGGCCAACTCGGCCCCCCAGGTGGCCGCATTCAGGGTGGCGGTCAGGTAGACGTAGGCCGCCTGCTTCCTCGTACCGTAGTTTGAGTTATAGCCGGGCTCGATCAGGTCTCCCGGCCTCAGGTCGGCCTTCGTGCCGTGGTAGAAACGCTGCGAATTTAGGTCGTCGCTGGGTGCCATCGGCTCGCTCCTCATACTATCCGATTGTGTTGTTGCACTAAGCCGTTCTCCGTTTGCAAGTCTCGCGCCGGTCTTGACGGGGAGTCGGTTGGCCTCAGACCCAGTTCCATCTAACGCCGGGGATCAGCCGCCCGCCGGCTCCACTGCTGTTGATGACAGGCGGCGTGTCGCGGGTCGGGTCAGGCCGTGGATACGCGGCCGGCGGAGCGTTCTCACCTACGTCCTTGTACGCTCAGGTAACTGTTCCGTCATTCACCCACTGTCCACTACCCGCCGGAACAGGCCCGGGTAGTCCAGCACGATGCCGTCCTCGTCTACAGGAAGCTCCGCCGAGAAGCCGCCGCCGTCGAGGCTCTCGAAGAGGTAGAGCCGGTCGGCCAGCCGCGTATAAGCCTGCGGCTGCGGGCGGACCGTCAGGTCCGGCGCGGAGACCCAGGCCATGCGGAACTGCCGCCGCTCGCCGACCTCCATCGGCACGCGGCGGACGGGGAAGCTGTTGGTGAAAGGGGTAGGCCAGATGTCGATATCCACGCAGCCGTCGAGTTCGTCGATGGCCCGGCCGTCGCCGTCTCGCCACCGGCCTTGGCCGTCCGTTCGCAGAATGAGCGATGTGGTGGAGCGCTCCGTCGCGACGACCAGATCGGCCTCGCGGAGTCGCCACGATTCGTCCCAGGTCAGGCGGTAGGTGAGCCGGAACGGGCCGCGCCCCTCGTCGAACGCCAGGACGACGCTGTCGGCCACACGCTCATCCAGGAGCAGATGCTCCAGTCCCAAGCCCTCCCGCCCCTTGTTCCAGGTAGGCACCCAGCAGATCGTTCGTCTCAGCGTTATTGCAGGCAAAAGTCCTCTTTATAGTCTCCAAGATAGAAGACGCATGATCGAAATTTATCCGGAAGGGAAGCCGTCGGGAGGGCTTAACCAGACGAGCCCTCATTTAGGGGAAAACAATCTCTTCATAGCCACCGGCGTGCAGGTTGTCTATGGCATGGGCGACCCGGGTCTGATGCGCGGCCAGCTCGTCGTCATCAGCACGAGCACGCCGATCCTCCGGCCCGCTAGGTTCTGTTGGTAGCGGATGTTCTGGTCCGTGGTGACGAGGGCGTCGAAACCTTCGGCCTCGGCGCGGGCGAGCAGCTCCCCGTTTTTGAGGTCGTGCCAGCCCCTCTCGTATGCGGTCTCGACAGTGTGGTAAGGCAGGTGATTCCTCAGGGGCACGGGTGTCCCTTGATCGAAGAGAAGCCTCATCGCTAAGCCGCCTGGCGGCCCGGGCGCAGACTTTCGATGGTGCATTCGAGGACGGCCTCGACCTGCTCCCTGGTGACGCCGGGGAACCAAGAGAGGAAGTCTTCGACCGAGGCCCCGCCCTCCAGGTTCTCGAAGAGGGCCACGACGGGGACGCGCGTGCCGCGGAAGACCCACGAGCCGCTGACCTTCTCCGGGTCCCGCTCGACAGCGGTGCAAGTAGACCAATCCATCATGGCTCTATTGTATCGCCGCCCCCCTGTTTGTTCTAGACATTTGTGACGTCAAGCCGCGGAACTTAGCGAACCCGAGACGACCCCTTCGAGCGTTAACCGGACTCCTCCGGTAACCTGATCTTTCAAAACTCGAAGCATATGTTTTCCCCGCTCCGCTTACAGGAACCCCCCGTTTGTCGAACTGTCCAGAGAATATCTTGAGCCGTTTCTAATAATCAGGAGGCTGCACAAGATGTAGGTAAACTCCAGCGCCAGCGTCGAACTTGAAGGTCAGGGTCAGCCTTCCTTGAGGCCTTCGACCGGGCCGGGTCTGGGGCTTCAACGACGGAGGGCGGCGCCTGTCAGGTCCCGTTCAGGTCGTGCTCGTTGGACAGGCTGATGCGTAATCTCCTCCTGCACCTCGATGTGAGCACGGCGCCGGGCTTCAATCAACTCTCCTCCTTGGCAGTTATGCCGCTATTCCGGCGGGGTTGACGTTGTCCTGGGACGGTTATACATTCGTTAGAACTAATGTCGGAGGTGTGGGTGCATGCGTAAGAACCTGTCGGCCATCGGCAACAGCCTCGGGATCGTGATCGAAAAGCCGATTCTTGAGTTGCTCAATATCACGCGCGACACCGAGCTGGAAGTTACGACGGATGGCTCTCGCCTGATTATCGAGCCGGTGCGGACGGAAGAGAAGGAGGGGCGGCGCGGGCGGGTGGGGGCGGCGACCAAGCGCGTGATGAAGAATCACGACCGGACGCTGCGCCGGCTGGCCGAATGAGCGCCGAGCCGGACTTCCTTTCCGTCGAGGACGTACTCCAGATTCACGACGAGCAGATCACCGCATACGGCGGCACCGCGGGCGTCCGCGATCAGGGGCTGCTCGAATCGGCGGTGGCGATGCCAAGGGCCTCTTTCGGCGAGGCGTACCTGCACGAAGACCTGGCCCACATGGCCGCTGCGTACGCCTTTCACATCGCCCAGAATCAGCCTTTTTTAGACGGCAACAAGCGCACGGGGCTGGTCGCGGCTCTCGTCTTCCTGGATTTGAACGGGATTATCGTCCTCGACCCGCAGGAAAAGCTCTACGACGCGATGATCGCCATCGCCGAGCGCCGGATGGACAAGGACGGGTTGGCAGAGCTTTTGCGGGAACTCAGCATGTGAACATTGCAAATGGTTGCGGCAGAGAGTTTCCTGCTTCACCCCTTCTCAATTCTGCTTCGACCTGCGTGCGAGTAGTCGCGCGATGGTCTCGGCGATAACGGACACGTCTTCCGGCTTCCGCAGAAAGGCGTTAGCGCCGGCGCGCCGGGCCTGTACCTCTACCTCGTCGCCCGAGAGCATGATGATCGGCGTCTGCTGCCTATGAGCCAGCACACGTGTCCGCCGTATCAACTCCAATCCGCTCGTATCCGGCAGGCGGTCGTCGAAGACCAACACATCGTAGCGGGCGCCGCTTCGGAGTCTTTCAAGAGCAGCCGCTCCGTCGGCGCACGTCTCGACCGACCACCCCTCACCGCTCAACGTCATGTTTATTGCGCCGACCACGAGGGCGTCGTCTTCGACGTGTAGCACGGAGACGGCGCGCGTGTCGGGGCAGTCCACCTCGTCGCGGAACATCAGGCTGCGCCGGCGCGGCTCCACAGGCGTCCGCAGGGATGCGAGAGCCCTGTGGCGGCCCTTGCGCAGCATGGCGTCCAGACTCCGACGTTCGATGCCGAGTAGTTGCGCCGCTCGCGTCACGACGACGCCCGCGTCCCTCAAAGCACGCTCGATGATGCGTGCTTCGTACCGGCGCACGGCCTCTATGAAGTTGAAGCCCTTCCACGTCGGGGGCGAAGGCAGCGAACTAACGAGAAACAGCACCCGTCGCGAGCAAGCCAAGAGGAGGTATCAATTCATTAGACTTAAACCATGTTGCGACAGGTATTGCGCGTCCGCCTAAGATTCGATAATCCGCAGCCTGGATGAAGCTGTTGATTCTTGCTGGTTCTGCAACCCGTTCGACGCCTCCCCGTTTACGAGCCTAAGAACAGGCGGGCGGAGGAAGCGCTCCGTGCCGCGCCAGAAGGGGAAGTTGCCGAGTCGCTTCGGTAGGGCAGCATTAACGGGCGGCGGAGTGACTTCGCCGAAAAGGTCGGCGGGAACGTCGCCTGGGATGCTGCAATTGTTGCAGGCGTGACTAAGTCTTGTACTTCCGTTCGGCGCTGAATACTTCTCTGAAAAATTATGGTTGACCGGCCGCGCGCCCTCACATAATCTCCCGCGCGGCTTCCTGATTCCGCCTTCCGAGCCGCTCCTGGCGGCTCCTCCTTTCGCGCGAGCGCCGACAAGCCTCCGCCTTCAACCCCAGGTTCAATCTTCTGTTTCAGGGTCAGCTCTCAAACGAGCAAGGGTGCGGGTTGATTTACTTCGGCGGAGGGCGGGAACCGGTCTCCCCTCTTGCGCTTGTTCCCTTTCAGTCCGGAAAGCTCGCACAGGAGTTCTATGCGACCCTCTCGCCCCGGCCTCTCTCCTGGACTCGCCGCCGCCGCTGCGGCCTTGCTCGGCGTGTTGACGTTCGTTAGTGCTGCGCACGGCGGCGGGGGTGTTGAAAGGGGTGCCGTCGGGGCCATAGCCGCGCCGCCCCTACCCGTTGACCTCTTCAGTCCTTCCAACGCGCGCACGGAGGACGGCAGGACGATCCCGAGCGCTGACTTCTTCCCCGCCGCGCGCTGCGCCAGGTGCCACCGGGATTCGCACGAGCAGTGGGCCGAATCCCTCCACCGCAACGCGGGGCGTGAGCCCTTCTACAAGGAGAGCGTGGACATTTTGCAGAGGCAGCGCGGGGTCGAGTTCACGCGCCACTGCGAATCATGCCACGCGCCGGTGGCGTTGCTTTCGGGCGCACTCACGACCGGCAGCCGCGAATCACGCGCGATGGACGAGGAGGGGGTCACCTGCACCGTCTGCCACTCCGTCCGGCAGGTGCGGCTCGACGGGACGGGCAGCTACACCATCCGCCGCCCGGCGCTGCTCGAACGCGAGGACGGCACGCCCGTCTTCGGCGACGTGCCGGACGAGGCGATCATGTCGGACGTGGCCGGCCACCGCCGCGCGATGATGCGCCCGGTGCTGAAGACGCCGGAGTTCTGCGCCGCTTGCCACAAGTCCGCGGCCCCGCCCGCGCTCAACGGCTACAAGTTCATCCGCGGGTTCTCCGCCTACGACGAGTGGCAGCAGTCGGGCGCGTCGCGCGAGACCGTCTCTCCCTTCTACCGCAGGGAGCGTCGCGCGGACTGCCGCTCCTGCCACATGCCGCCGGTGGACGCGGCGCGCGACAGAGCGGCGAAGGAGGGCGTCATCGCCTCGCACCGCTGGCCCGGCGCGAACACCGCGACGCCGCTCTTCTATGGGCAGAAAAAGCAGGTTGAGGTCACGGTCGCCTTCCTCAAGGACAAGGTTCTGAACGTTGACATCTTCGCCGTCAGGCGCGAGTCCACGGGCGAGGTCTCGGCCGCGCTCGAACAGGCTGCGGAGAATTGGCTCGACTTTAAGCCGGGTGATGAGCTGTGCGCCGAGGTGATCGTGTCGAACCGCAAGGCCGGCCACTCCTTCCCGCCCGAGTTGCGCGACATGTACGAGCCCTGGGTCGAGTTCGAAGTTTTGAACACGGCGGGCGAGGTCGTCTTCCACAGCGGCTTCCTCCATCCCGACGGGACGCTCGACGAGAGCGCGCACGTCTACAAGGCCGTCCTCCTCGATTCCTCTTCGCGCCCGCTGACGCGCCATCAGGTCTGGCTCGGCACCGCCAAGGCTTATGACAACTTCATCAGCGCCGGGCGCTCCGACATCGCGCGCTTCCGCTTCCGCGTCCCCGCCGGGATGGAACCTGATGGGGGTATCTCGCTCACGCTCCGCGCGCGCGTCAACTACCGGCGCTTCATACAGGAGTACACCGAGCGCGTCCTCGGACGGCGCGGCGTCCGGCTGGAGATGCCCGTCGTCAAAATGGCCGAAACCGAAGTGACGCTGACGGGCGTGAAGGCGGCCGGCGGGTCATCGAAACAGCCACCGCCCCCGAAGACGAAGCCTCCGCTCACGCCGACACAGCAGGCGCGGCGCTGGAACGACTACGGCATCGGCCTGCTCGAACAGGCGCAGTACGGCGCGGCGGCCGACGCCTTCAGGCGCGCGTGCGAGCTGAGCCCGCGGGACTCCGACCTGCTCGTCAACGCCTCCATCGCCGAGCTACGCACGGAGCAGTTCGGCATCGAGCGCGGGCAGATACGTAAGGCCGCTGCGCTGCTCGAACGCGCCTCCGCGCTCAATCCCTCGGACGCGCGCGTGCGCTTCTTCCGCGCGTTGGTCGTGCGCGCAGAGGGCCGGCCGCGCGACGCGGCGGCCGAGCTACGGAAGGTCGCGGCCGAGTACCCGCGCGACCGCGAGGTGTGGCGGCAGTTGGGCCAGACGCTTTACCTGCTCGGCGACATCTCTCTTGCGCGCGGGGCCTTCGAGGCAGTCGTCCGTCTCGACCCGAACGACGCCGGGGCTTATCAGTTCCTCTCGCTCATCTACGCGGGCGAGGGGCGTCAAGAGGACGCGGCACGCGCGCAGACACTCTACCTTCTGTGGCGTGACGACCCGCTCGCCGACACCGTGGCGGCACGCTTCTTCGCCGCCAACCCGCAGTGGGCCGAGGAGCGCGTCTGGTCGCACGTACACGCCGACGACTCCCCGCCGCGCCCGACCCTGACCGGCCATCTCGCCGCGCCGGAGAGGTGAAGAAGCA
>JBEVJD010000546.1:0-5567 GCA_040510435.1 Pyrinomonadaceae bacterium | reverse complement strand
TACACCCACCCCCGCGGGGGGGCGGCCGGGGGTGGGGTTAACTAAAACCTATTCTATCAAAAACCCCCCCCCGCCCCCCCCCCGCGCGCGGTTCTGTTGTCTACTTCTTAACCACTTCCGGGCTCTCGACGTTGACGGCGTTCGTCAGCTTCAGGGGCTCGCCCTTCGATGTTCTGACCTTGACGTTGCGCATCTGCCAGTCGCGCGCGTGCTCGATGAAGCCCGCCTCCTCGCCCTCGGCCGTGACGTTGACGAAGGTGACGCCGACGATGGGCTTCTCGGGCAGCCCCGAGGCGGAGAAGACGCGTTTGGCGCCGACGACCTCGACGTTCTCGACGCGTATGTTGCGGAACTCGCAGTAGCCGCGCTCGACGGGCAGCACGGGCGTGTTCATCACGACCCAGTGCGGCGGCGGGTTCTTGATCTCCTTCGGGATGCTCGCGTAGCTGTAGCTCGGGTTCCAGTTCAGAGTGAAGGTGAAGGGCAGCGGCACGTTCTCCATCCTGATGTCGCGGATGAGTACGTCCGAGACGTAGCCGCCGCGCGTCTTCGCCGACTTGAAGCGCAGTCCCTCGCTCGTCCCCACCCCCCGGTTGCGGTAGGCGACGACGTGGCGGATGCCGCCCGAGGTTTCGCTGCCGAAGGAGAGGACGCCGCCGCCGCGCCGCGTCAGGTTGTCGCGCACCACGACGTACTCCGTCGGCCGCGCGACCCGCAGCCCGTCGTAGTCGCGCCCGGCCTTTAGGCAGATGTCGTCGTCGTTGTTGTCGATGTCGCAGTGCTGCACGAGCACGTGCGAGGATGAGTCGATGTCCACGCCGTCCGTGCTCGGGCCGCCGTTGTCGCTGATCTTGATGCCATCAACGGTGACGTGGTCGGAGTAGACGACCTGCACCGTCCAGAAGCCCGAGCGTTTCAAACTCAAATTCTCGACCGACACGTCGGAAGACTTCCAGACGACCATCAGCCGCACGCGCTCGGCGTCGTAGTCCGAGGCCCAGCGCAGCCCGCGCGGCTCGTAGTCGTTGCGCCGCAGGTTCCAGTACTTGTCCCACCACTTCTTGCCGCGCCCGTCGATGATGCCGCCGCCCGAGAGCCTGACGTTCTTCTGGTCGTTGACGTTGATGAGCGCCGCCGGCCACTTCATCTCGATGCCGGCGACGCGCGTGAAGATCGAAGGGTAGTCCGCGTCCTCCTGGCTCCCCAGCAGCGTGACGCCCGCGCCCACGACCAGATGAACGCCCGTCTTAACGAAGAGCGCGCCCGTCACGTACTCGCCCGGCTTGAACTGGACGACCCCGCCGCCCGCCTTCGAGCACGCGTCGATGGCCTGCTGAATCGCCTTCGTCGAGTTCGCCTCGCCGTCAGCGACCGCGCCGTACGCATTGGCCTCGCAAACCTTCTTCTTCGTCGGCTTCCGCCGCGCGCCCACGCTCTTCACCCACGCGGGCAGTCCCGCCTCGCCCGCCTTCGCCGACGTTTGCGCGGACGCCTCGGACACGCCGCCCATGACGCATAAAAGAAACGCCAACGCCGCCACGCCTGCCCGCCGACTCTTGAACATAATTCCCCCAGTCCGACTGTTAAGACTCTAAAACTTTTTCGACTCAGTCCGCTCGACGCGCGTGTCTGGGACGGGGCGCGAGTTGCGGACGGTGAAGTCCTCGACCATCTTGAGGACGAAGGTCGGCACGTCCGCCGCCTTCTGCGCCGTGACGCCGAGGAAGGAAGCAGTGCGCACGTCTTCGAGGTGGAAGGCCGGTCTGAGGTCTTCGGTCATGAACCCGACCTCGACGTTGGAGAGTTCGACGCCGCGCGCGTGGCGGATGAAGAAGCCGTAGGCGGGTATCTCGCCGAACATCGAGGGCTCGGGGTAGTTCGTCTCGCGCTCGGGCGGCTCCAGCGCGGCCTGCGCGCGCGTGCCGCCGCCCTTGTAGAGGATGCGTATGTCGCTCAGGCGCACGTCCTCAATCGGGTGTCCGGGCAGGCCGGCGATGATGGAGGCGAAGCGCGGGTCGGCGTCTGAGACGACTACGTCGCTGATCTGTATGCGGCGGATGCGGCCGACGGGCGTGCCTTCGGGGCCGCGCATGCGGCGGCCGAGGCGGAGGAAGATGGGCGCGGTCGTCACGTCGCGCATCGTGACGTTGGTGACGACGATGTCTTCGATTGAGCCGCCGTCCACGGTCTCTAAGGCGAGGCCGCGGCAGTGGTCGAAGACGACGTTCGAGATGGTGATGTTCCTGAAGCCGCCGTTCGACTCCGTCCCGAACTTGACGCGCCCCGTCACGCGGTCGCGGTCGGGCGCGAACTCCTGCGTCTTTTTGAAGGTGCCGTCGAGGAGCGTCCCCTCGTCATAGCCCGAGACCTGGCAGTTCGTGATGGTGACGTTCTCGGTCGCGCGCGGGAAGCCCAAAGCGTAAGAACTTTTCAGGACGATGGCGTCGTCGTTCGGCGTGTTGACCGTGCAGTTCGAGATGCGGACGTTGCGGCACGAGTCGATGTCGAAGCCGTCGCGGTTGGTGTCAACCCGGAGGTTGTCAATCGTCAGGTTGTCCACGCCCGTGGCGAGGACGGCGAAGTGGCCGCCGCGGTGGACGGTGAAGTCGCGGAGCGTGACGTTGCGCGAGAGCTTGAGCGAGATGGCCTTGTTGCCGAGGCCGTTCATCGTCTTCACGTCCGCGTCCTCGCCGAGCGGGGCGAGGACGCGCCCCGCGCCACCCGCGCCGCCCATGCTGACGGGCGTGTCGCCGGTCGCGCGCGGCCGGCGCGGGCCGGGGCTGCGCTTCGTCAGACCTTTGCCGTCGATCTTTCCGGGACCCGTGATGGAGACGTTCTCGACATTGATGCCCCAGATGAGACTGTTCTGCCAGTGGCTGTGGCCGAAGTCCTGATACATGTCCCACTCGTTCGGCTCGGGCTGGTCGTAGCTCCCGCCCTTCACCTCGGCCGGGTCTGCGGCGAGGATGGTCGCGCCCTGGTCGAGGTGGAGCGCGATGTTGCTCTTCAGACGAATCGAGAAGCAGAGGTACGTGCCCGCCGGGAAGTGGACGGTGCCTCCGCCCGCGGCGGCCGCGGCCTCAATCGCGCGGTTGACGGCCGGCGAGTCCAACGCCCGCCCGTCGCCCCGCGCGCCGAACGACCTTACGTTATAGAAACCCGTCTGACTTACTTGAGACCTGCCGGCCGTGCGTCGTTGTGCCGAAGAGGCATGGCCTTGAGCCGCGGCCAACGCGAGGGATGACGCGAGGCCGAGCAAGGCAATGTAAGCTCCAATCCGCCTTTTATTCTTCATTACACTCTCCCGTGGGAGAGTTTGAACACGGAGACACGGAGGCGCAGAGGCACGGCTTAGGGTCTATAGTTCACCCGGCTGTGCCTCCGCGTCTCCGTGTCTCCGTGTCGAAACTCTCATACGACACTCTCAACCGAACTTAAACCCGACTCCTACCGCAGCAGCGCCGACGCCGTCCACAGGATGGGGGCCTGGCCGTGGAGGTCGCCGGTTCGACGCGGGCGCTCCAGGTAGAACTTGAGCTGCGTGTCGAGGTCGGGCCCGACCTCCTGAAAAGCCTTGTTCGTGCCGATGCAGACCTCGCGCACGTTGGCCTCGGCGTCGAGGTGTTTGACGAGGCCGAGCCAGGCCTTGCGCGCCGCGGGGCCGTAGGTCTTCGCGTCGAGCCAGCCCTCTTTGACGCCCGTGACGAGCGCGAAGGCGAACATGCCCGTGCCCGAAGTCTCGGCCCACACGTCGGGGCGGTCGACGAGTTGACGCCAGAGCCCGTCCTCGGCCTGGTACTTCAAGAGCGACGCCATCATCGTCTTGAAGCCCTGCATGATGCGCGCGCGGCGCGGGTGGTTCTTGGGCAGAGAGCGCAGCAACTCCGTCATGCCCGCCGCGTACCAGCCGTCGCCGCGCCCCCAGTAGAAGGGCGAGTCGGGCGCGTGGTGGAAGAGGCCGTTGGGCTCTTGCAGCTTGTCGAGGTAAGCGGCCGTCGCCAGCGCCGCGCGGTCGAGGTACTTCTTATCGCCGGTGGCGCGGAAGGCTTGCGACTGGAGGACGTTGATCATGTACATGTCGTCCACCCAGTAACGCGCCTCGGCCGTGATGCCGTCGGGCGTCGTCTTGTCCCACTGGCGGTCGGCGAAGCCGCGCGCGAGGTCGAGGTATCGCCTGTCCTTCGTCTGGATGTAAAGCTCAAGGGGGAGCGTGCCGAAGACGCTGTAGTCAACGTGCGCCTGCCGCGAGACGTGCGCGTCGCCCTCGGGCGTGAGGAAGCGGTCGAACTCACGGACGAGCCGCGCCGTCAGGTCTTTGTCCTTCGTGAGCCGCGCGACCGTGAGCGAGCCGTACCACGCGCAGATTTCGGGGTAGATGATGAACTGGCGGCGCGGCCTCTGCTTGCCGTCCGACCCGGTGACCATCTGCTCGAACTCGAAGTTGCGCGCGACCCAGTTCTCGGCGACGCGCTTGCCGACCTCTTTCGGGGAGGAGCCGGCGGGCCAGTTCTTGAAGTGATCGGCGGCGCGCGCGGCGGGGGTCAGGCTCAGGAGCACGAGCGCCGCGAGCGAGAGTGCGATTGCCTTCGGTTGTCTGCGCATGTGTGGACTTTCTCCTCAACGGTTCGTCTGTCTGCTGCCGATGTTGAAGGCCGACTGGGGGACGGCCCCGACGGTGACGGAGCCGGGGGCGAGCCCCGCCGCTGTCGCCGTCACGCTGATGCGGCCGCGCGCGGCGTCCGCCTTGAGCATGGCGAAGCAGCGTCCCTGATAGGCGCGACGCTGCGACACTTGAAAAGATTCGTGGCTCGCGTTGTCGCCGCTGTCCACGGCGACGACGCGCCCCGGCCCCGTCGCTTTGAAGTTGATGAGGTCGGACGCCGACGGCACGACGACGCCGTTCGCATCAACGACCGTCGCCTCGACGTAGACCACGTCGTCCCACGCGTGCGCGAGGCGCGACTTGTCAACCGAGAGCACGACGCGCGCGGGCCTGCCCGCGGTCTTCAGTTCATGAGTTGCCACGACCTTGCCGCCGTTTGTGCCGACGGCGCGGAGCGTGCCCGGCTCGAAGGGCACCTTCCAGTTGCGCGGCGCGTCGTCGGAGGGACGCGCCTTCGAGCCGAGCGAGCGGCCGTTGAGGAACAGCTCGACCTGCTCGGCATTGCTGTAGACCTCGACTTCCTCCTCGTGCGGCGCGGGGTCGCTCGGCGTCCAGTCCGCGAAGAGCACCTGCGGGTGCCGGTCTAATCCGTAGCCCGGGTCGGTGGGCGAGGCCGGCGTGTGCGCGACGCGGCGCGCGGCGTACACAGTCGGCACCTCACCCCACCAGCTCAAGCGCTGGAAGGCGCGCGGGCGCGGCGTGGCGGTGCGGTCGAGGATGCCGAAGTTCTCGGCGACCATCGGCCAGCCGGGCGACTCGCCGAGGTAGTCAATGCCCGTCCAGAGGAACTGTCCCGCGTACGGCGGGTTGTCGCGCAGAGCCAGCCATTGCTCGCGGACGTGCGTGTTCTCCGTACCCAAAATCTTGCGCGTCGGCTTCTGATGATACGCGGCGAGTATCTCCT
>JBEVJD010000545.1:0-6051 GCA_040510435.1 Pyrinomonadaceae bacterium | reverse complement strand
AGATGGGGAAACGTTGGTTGGCCGTGACGACCGTCTGGTCGGCCTCGACCTGCGCGAAGTCAGGATTGATGGCGAGGCTGAGGGTGGCCGTGGGCGTGAGTCCGAACTTCGCCGTGAGGCCGACGTCCATGTGCGGCGTCTTGTTGACGAATCGCCCCGGGTCGAACGGCTCGGGGAGAGTTTCAAGCTCCGCCAGAGAGAGCACGCGCGAGCGCGCGCCCGTCTGGGAGACGAGCGCGCTGGGTATCAGCTCAAGCGTGCGCTCGGTCGAGATGTCTTCGAGCCCGGTGATGTGTCCGCTCTGATTTATCAGGCCCGCCACGTCACGCGAGATGGGCATCCACGAGTCCTCTTCGTCGAAGCGTTGAATGCGCCGGAAGATTTGGAGCCCCCAGAGTTTTCCCTTGCCCGCCTCGTAGCGCAGAGACTTGAAAGGCACCGCCACCTCGACGACCCAGCCGTCCGAGGTAATCGAGCCCTTCGACTCCATGACGATGTCCACGCTGAAGTCGGCGCCCATGCCCTCGGTGCGGATGCCGTCCTGCTGCACGCCGAGCGGGTTGAAGACGAGCACGTACGCCTTGCGCCGGTCGTTGAAGGTGTCGAGCATGATGCGGATGCTGTCGTCGTTGTTCATCACGTCGTCGCGCTTGGGGAGCGTGGCGCGCACCTTGTCCGGCTCGTCGAAGCAGTGGAACGCGATGTAGAGGAACTTCGAGTCGTAACCGATGAGCGTCTCGGTCGGCTTCGACGGGGCGATGTTGTCGCCGGGGTTGATCTGGTAGAAGTCCTTGAGCACGGCCGCCGTCTTCCAGATGTCGTCGTCGAGTTTGCCGTCGATGACGGGCGCCTTCTCGAAGCGCGCGACGCGGACGGGCTGCGCCTTCTCGGGCGGGAGCGCGGGCACGCCCTTCGGCGCGGCCTTCGGGGCCGGGGCCGCCGCCGCGGGCGCTGCCGGTGAAGGCGAAGGCGCGGGCGACGAGGCGGGGACGGGGGTCGGCGAAGCCGCCTTCGCCACCTGCGGCGTCGGGGCGGCGACGGTCTGCGCTAACGCCGAGGGAGTCAGTGTGAAGACCACGGCGCAAAGCAGCGCGACTCTTTGAAGGATGTTCATGAGATTCGTTCCGACTCAAGGCAGGGGCGGCGCTCGGCACACTGCGGCCCGCGCCCCACACGCGGAGGGCTCCGGCTACGCCCGCCGTCGGGCGCATCTGCCTGTCAGTTTTTCTTCTTAGTCCGGGAGCGATGCGGAGGGGTTTATCCGTCCCGGCCTGCCGTCCCGCCTGTTCCGGGGACGGGGGCTGTGGAAGCCCCGCCCCGCATGTCTTCAAGGCGCTTGAGCGGCGCCGTCAAAGATTTGTTAAGAGGCGAGGCTGACGGCCGCCTCGCCCGTCTGAAACTTACTCGCCCGCCGTCTCGGCCGGCGCGACCGGCGAGGGCAGCGGCAAGCCCGACGCGACCTGGCGAGGCGGGCGCGGCGCGCGCGGCGCGGGGGCCGGGCATTCGGCGCACTTGAACTTCAGCACCTTCGTCTTGGCGCCGTCGCGCACGACGCGGAACTCGTATGTGCCGGGACGCGACCCGTTGAGATTACGCAGGACTTCCTCGGCCGACTTCTGCCACTCGGCGCCCTTCGCGTCGAAGCGAGCCGCCGCCGCGACGTAGGCCACGCGCAGACCCTCGGCCTCGACGCGGCGGAACTCGTTCGCCTCCACGCGCGCCGCGTCCCTCGAAGCGAGCGCGTTCGAGAGCGCGCGCGGGTCGATGCCGCTGTCCGGCGGGATGATCATTGCGACCTCTGTCTCGACCTTAAGCTCGGGCAGCGCAGCGATGATGTTGTCGGCCGCGTCCTTGCTGCCGGTCTTCGCCCCCTGAACGAGGGGGTCGTTGATGGGGTCGCCGATCATCGCGTGCTGCTCGAACGTCTTCTCGGCGGCGCGACCACTCGCGGCGGCCCTGCGGCCCTTGACGCCCTCGGAGCCCGACCTCTCCTGCGGGCAGGAGGCGAGCAGCGTCTCGGCCGGGCGCGCGGCCGGGGCAGCGGAGACCGGCTCGCCCGCGGGCATGCTCAGGAACGCGTGGAGGAGTTCGCGGTGCAGCCGCGCCCCGACCGCGCCCTTGAGCGCCTGTAGGTCGTGCGAGAGCTGCGGCAGCGAAAAGAGCGCCGCGGCAACGATGACGAACGCGATGACTGATCTGTGCTTCATAACCCTACCCGCCTTTTTCAAGCGAGCCCCGCGGCCCGCAGACCTTAGCGTTTACGCCAACAGCTAAAGGCTTCAACTATTCCCGAAACACCACCCGCCCGGATTTCGTGGCAACTTTTTTTTCGCTTACAATATCGTCCGGCGTTCACCACAGGAGTTCATGGCTTTTAACGCGCGGGCCGCCCCCTCGGTTCGTTCTTAGCGTCGGGCGACGCTCGGGCTTGGCCGTTCTCGCCACTGTTAGTGGCGCGGCCCTACTGTAGGTTTCAAAAAATCTTCGGGGGCGGTTCCTTTTTCCGGGTCGCACTCCCGAACCTTATTAACGCGCAAGCATGCGGCCGTTTGGATCAAAGGCCAATTCATTTGTGACGAAACGACCCGGCCAGGGACGGGCGCCGCGTGGGGCGTGACGAAACGGACTGTGGCGGGGACGAAATCACGGATGGATGTATCCACGGAGGGACGATGAGGTATAGAAGATTCGGACGCACCGGCTGGGAACTGAGCGAGGTCGGCTACGGCATGTGGGGCATGGGCGGCTGGAGCGGGTCGGACGACGAGGAGTCCCTGCGCTCGCTCCAGCGCGCCGTAGACCTCGGCATCAACTTCTTCGACACGGCCTTCGTCTACGGCGAGGGTCACAGCGAGGGGCTGCTGGGCGAGCTGGTGCGCGCGAACCCCGACCGGCGGCTCTACACGGCGTCGAAGGTGCCGCCGAAGAACCGGAAGTGGCCCAGCCTGCGCGACTCCACGCTCGAAGACGCCTTCCCGCCCGACTACGTCGAGGAGTACGTCCACCTGAGCTTGAAGAACCTCGGGCTCGAACGCGTTGACCTGATGCAGTTCCACGTCTGGGAAGACTCGTGGCTTGAGGACGACCGCTGGGCGAAGAAGATGGACGAGCTGCGCTCGCAGGGGCTCGTCGGCGCGGTCGGCATCAGCATCAACCGCTGGGAGCCCTGGAACGGCGTGCGCGCCGTCCAGACGGGACTCATCGACGCCGTGCAGGTCATCTATAACATCTTCGACCAGAACCCCGAGGACGACCTGTTCCCCGCCTGCCGCGAGATGGACGTGGCCGTCATCGCGCGCGTTCCCTTCGACGAGGGGACGCTGACCGGCACGCTCACCAGAGAGAGCACCTGGCCCGAGGGCGACTGGCGCAACACCTACTTCGTCCCCGAGAACCTCATCCCCAGCGTCGAGCGCGCCGACGCGCTCAAGCCCCTGGCCGAGCGCGCCGGGATGACGCTGCCCGAGATGGCCCTCCGCTTCATCCTCTCGAACCCGACGGTCTCGACCATCATCCCCGGCATGCGCAAGCTCAAAAACGTCGAGGCGAACGCCGCCGCGAGCGACGCCGGCCCGCTCCCCGCCGAACTGCTCGAAGAGTTGCGCGCGCACCGCTGGGAGCGCAAGCCGAAGCCCTGGTCGCAGTGAGGAGGACGATGAGATACACCGCGAACTTCATCCAAGTCCGGCGGACGCTCACACTACTGTTGTGCGCGCTCGCGCTTCTCTCCTCGCACGCCTTCGGGCAACAGGCGCAAGTGGCGCCGGGGCCGCCCAAAGAGGAGGGCACGTTCCGCAAGCCCGACCTCGTCGAGTTGATAAAGCTCGACCCGGCGATTCAGCTCGACGTGCGCTATGCGACCGCGAACAACTTCACGGGGCGGGCCGTCTACACCGAGGCGCGCGCGTTCCTGCAACGCCCGGCCGGCGAGGCGCTGGTGCGCGTGAGCCTCGCGCTGAGACAGAAGGGGTACGGGCTCGCGGTCTTCGACGGCTACCGGCCTTGGTCGGTGACGAAGCTCTTCTGGGACATCACGCCCGCCGACAAGAAGCAGTTCGTCGCCGACCCCGCCCGGGGCTCGCGCCACAACCGCGGCTGCGCCGTCGACCTCACGCTCTACGACCTGAAAACCGGCCGCCAGGTCTCGATGCCCGGCGAGTACGACGAGATGTCGGAGCGCTCGCACATCAACTACCCCGGCGGCACGCCCGAGCAGCGCCGCCTCCGCGACCTGCTCCGCGCCGCGATGGAGGCCGAAGGCTTCGCCCCATACGAGCCCGAGTGGTGGCACTACGACTACAAGGACTGGCGCCAGTACCCCATCCTCAACCTCAGCTTCTCCGAACTAACGACAGCCGCCAAGGCTGCGTAGGCGTTGCGGCGTCGCAGTGACGCGCCTGCCTCGCACGGGAAAGCGACGGGCCGTTCTCGTCGAGCACCTATTGACTTGGCGGCCGGTTTGGCTTAGCTTCAAGTCCCTTTTGCTCCAGGGCCGCAAACCCCCTGCGCGTCGCTCCCCCGCCCCGCCGGTAGTTTCGGACTGCCCCCCGCCTTAAACGTGAAGTGCCCCGGACAAGTCCTTACCGAGCCGTGACCCGCTTGAAGAGGAGTACATATGAACAAGCAGAAAAATCGGAGCCTGTCGTTCCCAACCTTAATCTTCCTCGTCCTCTGCATGGCCGTCCCCGCCTGGCCGCAGGGGGCCTCACGCCGCGCCGACGAAGCGTGGGGGCCGCGCTACAAATCTGCTTCGGCTCAGCCCGCCCGGCCGAAACACTCTTCGCCGCATGACACCCTGACTCGGCTCCGCCACTGGAACGAGATCGCGGTCAACTCCAGCGGGCTCGACCACACCCCCGTCCCCGTCGGCGACCCGCGCATCTTCGGCGAACAGCTCGGGCCGGGCCGCTCCGCACGCGCCGTCGCCATCGTCCACATCGCCATCTTCGAGGCCGTCAACGCCATCAAAGGCGGCTATCGTGGTTACGTCGGCCTACCCAAGGCCAGCCCCAGCGCCTCCGTGGACGCCGCCATCGCGCAGGCCGCGCACGACACGCTCAACGCGATGTTCCCCTCGCAGGCCGCCGCCTGCACCGCCCTGCTCGTCGAAGACCTCGGGCGGATTAAGGACGGGCGCCAGAAGTCGGACGGCATCGCCGTCGGCCAAGCTGCGGCGGCGGCGATTCTGGCGATGCGCGCCGCCGACGGCTCGCAGCACGCCGAGCCGCGCGTCGGCATCGAATTCTTCACGAGCAACGACCCGGGGAAGTGGCGCCAAGACCCGATCAGTATGATTCCGCTCGCGCTCGGCGCGCACTGGGGCGGGGTCACGCCGTTCGTCATGCAGTCCGCCTCGCAGTTCCGCACCCCGCCCCCGCCCGCGATGACGAGCCCCCAGTACGCCGCGGCCTTCGAAGAGGTCAAGCGCCTCGGCGGCGACGGCATCACGACCCCGACCGAGCGCACCGCGGAGCAGACCGAGATCGGCATCTACTGGGCCTATGACGGCACGCCGAGCCTTTGCGCGCCGCCCCGGCTCTACAACCAGATCGCCGTGCAGATCGCGCGGCAGATGCGCTCGGACGCCGTCGAGACGGCGCGGCTGCTGGCGCTCGTCAACACGGCGCTGGCCGACGCCGGGGTGGCGTCGTGGGAGTCGAAGTTCCACTACCAGGTCTGGCGCCCCATCACCGGCATCCGCGAGGCCGACCCCGGCACCGGGCCGACGGGCTTAGGCGACGGCAACCCGGACACGGCCGGCGACCTGACCTTCTCGCCGCTCGGCGCGCCCGCCTCGAACCTGACGGGGCCGAACTTCACCCCGCCCTTCCCCGCGTATCCTTCGGGGCACGCGGTCTTCGGCGGGGCGCTCTTCCAGACGCTTCGGAACTTCTACGGCACCGACCGCATCGCGTTCACCTTCGTCTCCGACGAGTTCAACGGCGTGACCTTAGACAACGGGGGCGTGCCGCGGCCGCTCGTCCCCCGCAGCTTCACCACGCTGTCACAGGCCGAGGAGGAGAACGGGCAGAGCCGCATCTACCTCGGCAT
>JBEVJD010000544.1:0-26565 GCA_040510435.1 Pyrinomonadaceae bacterium | reverse complement strand
TGCCCTGCGCCCCGAGCTGGAAGGGGAGGTTGGCCTGCTGGCCGACCGTCAGCTCGACGCGCGTCGAGCCGGGCGCGAAGCCGCCCGCGGCCGCCGCGACCTTCAGTTCGTAAGTGCTGGGCAGCAGGTTGAGGAAGACGTAGTTGCCCTCTTCGTCGGTGTTGGTCGTGCGGCTCGTGCCCTTGCCGAGGTCGGTGATGGTGACGGCCGCGTTGGGGACGGCCGCGCCGGCCGAGTCGGTGACCTGTCCGCGCAGCTCCGCGGTCGAGCTCGACGCCTGCGAGAACGCCGGGGAGACTCCGGCGGCGAGCACGAGGAAGGCCGCCAGGCAGAACTGAGTCAGGCTTCTCATAGCAGTAATCTCCTTGCAGCGAAGTGTTGACGGTCGGGCAGCCAAGACCCCGTGTGCGGGGTTCGGGCGAGGGCGAGCGGCGGCGACGAGCCTTAAAGAGACCTAAAGGGAATTGACCTTGTGCCCGAGACTTGGGCGAATGGCTACCGAACGGTCGGTAAAGTAACACCGGGTCTGGTAAACGTCAATGTTTTTGTTGGCGACGTGGGGGCGCGTTTGTTGGCGGCTCGAACAATTCGCGCCGCCGAATTATCGCTCGGGAGAGGTAACGGACGCTTCTGTCAGGCGCGCGGGTCGATGAGCGCCTTGACGACGCGTGACGAGGCGACGGCCGCGAGCGCCTCGCCCGCGCGAGCGAGCGGGTACGTCTCCAGTTCGAGCCGCGACCACGGGGCGGAGCGCGTCGCGTCGGCCATGAGCCGCGCGCCGCGGTAGAAGTGTGAGAAGTCCGAGCCCCAGCAGCCGCGCACGTCGAGGTGCTTGCGGTTGAGGTCGAGGTGCGGGTTGAAGGCGACCTCGCCGTGATCCGTGTACTGCCCGACGACGACCACGGTGCCGGCGTCGCGCGCGTAGCGCATCGCCTCGACGACCGCGCCGGGTGAGCCCGTCGCCTCGATGCACACGTCGGCGCCGCGCCCCTCGGTCTCGCCCAGGACCCACGCGGCGCGCTCCTCGGTTGTGTGCAGGGTCACGTCGAGCGTGGCCGCGGCGCCCATCTCGCGCGCGGCCGCAAGCCTTTGCGCCGGGGCGCCCGTGCAGAGGACGCGCGCCGCGCCGCGCATCAGCGACAGTGCGACGGCCGAGAGCCCGACGGGGCCGGAGCCGAGCACGAGCACCGTGGAGCCGATGGGGATGTCCGCGCGCTCGACGGCGTGGAGTGCGGTCGGGAGCGCGCAGCCGCCGGCCATGAAGCGCGCGGCGTCCACGCCCGCCAGAGGGATGCAGCGCGTCCCGGGCTTCAGGTAGATTTTCTCGGCCCACCCGCCGGCCAGCGTGTCCGCGAGCCCGTAGGTGATGCCGTAGACCTTACGCGCGGGGCAGCGCGTCGTCGCCTTGGCGACCAGACAGTGCCAGCAGGCGTGGCAGGTGCGGTGCACGTCGAGGAAGGTGACGCGGTCGCCCTCTTGGAACTCGCGCCCCTCTACGTCGAAGAGCCGGCCGCGAATCTTTTCGAGCCGCCCGACCGAGACGTGGCCGGGGACGAGCGGGTACGGCACGCCCGCGAGCCGCCCCTGCTGCAAGTGCACATCCGTCCCGCAGACCTCGCTCAGCTCGACGGCGAGCAGCGCCGAGTCCGGCTCCAACTCCGGCTCCGCGACCTCGCGCAACTCGACCGGCTCGCCCGGCCCCGGCATCAACGCCACAAGCACTCCGCCCATGCGCACATTATTAACACGGACGGCGAACCGGCGGCGGGAAAAAGGCGCGCCGCCGGCCTTCGTTGAACTTTCGTCCCGCGGGCACTAGAATTTTGGCGCAGACAATCCTCTTAAAATTTAGCTGCGCGAGGAGTGAAGGTGGAAGGCTCGAAGGGGACGGCGCCTGCGCTGGTCTTCGTCTACAACGCAGACAGCGGGGTCTTCAACACGCTGGCCGACGCGGCGCACAAAATCTTTTCGCCGCGGACGTACGCGTGCAACCTCTGCGCGCTCACCTACGGGGCCGTCCAGATGCGTGGGGAGTGGAGGGAGTTTCTCGACGGGCTCGGCCGTCCGCTTGAGTTCCTGCACGCCGACGAGCTGGCGGCGCGCTACGGCTCGAAGGGCGTGGGGCTTCCGGCGGTCTTCACGCGGGACGGCGACCAACTGAAGGTGCTGGCCGGCGCGGACTCGATCAACGCGTGCCGGACGCTGGACGATTTGAAGCGCCTCATTCTCGAAGGGCTCGCAGGCGGAGTCGGCCCCGAGCCCGCCCTGTAACTAAGAACACGAATAGAAGATTGCCGCTGATACCCGACGGGCATATCGTCCCCGCGCTTTCGGAGTTACAAACACCTCGTAAGTAACACCTGCATACTTTTTCGTTGACACCCGCACCCGCCGGGCATATCTTTCCGCCCGTCCTTCAGAGCGCACAACCCGCTACCTGCGCAGTTCGCCAACGAGAGCAGAACACCCACCCGTTTTATGTGGCTGTCAAAAACAACAGGCCAAAGCTAATCGAGTTGGAGCATAACAATGAAAAGAAAACTCGCCTGGGCGCTCTTAACGCTCGGCGTTTTGGTCGGGGCGTCTCTCAAGTATACCCCGAGCGCATCTTCGAGTTCATTTAACCAACGTGTATCGGCGCTGCGGGCGGTGCCCGCGGCTCCCAACCTGATGCCGCCGTTCGCATCAACGTTCGATGTTGATCGGGCGGACGATACGGCTGCCGCGACGGCCTGCACGGCCGCACCAAACGATTGCAGTTTGCGCGGCGCAATCATTGCTGCGAACACCGATGTCAGCGCCGACCCGGCGATTATCAACCTGCAACCGGCGACCACTTACAGTCTTACACTGACCAACGCCGCGCAGGAGAACGCCGCGGCGACGGGCGATCTGGACATAACGACGAGCCTTCACACGGTGACCATCATCGGCGGCGGCTCGTCGGGGCCGAATGCGTCCGTCATCGACGCCGCCGGGCTGAACGTGGGCGCCTCGCGCGACCGCGCGTTTCAAATCATCGGGCCGGGTGTCAACGTCACCTTCGAGGGACTGGTCATTCAGAACGGCCAAGCCGCCGACGATGGTGTGAGCGGCGCGAGCACCAATCCTTCGGCACAAAACGGCAACCGTGCCGGCGGGGGCATTCTTAACAACGGCGGCGGCCTCACGCTTAATAATGTCATCGTCCGGACGTGCGGTGCGCTGGGCAAGGGCGACAGCATCGTCAACGAGCACACCACACTCGATGCCTGGGGCGGTGGCCTCGCCAGTCTCACTGCGACCGGCAACGTGAACATTACGGACAGCACGTTCACGGCCAACGCCGCCACGGGCGGGGACGGCGGCATCTTCAACAACGCTGCCGGCTCCAATGCCAGGGGCGGCTCGATCTATTTCGAAGGCGGCACGCTGAACATCAGCGGGTCTCGAATCGAGGCCAGCTCCGCGGACGGCGGCAACGGCGGAGACCAGAATCAGAACGGCCAGACTAACGGCGGCTTCGGTGGATTCGCTCAAGGCGGCGGCGTCTGGGTCGGCGGCGGCACGGTGGCAATCAACAACAGTACCTTTGAAGACACCGAAGCCAACGGCGGCAACTCGGGGACGGGTGGGAACGGGGCCAACCCCGGCGGCGGTGCTGACGGCGGCGGTCTGTATAGCCTCGGTAACGTGACGGTGACCAACTCCACGTTCCACCTCGCCGAAGCGAACGGCGGCGACGGCGGCGACGCCTTCGGCTCGACCTGTCTGGGCGGGCATATGGCCGGTGACGGCGGCGGCGCGCGCGGCGGCGCGGTCTTCGCCGACGGCGGAGGCCTCAACATCAACACCGCGACGTTCGCCAACAACTTCGCCGCGGGCGGTAACGGCGGCGACGGCGGACAGACGGACGGAGGTCTTAACTGCGGCAACCACGGCGCGGGCGGCCTCGCCCACGGCGGCGCCATTACCAACAACGCGGCCGCCGTCAACATCAAGCACGGAACGATCAGCGGCAACGACGCTCAGGCCGGCAACACCGGCGTCAATCAGGGCGGAGCTAACAAGCCGCCGCGCCTCGTGGCCGAAGGCACCGGCGGAGGCATCCGCGTGGGCCCGGGCGGTGTGACTTTGGAAAACACAATCATCGCCGGTAACACCGCGGCCAACGGTCTCGGCGACGCAACGGGCGCTGCGACTCCCGGCCCGAACGTTGACGGAACCGTCAACAGCAACGGCCACAACCTCCTCGGTGTCGCCACCGACGCCGGAGGCTTCAGCGGTGTCGGCGACCAGACCGGCGCCAATCCGATGCTGGCGGCGCTGGCGGATAACGGCGGCCCGACCCGCACGATGGCTCTGACGCCCGGCAGTCCCGCAATCGACGCGGGCGTGGCGGCCGGCGCCGCGTTTGACCAGCGCGGCAAGTCGCGCACGTACGACGACCCCGGCGTCGCCAATGCTGCGACCAGCGACGGCACAGACATCGGCGCCTTTGAGCTCCAACCCGAATGCAGCCTCTCGTGTCCGGACGACGTTAGCGTGTCGAACGACCCCGGCGAGTGCGGCGCGTTTGTCGATTACACGGAGCCCGACGGCGCGGGCTGCGGCACCGTCACGTGCGACCATCCTTCGGGGTCTTTCTTCCCCGTGGGTGACACGACGGTCACCTGCACCAGCCCGGTCGGCCCGACTTGCAACTTCACGGTCACCGTCACGGATACGGAAGCGCCCGTCATTACGACCAGCGGCCCCGTCACGTTGTGGCCTCCCAATCACAGTTACGCGACCTTCAACGTCACCGGACTGGTTGCCGGCGCGAGCGATAATTGTGATTCCGGTGTCGGCGTCGGCAGCGTGACGATTGCCGGCGTGACCAGCGATGAGCCTGACAACGGCGGCGGAGATGGCAATACGATTAATGACATCGTGATTGCGGCCGACTGCAAATCAGTGCAACTGCGCTCTGAACGGAAGAGCAAGGGCAACGGGCGGGTGTACACCATCACGTTCGAGGTGACTGACGCCTCGGGCAACGTGAGCACTGCCACGGCAAAAGTCACCGTGCCCCATTCCCAAAACGGAGCGGCCGCGGTGGATGATGGGCCGAGTCACACAGTTTTGAGCGGCTGCTCTTAGCGGGACTGCGAAGTCGGACTCAGCCTAACTCAAACGAAAAAGGCCGGGCGCATAAAGGCGTGAAGGGAGCCTTTATGCGCCCGGGTCAGTTTATAGCGGTTGGCAGTTGAGTGTGAGCGTTGAGAGGCGGACTGAGCCCGCCGGCTCTACTTGGGCCGGCGGGCTCAGCCCGCCTCTTAACGGTGTGACCAATAGTCTCAGTCAAATCCAAGTCGCTATAGACAGACTCAGCGGAACAACCGGGATGGGACTTTAATCATTGGCGCTCAGCCTCACTCATCTTGTTGACGGGCGCGGCAGGCCGCCAGCCTTTCACCTGATGAGGTAGAAGCTCGTCTGGCGCGGCCGGAACCAACGCATCCCCTGCGCGGTCAGGTAGGCGTCGTCCTCCATCATGATGGTGACCTTCTGCCCGCCCCACTCTGCAACAGGCGTGCTCGTGTTCAGCTCGATGGAGGTGTAGGAGCCTTCGCGGAACGGCGGCTCGGGCGTCGCGCCGGCCGAGGGGCGCCGGAAGTCGATGCTCGCGCCGAGGGCGTGCCCCTGTGTGCCGACCGAGTGCGAATAGATCATGGCCTCTATCCCCTCGCGTTTCATGTCGGCCATCGTCGCGTCGTAGACCTCGTGCCCGTACGCGCCGGCCTTGATGTGTTTGAAGAGCGCGTCCTGTAGGCGGTTGGTGTTCGCCAACGCGCGCCGCAGACCTTCGGGGGCGTCCCGCTCGCCGGGGTGGAGGATGTAGGCCATCTTCTGCCAGTCGGTGCTCAGTCCAAGGTAGTTGATCCCGCAGTCGATGTGGATAACGTCGCCACGCTGGAGCACCACCGACTCGTCGGCGACGCTCAGGAACTGCTGCGTCTTGCCGGCCTCTTGGTTGCGGCGCTGGACGCGGATGTCGGGGTGGAACCAAACGTCGAGGCCAAGTTGATTGACCTGTTGCAGGAACCACCAGCGCACGTCGCCGACCGTGGTCTTGCCGGGCGTGATGACCTCGTTGGAGAAGGCGCGCCGCGTCAGGATGTCGGTAATCTGGACGGCGGTGCGGTAGTGTTCCAACTCCTCGGGCAGCCGCGTGTCCATGTACTCGACGATGAGGGGCGCGGCCGGGACGAACCGGGCGGAGTACTCCGGCCCCAGTGCCTCCACGAGGAACTTGTGTGCGTCGTAGGTGAGGCTCCCCGTCGCGCCGCGCGTGCCACCGATGTTGAGGGCGATGGCCTTCGGCTTGCGCTCCTCGACGAACTTCCGCAGGGCGGCGGCCGTCTCGTGGCCGGGCGGGTTCAAGACCTCGAAGAAGCGTCTCAGAGGCTCTTCGGGGTAGCGCACGACGGCGATGCGCTCCAGCCGTTCAGTGCCGCGGTCGGAGAAGATGAAGAAGTCGCGGCGGCCCTGGTAGGGGATGGGCGGGGCGACGTGGGGCACGACGGGGTCGGGGTGGAACTCCTCGTTGGTGACGATCCACATGTCCACCTTGTGCCGGCGCATCATCGGCAGCAGCATGGTCTCAAGCCTCGTCTTGAGCCAGCGCTCGCGCGTCTCCAACTGCTCGCGCACCGTCGGCAGCTTCGGCAGCGGCTCGGCGTGCGCGGTGCCCTGACCGAAGGCGGGGAGCGCCGGCACGCAGGCGAAGACGGACAGGATGAGCAGTCGGCGGAGCATTGCTTGGACAGACATTTTCGACCTTCTCCCGGGCTTCACTTCAAGACGACTTACTGGGCGGCCGGCCGGCTGGCGGCGACGACCTTGACCTTCCAGTTCTCCATCGGCGTGCCCTGCGTGCGGAGGTTGGAGGTCAGGTAGTAGAGCCGCCGCGTGGCCGGGTAGTCCGGCGCCTGCGTGAAGCGGTCGTGGAGGTAGTGCGGCGGGATGCTCTGGTAGTAGAGCGTCGCGGTCACCCTCAAGTTCTTCGGGTCAACTCCCGCCGGCAGCAATAACTCGTACCGCACCAGATTCGTCCCGCTGCCGTCCGTGTAGCGCGGGTCGGCCCACACGCCCTCCGCGTGCGTCGGTTCGAGAAACTCCTTCGGGATGACGGGACGCCCGTCCGGCCCCGAAGGCCCGTTCTCCGTCCAGCCGAGCGGGAGCAGCCGGTTGTCTTTGACCACGAAGTCGCGCCGGATGAAGCTGCTCGTGAAGACGCAGTCGGCGTTCAAATCAAGCTCCTCGTAAATCTGCACCTGGTTCTGCCGCGTGATGGGGTAGCGCGCGCCCCAGAAGTGCGGCTGGTATTGCTGCTGCACGACGTTCTGACACTGCGCCGGGTAGTCGCTTCGCTCCGGCTTCTGCCTCGGCTGGTACTTGTCGAACAGCTCCGACGGCAGGGGCGGGCCGCCGTCGCCGTTCGTGATGACGCCGAGCGAGTCCGTACAGCCCGAGCACCAGAGGGTCTGCTCCCGCCCGCCGCCTGTGTCCACCACTTTCAGCTCGATGAAGCCGCGGCGGAAGCCGACGCCGCTCGGGAACCTGTGGCCGGTCTTGTTCGTGACGAGCACTTCGGCCGTCAGCTTACGGAAGCTGACGGCGATGGGGGCGAGGCTGACCTCGGCGGTCGAGCTTGCCGCCTGCTCGACCATTGCGTCGATGGCGTTCGGCAGATTGTCGGCGACCGACTGCATGTAGTCGTTCTGGCGCACGCCGAGGACGGGGTTCGACAGGAGGTTCGCGCCGTTCGCGTAGCCCTTCTCCATGTACTGCCGGAACATCTCAAGCAGGGGGATGTTCAAGCCCTGTAGCTGGTGGCGCGCGTAGCCGCTCTCGCGCAGGCGGACGTGCGTCTTCTCGGCCGGCAGTCGCCCCTCGGTCGCGGGGTAGCGGTCGTCCTCGATGGCGGCGATGGGCTGCTGGATGAGCGGCACCTTGAGCGTGCCCTTCGCATTGCTGTAGCTCGGACGCATGTGGCAGTCCTGGCAGGTCTGGGCCTTCGGGCCGCTGCCGTACTCGTTCTGGTAGCCGCTGTTGAGCCACTCCAGATAGGTCAACTGTTCGAGGCTGCTGTGCGTTACGGGGCGCGGCCCCTCCGCGGCCGTGCCGCGCGGGGTCGGCGGCTTCCAGTCAACGACCGGCAGGTTGATGGTGTGGCAACTGCCGCACATCCGCGAACTCTTGATGTAAGGGTCGTGCTTCGGCTTGATGCCGAGCGAGTTGTTCATCGGGTCGGTGACGATCTCGTCGTCCTTGAAAGGGCCGTACAGCTCATCGGGCTTCCCCACTGAGAACTCGCCGGTGATGGCCTTCTCAAGGAAGTGCTTGAGCGGCGGGACGCCCGGCGGCGCCTTGTCTTCGACGATGCGGTGGCAGGACATGCAACTGATGCCGTCGCGCGCGAGCGCGCCGTACTTGAAGTTAGGGTCGTTCTCGTCCGTGATGTAGACGAACTCGCGTTTGAAGTCGCCCTTATCGACGCCGCCGTGCTCCGCGTCGAGGGTGCGCTTGCCCATCACGCCGTGGCACTTGAAGCAGGTGTTGGTGACCATCTTGATCATCTCGTCTGCGTCCGGCCGCGTCTTGAGGTAGGCGATCTCGCTGTCGAGCTGCGCGTAGAAGATGGGGTCGCGCCCGGCGAGCCCCATCGGCGACCAGCGCCACTCCGCGAACGGCGAGACGTTCATCGCCAGTGTCCTGGTCTTGCCGTCCTCCTGCAACGTCCTCTCGTAGAGCATCGGGTTGCCGCTGTAGGTGATGGCGCTGTGGCAGCCCATGCACGAGTCCGAGGTGAGGAAGAGGTTCGTCGTCTGCTTGCCGGGCGCGGTCGGCCGCGCCCAGACGTGGTCGTAAGATTCGCCCGGCAACTTCTGCGGGTCGCTCACGGGCCTGATCGAGTTGTAGAAGGCGACGAACTTCGGGTTCGGCGTCATGGCGGGGACGGGCGCCGCCAGCGCCAGCTTAACCTGCTCCTGTTGCTCCTCGTCGTCGCTCTTGCCGGGGTCGTGGCGCACGGCCGGCGTGAAGTCGGTGTGGCCGCCGGTGTCTCTGCACGGAGGTGGCGGGGTCGGCGTCGGACTAGGCGTCGGCGTCGGGGCGAAGAACCAGGAGTTGTCGTCGTAGTAGGTTAGAGGCTCGCCCGGCTGGTCTTTGATGTTCGACAGAGCGCTGAAGGTCAACTCCCGCTCGGCCGTCGAGTGGCAGCGCACGCAGTAGAGGCCGAAGCCGGCGTTGCGCACGGCGAAGGGCGGGTCGTTGTTGTCCGCGCACTGCTTGTCCCAAATCTCGGCCCAGTACCAGCCATCGGCCGAGCCCTTGGCGTCCTTAATCATGACCGTCCAGTCCGCGACCGGCGGCGGCGCGGCGAAGCGGTACCGACCGGCGGGAGTCGGGTACTGCTCCTTGACGATCATGGCACCGTCGGGGATGACGCCCTTCCGCTTGTCCTTCAGCCAGCCGAAGACCTGCGGCGAGTAGTAGATTTTCACCGCCGGGTGTACGCCGTAGGAAGCCCCGTTGACGTACGGCCCCGTGTCGCGCACGCCCTTGTCCTCCGCCCAGCTCAGCTTCGCGTACTGCCGGCACTGGAGGAACCGCGCGAGCTGCTCCTGAAACTGCGGCAGGCGTGCGGGCAGGAATGAACTCGGCAGCGGCAGCGGCGGGACGTTCCGGCACTCGTCCGGCGCGGCGGCCGGCGCCGTTTGCTGCGCGCCCGCGCCGCCCGCCGGGGCGGACCTGCCTGCGGCCGCGGCGGCACGCGAGGCGTCGAGCAGATGGGGCAGCGCCGAGAGAACCAGCACGCCGAAGAGAAGGCAGGCGAGAACCCAGAGCTTTATGCGACGAGACATCGGCTACGCTCCTTATCAACGAACCCGCGATCTTGAGTGAGAGGGTTGCGGCCCGGCCCCGGCTCGGCCGCGCCGGTACGACGTGAGAGGGCACCGAAGATAGCAACTACACGAACGGTCTGAGTGTGTAAAGCTTAAATAGTTTGAAGCTAATGAGAGTAAAGAACCGGAGCGCCTCGTACATTATTCCTCTCCGGGTTCCAAGTCAACGACAAGGCTTAACCCACGCGCCGTAGGAAAACTTAGAGCAGCAACGGCGGGGCTGTCGGGCTCCTCAATCTTACACGCGGGCGCGGCCGGGGCAAAAAAGTCCGGCCGCTTTTTTCAAGAACTTTCCCGGGGCCGGCTCGTAACACATACCTTGTGCTTCTACATGTGCGGATGTTATATGTAGAAGTCGGAGGTATCATAGATGACCCCGACTAAATCGGACTTGCCGCAGGGCACTCTAGACCTTTTGATCATGAAAGTGGTCGCGCTCGGGCCCGTGCACGGGTACGCGATTGCGCAGCGGCTCGACCAGGCGTCGCGGGGCGTGGTGCAGGTGCCGCAGGGCTCGCTCTACCCGGCGCTGCACCGCCTGGAGAACCGCGGGCTGCTGGCCGCCGACTGGAAGGCGACCGAGACCGGGCGCGAGGCCAAGTTCTACCACCTGACGCGCAAGGGGCGCGCCCAACTCGAAACCGAGGCCGCGGGCTGGGAGCGGCTGGCCGAAGCCGTCAGCCTGATCCTCAACCTGTCCGAAGCATGATTCCCGACCTGAAGCCTGAGCCTCAAACTCTCTGAAGGAGAAACCCCCATGACGTGGTGGCAGCGTCTGTTTCGCCGAAGAAAGCTCGACGAGGAACTCGAAAAGGAACTGAGCTTTCACCTTGAGCAGCACACGAGCGACCTGATCGCGCAGGGGCACAGCCCCGAAGAGGCACGGCGGCGCGCGCACATCGCCCTCGGCGGCCCGGAGCAGGTGAAGGAACTGTGCCGCGACGCGCGCGGGACGCGCTGGTTAAGCGACCTGTTGCGAGACCTGCGCTACGGCGTGCGGATGCTGGCGAAACAGCCCGGCTTTACTTTGGTCGCCGTGCTGACGTTGGGGCTCGGCATTGGCGTCAACACGGCCATCCTGAGCGCGGTGAACGGCTTCATCCTGCGGCCGCTGCCCGTGGACAGGCCGGAGGAGTTGCTGGCGCCGTACTGGGGGAGGAAGACGGACGCGCAGGTCTGGGATCGCTTCTCCTACGCGAACTACGCGGACGTGCGCGAGCAGAACAAGAGCTTCACAGACCTCTGCGCGTTCACGTGGGCCGCGGCCGGCGTGAGCGCCGAGGAGGGACGCGCGGACGGCGGCGAGCGGGCCGAGGTCGTCTGGGGCGAACTCGTCAGCGGCAACTACTTCGACGTGATGGGCGTCAAGCCGATGCTCGGCCGCGGCTTCCTGCCCGAAGAAGACCGCACGCCGAACACACACCCCGTCGTCGTGCTGAGCCACTACTCTTGGCAGCAGCGCTTCGGCGCAGACCCGGCCATCGTGGGCCGGACGATCTACCTCAACGGCGCGGCGTTCACCGTCGTCGGCGTCATGCCCGAGTCGTTCCTCGGCTCGGTCTTCTACTTCCGGCAGGGGTACTGGGTGCCGTTGATGATGGCGCAGAAGTTCAGCCGCCGCGCGGAGTGGAAGACCGACCGCGGCTACGAGTCGATCAACGTGTACGGGCGGCTGAAGCCGGGCGTGACGACGGAGCAGGCGCAGGCGGACTTGAATCTGGTGGCCGACAACCTTGCGAAGCTCTACCCCGCGAATAACGGCGACACCAAAATCCAGCTCAAGACGGAGTTGGAGGGGCGCTACGAGGGCGCGACGAGGGTCATGAGGTACGGCGGACTGCTGGCGCTGTGCGTGTCGGGGCTGGTGCTGCTGCTGGCCTGTGCCAACGTGGCGAACCTGATGCTGGCGCGCGCCGCGACGCGCGCACGAGAGATCGGGATTCGCCTCGCCATCGGCGCGAGCCGCGGGCGCATCGTGCGGCAACTGTTGACGGAGAGTCTGCTGCTGGCGCTGGTGGGCGGGCTGCTGGGTTGGGCGCTGGCGTACCTCGGGGCGGGGTGGGCGCAAGCCTCTTTTCCGCCGGTTCCGTACCCGGCCAACTTCGACCTCGCGCCGGACGGCTACGTGTTGAAGTGGATGCTGGCGATCTCGCTGCTGACGGGCGTGATGTTCGGGCTGGCCCCGGCGCTTTTGGCCTCGCGGACTGACCTCGTCACCGTCATCAAGGGCGGCGTGGCGAGGCCGAGCCACGGCCGCCGCCGCTGGAACCTGCGCGGCGTGCTGGTGGTCGCGCAGGTCACGATCTCCCTCGTCGTGCTCATCTGCGCGGGACTGTTCATCCGCAGCCTCGGCAAGGCCAGCGAAGTTGACCCGGGCTTCCGGACGGACAACCTCGTCACGATGATGATTAACCTCGACCTGCTGGGCTACGAGCAGGGGGCCGCGCTGCGGTTCTTCCCCGAACTCCAGCGGCGCGTCGAGGCGCTGCCCGGCGTGCGGACGGCCGCGCTCGCCAGCGAGATGCCGCTCATGGACAGCCGCCAGTCGCGCGGCCCCGTCGTGAAGGAGGGCGAGGGCGACCCGCCGCCGAATCAGGGCCTCAACTCCGAGTGCAGTCTGGTGACGCCGAAGTATTTCGAGACCCTGCGGATGCCTCTGGTGCGCGGGCGCGACTTCACCGACCGCGACACGGCGGACGCGCCGCACGTCGTCATCGTCAACCAGTCGTTCGCGCGCCGCTTCTACGGCGGCGAGGAGGAGGCGTTGGGCAAACGCTTCCGCTTCGCGCAGGGCACGCCGCTGATGGAGATCGTCGGCATCAGCAGGGACGGTCACTACGAGTCGCTCTACAACGACACCCAGACGTACATGTTCCTGCCCGTCTACCAGCACCCGCGCGCGCGGATGACCCTGCTGGTCGGCGCGCAACAGGGCAGCGACTTGCAGGGGTTGGTCGAGGGCGCGCGCCGCGAGGTCGCGCAGATGGACGCGCGGCTGCCGGTGTTCGGCGTGATGACGGCGGAACAGAATTTGTCGCTGGCGTACTGGGGGCCGCGCGTGGCGGCGGGGATGGCGACGACCTTCGGGGTGTTGGCGCTGGTGCTGGCGACGATGGGGCTCTACAGCGTGATGACGTACACCGTCAGCCAGCGCACGCGCGAGATCGGCATCCGGATGGCGCTCGGCGCGGCGTTGCGCGACGTGGTGCGGCTGGTCGTGAGTCAGGGGATGAGGATGGCTTTGATCGGCGTCGTGCTCGGGCTGGTAGTCGCGTTCGTGTTGACGCGCGCGCTGGGGAGCCTGCTGCTGGGGATAGGCACGACCGACGTGGTCACCTTTGTCGGCGTGCCGTCCCTGCTGGCCTTCGTGGCCCTGCTGGCCTGTTACATCCCTGCGCGGCGCGCAGCGCGCGTCAACCCGCTGGCGGCGCTGCGCCACGACTGAGCCTTCAAGTCCAAAGCGTTATGTCAAATGGGGAGGGAACGGGACGGAATGCGTAAGGAATAGCTGGAAGGAGAAGACGATGAGGTTACGATTACTAACCGCCGCCGCGGCGCTCTGTTTGTGCTCCCTGGCCGTGTCCGTTAAGGAGCCCGCCGTCACGGCCGCTCCCGCCGCCGACTGGCCCCAGTGGCGCGGCCCCGAGCGCGACGGGACTTCGCGTGAGGGCGGCCACCTTAAGCAGTGGCCGGCGGGCGGGCCGAAACTGCTCTGGCAGGTGAACGACATCGGGGACGGCTATTCGACCCCGGTGGTCGCAGGCTCCCGCGTCTACCTGATGAGCAACCGCGGCATGGAGAACGAGTTCGTACAGGCGCTGTCGGCCGCGGACGGGAAACCGGTCTGGACGACGCGCGTCGGCAACGTCGGCAACCCCGACCAGAACCCGCCTTACGCGAAGGCGCGCTCGACGCCGACTCTGGACGGCGACCTTCTCTACGCGCTGGGCTCGGACGGCGACCTCGCCTGCCTCGAAGCGAAGAGCGGCAAGATTCGTTGGCAGAAGAACGTCCGTAAGGAGTTCGGCGGCCAGCCGGGCGAGTGGGCTTACGCGGAGTCGCCGCTGGTTGACGGCGACCTCGTCGTCGTGACCCCCGGCGGCGCGGAGGCCACGTTGGTGGCGCTCAACAAAAAGACGGGCGCGCTGGTCTGGAAGTCTGCGATTCCGGGCGGCGACCCGGCGGGCTATGCGTCGGCGATTGTCGTGCAGGGCGGGGGGCGCAGGCAGTACGTGCAGCTCTTGAGTCAGGGCGTCGTCGGCGTTGACGCGAAGACCGGCCAGTTCCTCTGGCGCTACAAGGAGGCGGCCAAGGGGCCGGCGCAGTATTTCACGCCCGTCGGGCGCGACGATTACGTCTACTGCGGCGCGCTCGGGGTCGGCGGCGCGCTCGTCCGTCTGAAGCCGGACGGGGGCGGCGTCGCCGCGGAGCAGGTCTATTTAACGCGCGGCCTCCCGAACGGCATCGGCGGTGCGGTGCTCGTCGGCGAATACCTCTACGGCACGGAGCCGACGCAGCAGTTGTTGGCGGTGGAGTTCAAGACGGGGAAGGTGATGTGGAAGGCCGACAAATTCGGCTGGGCTTCGGTGGCCTCGGCCGACGGGCTTCTATACCTCCACCTCGTGAACGGCGATTTCGTGCTGGCGGAGGCCACACCCGCGGGCTACCGGGAGCGGGGCCGCTTCACCCCGCCGAACCAGCCGAAGCACAAACAGGCGGGGCCGTTCCCGGAGATGGCTTTCGCCTACCCGGTCATCGCCAACGGCAGACTTTACATCCGCGACCTCGGGACGCTGTGGGCTTACGACATTAAGAAGTAGTCAGTAGGCAGACGGCAGCAGGCAGTTGTTATTGTTCGCCGTCGGGTCGGTGGCGGGAGCGATTTCAACACGGAGACACGGAGGCACAGAGACACGGCTTGGGGCTAATAGCTCAACAAGCCGTGTCTCTGTGTCTCTGTGCCTCCGTGTCCAACGCCTTCCGGCTACACGAATCTGCAAATAGCGATAGGCTGTCCCCCGTTCTGACTGCCTACTGCCATCTGCCTGCTACCTACTGATAGAATCGACGTACGCGGCCTGTGAGTGTGAACGTGGCGGGCGCGAACGCACGATGCCCGGAGTGAGCGTCATCATCCCGACCTTCTCAAGGCCGCGCCTGCTCGCGCGCGCCGTCGAGAGCGCGCGCGCCGCCTCTTCCACCCCACCCGAGATCATCGTCGTGGACGATGCCTCGACGGACGAGACGGCCGAGGTCTGCCGTACATTGGCCGGCGTCAAGTACGTCAGGCTGGAACGCAATCAGGGCGTGGCCGGCGCGCGCAACGTCGGGCTGCTCGCCTCGACGCGCGAGTACGTCGCCTTCCTCGACGACGACGACCAACGCCTGCCCGGCTCGCTCGACCTGCAAATCGCGAAGCTCGAAGAGAACCCGGCGGCGGGATTCTGCTGCGGCCCCGTCCTCTTCGCCGACGCGGAGGGGCGGCCGACGGGCGAGGTGGGCGCGCCCGGCGCGGCCGAGGGCGAGCGTGTCTTCTGGTCGCTGTTGCAGTTGGACTACTTCGTCCAGCCCGTCGGCGTCGTCGCGCGCAGGAGCGCCATCCTCGCCGCGGGTCTGTTGAAGCAGCGCCTCGACGGCATAGACGATTGGGACTTGTGGGTGAGGCTCGCGGAGCTGTTCCCCGTCGTGACGGTCTCGGAGCCGGTGGGCGTCTACCGGAGACCGACGCCCGGGTCGGAGCAGGGCTCGGCCGACTTCGCGCGCGACTCTCTGCGCCTGCTGCGGCACCAGCGTGAGTTGATGAAGTTGCCGCTGGCCGCGGCCGCGCCGCCGGGCGTGAGGCGCGAGGTGCGCCGGCAGACCGCGCGCCGACTCGCCGACGTGCTCTTCCAACGCGCGGCCGTCTGGGGCCCGCGCGGCCACTACCGCTTCGCCCTCAAACACTTTCTCACAGGGCTGCGGCTCGCGCCCACGCGCGCCCTGCGCCCCTTCGTCTATCGCGAGTTCTACGACTCGCTCCGCGGGCGCAACGCGCCGGGGAATGGAGTTAAAGAGGAGGGAATAACTCGGGACGCGTTTGATGTTAGTCAGGACACCGGGGGGCCGAGTCAGTCGGAATTTGAAAAGGCCGAGCGCGTGACGGGTGCCGTCGGCGGCGAGACGGTGAGCGTCATCATCGCCACGCACAACCGGCCGCAACTCGTCCCGCGCGCCATCGAGAGCGCGCTGGCCGCGGGGCGTGACGTGGAGGTGATAGTGATTGACGACGCCTCGCCGACGGACGAGACGGAGGAGGTCTGCCGTCGCTACGAGGGCGTCAGATACTTCCGCGCGGAGCGGAACCAGCGGCTCGGCGGCGCGCGTAACATCGGCGTCGCCTTAAGCAGCGGCGCCTTCATCACCTTCCTCGACGACGACGACACGCGGCTCCGCGGCTCGATAGACGAGCAGCGCGACATGCTGCTGGCAGACCCCGGCGCCGCGATGGTCTACGGTCAGGCGCTGTTGGAGTGGACGGCCGACGACTCGGGCCCCGAGAAGTACCCCGAGGAGTGTCCCGAGGGCGACATCTTCTGGCCTTTGATGGAGAAGAACTTCATCCCGTGCCCGGCCGTTCTGTTCCGCCGCGAGATGCTCTTCCGCGTCGGCCTGCCGCAGGACACGACGCCGGGAGAGGACTGGGACTGCTGGCTGCGCGTCGCGGAGGTCGGCCGCGTGCTCGCGCTCGCGCGCACCGTCGCCACCTACCGCAAAGGCAACCCGCGCTCGGGGCAGGTGACTTCCGGCGCGGCCTACATGGTCTCGACGCTCACGAAGATTCACAGGGACAGGTGGCAGCGGTTCGTGCGCGCACGCGCCGACGACGCGCAGAGGAGGCGTGCGTGGCGGGCCTTCTCCTACAACATGGCGACGCACCTCGTCTGGGAGACGGGGCGCGCGCTCGGGCACGGGCGCTTCGGGGCGGCGGCGCGCAACGTCTGGACGGCGCTCAGCCTGCACCCGCTGGGGACGCTCCGCCGCGCCCTCACCCCCTCCAACGCGCGCTTCGTGAAGAGGGCTTTCGTAAGGTTCTTGGGTTGAGACTGTCAGTCCGTATGAGGAAAATTCGTTCACCACAGAGACACAGAGACACGGCTAAGAACACAGCTTTAAGTTTTTAAGCCGTGTCTCTGTGTCTCTGTGGTGAATCGATTTGCGTCAGACGGCGGCGGCCTGTGGGAGTGGCTCGGGCTTCTCGCGCTTGAGCATGCGGCCGTAGGTCTCAAGCATGATGGGGAGGACGGCCTTCGGCGAGTACGTCGCCTCGTAGCGCGCGCGCCCCGCGCGCCCCATCGCCGCGCGCAGACCCGCGTCGCCCGCGAGGCGGAGCATCGCGTCGGCCAGCGCGCGCGCGTCGTCCACGGGGACGAGCAGCCCCGCGTCGCGCCCGAGCATGTCGGGGATGCCGCCCACCGCCGTCGCAATCACGGGTATCGCCTGCGACATCGCCTCGACGATGCTGTTCGGCGTCCCTTCGGTGTGGCTCGGCAGGATGAGCACGTCCAGTTTGCGCAGGAAGTCGGTGCGCCCCTCGGCGCCTTCGTAGACGCCCAGGTGCTTGAAGCTCTCGCCCGCGCCCAACTCCTCGGCACGCTCCAGCATCTTGCCCACCTTCGAGCCCGCGCAGGCCGCGTAGAGCCGCACGCCCTCGTCCGCAGCCCGCGCCAGCCCGAACGCCTCCATCAATTCCGTGATGCCCTTCAGGGTCTCGGCGCGCGCCGCGAACCCAAAGACGACCCCGGCGTCCTCGCGCGTGTGGCGCGCCGACACGTCGTCGGCCATCACGGGCAGCACCGAGACGTGCTTGCCCGGCGGCACCACCGCGCGGCACATCTCTGCGAGCGCGGGCGAGAGCGCCGCGACCTCCGTGCAGAGCGGCAGCGCCGAGGTGAAGTGCTCGTAGTATGACTCGTACTCGGGCGGGTGGAAGGGGATGCCCAACTCCTGGTAGAGCACGGGGATGCCGAGGTCGTGGCCGGCCTTGATGAAGATGACGGACGAGGGGTCGGGCGTGATGACGTGAATCACGTCGGGCCTGCACTGCGAGATGTGCTCGCGGCAGCGCTCGTAGTAGCGCTCGGCGACGCCGCCCGAGACGCGGCGGCTGCCGCGCTTGATGATGCGCTTCGTGCGCGGCATGGCCGTCAGGAGTCTCGACGCCAGCCGCCGCCCGACCTGCATGGCGTTGACGGTCGCGCCCGGCGCGAGCCCGGCGACGGGGACGCCCGCGCTCCGCAGCCGGTCGTAATAGCTGTCGCCGGGGTGAGGGAACATCAGGAGTACCGAGACGGAGACGCCCGCCCTTTGCAACTGCGTCGCGTAGGTGACGAGGGTCTCGTCCGCCCCGCTGATCGGGCCCATCGTCTGGCCTTTGCAGATAAGTACCTTCATGTATAGAGTGCCGGCCGACCTCTCTCCTTGTTCTCACTTACGCGTAAAAGCGCACGGTTGTCCCTCAACAAGGCACGCCCGCATCCGTCGAATCCCGCGCGCATTCGGCGTAGAGCTGCCGGCCCTTCGTTCCTCACGATGAATCGAACGATTTTGGCACGCGCACGCCGAAAGTCACAAGTTCGGCGTCGCCCGCGCGGCGGGGTTTTCGTTAATGTGGGGGAGCGTACAGAGCGTGTTGCCGGGACTCAATCCCTCGGCCGCAGCTCGTCCGGGGTCGGAGGCTCGAACAAGTCCCACCACGCGTCGAGCTGCTCCTCGGTGACGCGGAAGGTGTAGGGCGGCGGCTCGGCGTTGCGCGCGGCGATGCGCGCCGAAAGCTCCGCGCGCGGCACGTCGAGGAAGTGCACCTCGGAGCGCGCGCCGAGCGCAGCGGCGCGGGCGCGGAACTCTTCGCGCTCGACGCGCGACCAGAAGCCGAAGTCGAGTATGACGTTGACGCCGAGTCGCAGGGCGCGCTCGGCCACGCCCCACTGCACAGACTCGACGGGGTCGCGGCACCAGTCGAGCGCGGGCGGCGTCAGCCGCTCCCCGAAGAGCCGCACGATCCACTCGTCGGGCGTCAGGCGCAGCGCGTCGCGCTCGCGCTCGATCTGTTTGGCGAGCGTCGTCTTGCCCGAACCCGGCAGGCCGCACATCAGAAAAAGCGTCGCCATCCACCACCTCCCGCGCCCGCGCGCGGCTGACGAGAATCGGCGGGCGCGCGTGAAAGATTACCACGCGGCCTGAAGAAAACCGCTTTACTTATGTGAGGCGTGTGGCTGTACAATGTCGGGCACAATGAAACTCAAAAAGGGTTGCTGGGCCGGGCTCCTGCTCGTTGCCGCCGCGCTCGTCTGGCCCGCCGGGGCGCGCGCGGGCGAGACGTTGCAGCTCGCGGGCGAGTGGCGTTTCGCGCTCGACGGCTCGGACGCGGGCGTGCGCGAGCGCTGGTTCGAGCGCGACCTGCCGCAGAGGATTCGGCTGCCCGGCGTCCTACAGGCTCAAGGGTACGGCGACGAGATCAGCACGCGGACGCCGTGGGTGCTCTCGCTCTACGACCGCTTCTGGTTCATGCGCGAGGAGTTTAAAGCTTACACGCGGCCGGGCGCGGTCAAAGTTCCTTTCCTCTCGCAGCCGCCGCGCCACTACGTCGGCCCGGCGTGGTATCAGCGCGACATCGAAGTCCCCGAGGCGTGGCGCGGGCGCCGGGTCGTCCTCTTCATGGAGCGGCCGCGCTGGGAGTCAACCGTGTGGGTTGACGGCAGCAGGGTTGGCTCGAACAACAGCCTCGTCGCGCCGCACGAGTTCGACCTCGGCCCGGTCGAGCCGGGGCGACACCGCCTGACGGTGCGCGTCGATTCCTCGATGCTTTTGCCCTACCGGCCGGACGCGCACAGCGTCTCGGACTCGCTCGGGGGCAGTTGGAACGGCATCGTTGGCCGCATCGAGCTGACATCGAGGGGCGAGGTCTGGATCGAGCAGGCGCGCGTCTACCCGGACGTGGCGAAGAGGTCGGCCCGGATCGTGGTCTGGGTCGAGGCGCCTCCCGAGTACTGGCCCCGCTTCACGCGCCCGGGCGACGCGGGCGCGCCCGTCCTGAAGGTCTCGGCCGGCGGCGTGAGTGCGCCCGTCGAGTCGGGGCCGCGGCCCGGCGAGTACGGCACGCCGGGCGGGCTCATGACCCAGGGCTTGCAAGCCGTCCTGAACGTGCCGCTCGGTTCGCAGGCGAAGCTCTGGGACGAGTTCAGCCCCAACCTGCACAGGCTGACGGTGCGCCTGACGGGCGACGGCGTGGACGACAGTAAAGAGGTCGTCTTCGGCCTCGTCGAGTTCAAGACCGAAGGTCCCGATTTCGTCGTCAACGGCCGGAAGACCTACATGCGCGGCAACCACCACGGCGGCGACTTCCCCTTAACGGGCTACCCGCCCACGGATGTTGAGTACTGGCGGCGCGTCCTCCGCATCCACAAGGAGTGGGGCATCAACCACGTCCGCTTCCACTCTTTCTGCCCGCCCGAGGCCGCCTTCACGGCCGCCGACGAACTCGGCGTCTACCTCCAGCCCGAGCCCGGCATGTGGAACGAGATCAGCCCCGGCACGCCGATGGAGCGGATGCTCTACGAAGAGACCGAGCGGATGATTCGCGCCTACGGCAACCACCCCTCGTTCGTCCTGCTCTCGGCGAGCAACGAGCCCAAGGGGCGCTGGAAGGCTTCGCTCTCCGGCTGGGCCTCGGGCTTCCGCGGCCACGACCCGCGGCGGCTCTACACGACCGGCACCGGCCACACCGACCGCGTGATTCCCGACCCGGAAGAGGGCGCCGACTACCTCGTCGTCCAACGCCTCGGCGAGAAGATGCTGCGCGGGCAGTCCGCGTGGTTCGGCCGCGACTACCGCGCCTCGCTCACAGGCATAAAGATTCCAGTCCTCTCGCACGAGCTGGGTCAGTGGGTCGCCTACCCCGACTACGAAGTCATAAAGAAGTTCACAGGCTACATGCGCGCCGGCAACTACGAAATCTTCCGCGACTCGATGCGGGCGCACGGGCTCTTAGAGAAGAACAAGGAGTTCGCTTGGGCGTCGGGTCGCTACCAGCTCGCGTGCTACAAGGAGGAGATCGAGGCCAACCTACGCACGCCCGGCCTCGCGGGCTTCCAACTCCTGGAACTGCACGACTACGTCGGCCAGGGCACGGCGCTCGTCGGCCTGCTCGACCCCTTCTGGGAGCCGAAGAGCTACGTCACTCCGACGGAGTTCCGCCGCTTCAACTCGGAGACGGTGCCGCTGGCGCGACTGACCAAACGCGTCTTCACGACGGACGAGACTTTAGAGGCCGAGGTCGAGGTGGCTCACTACGGCGCCGCGCCCCTGACGAACGCCGCGGCGTCCTGGCAGGTCGTGGACTCGCACGGCCGTGTGGCCGCGCGCGGACGTTGGCCCGCGCGGACGATCCCTCTGGGGAAGAACACGTCGCTCGGTCGCGTCTCCGTTGACCTCTCGAAGCTCGCCGCACCGAGCCAGTACAGGCTCGTCGTCACACTGCGCGGCTCGGCCTCCAACGATTGGAGCTTCTGGCTCTACCCTCCGGACGCGGGCGCGGACGCGCCGCCGGGTGTCTTCGTAACAAGGTCTTGGGACGAGGCCGAGGCGAAGTTGGCGGAGGGTGGGAGCGTGCTCTACGTCCCGCGCCGCGCAGACCTCGACTGGACGAGCCCGCCGCTCGACGACGTGCCCGTCTTCTGGAACCGTTTGATGGGGCCGGCGTGGGGCCGCATGCTCGGCCTGCTGAACGACACGCGTCACCCGGCGCTCAAACTCTTCCCGACCGAGGCGAACTTCGACTGGCAGTGGGCGGAGATTGCGCGCGGCGCGCGCGCCGTCAACCTCGACCGGCTGCCGCGCGCTCTGGAGCCAATCGTCTGGGCCATAGACGACTGGAACCGCAACTACAAACTCGGCCTCGTCTTCGAGTGCAGCGTCGGCCGCGGTCGCCTGTTGGTGAGCGGCGCCGACCTCTCGACGGGGCTCGACGCGCGACCGGCCGCGCGGCAGTTGCGCCAGTCGCTTCTCGCCTACATGACCTCGCCGCGCTTCCGCCCCACGGTCGCGGTGCGACCCGAAGAGTTGCGCGCACTCCACTTCGACACGCGCGTCATGAAGCGGCTCGGCGCTGAAGCCAAAGGCGAGTCGCAGCCGACGAACCCCGCCGCCAACGCCTTCGACGGCGACCCGAACACCTTCTGGCTGGCGGGCGACGCGCGGAAGGGTCAGAAGCACCCGCACCAACTGTCGGTCGGCTTCGCGGGGGCCGTCTCAGTCAACGGCCTCGTCCTGATGCCCCGCCAGAATCACCGCGAGCACGAGGGCGACATACGCGGCTACGTCGTCGAGGCGAGCGACGACGGCGAGCGCTGGCGCGAGGTCGCGCGCGGCGAACTCCTCTCGACCTTCGAGCCGCAGCACGTTCGCTTCCCGCAGACCGTCAACGTGCGACACCTGAGACTCACGGCACTCTCAGGCTTCGGCTCAGACGTGACGGCCGCGCTCGCGGAGTTGGCCGTCGTCTACGCCGGCCCGAAACTTCCCGACGAGCCCGACGACGCGCCCGAGTACAAGCGCAGCCGCACCGCCACCACCGACATTGACGAAGGCACCCCCGCCGCGCAGCCGACGCCGACCCCGACGCCCAGGCTGAGGCCGCAACGCCGTCGGCGCCGGCCGTAAGAGGTGGGTTCGTGTACAAAATGAAAATTAACCACGGAGACACAGCGACACAGCTTAAGGCCGCTGGCTGCGCTTTGAGCCGCGTCTCTGTGTCTCTGTGGTTAAAGCTGCTGCTGTTCCTGCTCGTGTGCGCGCGGCCCGCGGTGGCTCAGGAGTCATGGGTGCGAGACTCGCGCCGCGCGGGAGACTTCGAGCTTGTGCGAGGCGGCCGCGCGGCCGACGTGCTCGTCTCGCCCGAGGACTTCAAGGTCGTCCGCATCGCGGCGGAAGACCTTGCGGCGGATGTCGAGCGCTTGACGGGCGTGCGGCCGAAGGTGCGCGGCGAAGCCGCCGGGCTCTCAACTCACGCCGTGCTCGTCGGGACGCTCGGCAAGAGCGCCTTCATCGACGGGCTCGCGCGCGAGGGGAAGATTGACGCGAAGAGTCTGCGCGGCAGTTGGGAGAGTTTCCTGATCGCCACGGTCAAAGACCCTCTGCCCGGCGTGCGTGTGGGTCTGGTCGTGGCGGGCAGCGACCGGCGCGGGACGGCCTTCGGCGTCTACGAGTTGTCGCAGGCCGCGGGCGTCTCGCCCTGGCACTGGTGGGCGGACGTTGTGCCCGAACGTCGTCAACAACTCTTCGTCGCGGCCGGCACACGCAAGGTGGGGCCGCCGTCTGTCAAGTACCGCGGCGTCTTCCTCAACGACGAGGACTGGGGGCTGCAACCCTGGGCGGCGAAGACCTTCGAGCCCGAGACAGGAGACCTCGGCCCCAGAACTTACGCGCGCCTCTTCGAGCTGCTGCTCAGGCTCAAGGCCAACACGGTCTGGCCCGCGATGCACGAGGTGACGCGCGCCTTCAACGCCGACCCGCGCAACCGCGCGGTCGCCGACGACTACGCCATCGTGATGGGCTCGTCGCACGCCGAGCCGATGCTCAGGAACAACGTCGGCGAGTGGAAGGACGACCCGAAGCGTTACGACTACACGCGCAACCCGGAGGGCGTGCGCGCCTACTGGGAGCAGCGCGTGCGCGAGAACGGCGCGTTCGAGAGCATCTACACGCTCGGCATGCGCGGCATCCACGACAGCGCCATCCAGGGGCCGAAGACTCCGGCCGAGCGCGTCAAACTCCTCGAACAAATCTTCGCCGACCAGCGCGCCCTGCTCGCGCGCCACGCCAACGCGGACGTGACGAAAGTCCCGCAGGTCTTCATCCCTTACAAGGAAGTCCTCGCCGACTACCGCAAAGGGATGAAGGTGCCCGAAGACGTGACGGTCGTCTACACGGACGACAACTTCGGTTACATACGCTCGTTCCCCGCGCCGGAGGAGCGCGCGCGCCGCGGCGGCTTCGGCGTCTACTACCACGTCTCCTACCTCGGCCGCCCGCTCTCGTACCTGTGGCTTGAGACGACGCCGCACGCGCTCGTCTGGGAGGAGATGCGGAAGGCTTACCGCAACGGCGCGCGCGAGCTGTGGGTGCTCAACGTCGGCGACCTCAAGCCCGCCGAGGCCGCGACTGAATTCTTCATGCAGATGGCATAGGACGCCGAGCGCTGGCGGCACGACAACCTGCGCGACTTTTTAAGGCAGTGGGCGGCGCGCGAGTTCGGGCGTGTGCCGGCGGGAGAGATCGCGTCCATCATGGACGAGTACTACCGGTTCGGGTTCGCGCGCAAGCCCGAGCACTTGCAGTGGCATCTGCCGGGCGAGCCCTACAGGCCGAGCGACTTCGCGCACTTCGACTACGGCGACGAGGCGCGTGCGCGGCTCGACGCATACAATTCGCTGATGTCGCGCGCCACGCGCCTCTACTCGAACATCCCCGCGCCGCTGCGCGACGCTTATTACCAACTCGTCCTCTACCCCGTCCGCGGCGCCGCGCTCGCCAACCGGCGCTTCTTCGCCGCGGAGAAGGCCAACCTCTACGCCGCGCAGGGTCGCGCGAGCGCGGGGCTCTGGGCGAGGCACGCGCTGGAGGCCGACCGGCTCGCCGAGGCCGAGACGGACTTCTATAACGAGAAGCTCTCGGGCGGTAAGTGGCGGCACATGATGTCGCGCGAGATGGGGCCGGGGCAGTGGAAGAGCATGAGGAGCACGCCGCCCGCCGTCCCGCCCGAAGTCCTGAACGGGAGCGCCCCGGAGGCGGCCGGGCTCGGCGTCGCGATAGAGGGGCGCGCCGAGACGTTGCGCGAAGGCGACGCGGGCGCAGCGCTGCCCGCGCTCGACGTTTACACGCGCGGCGCGCGCTTCATCGACATCTTCAACACGGGCCGCGCGCCGGCCGCGTGGGTCGCGCGTGCGAAAGAGGGCTGGGTTAAGTTGAGCCTCGCGCGCGGCGACCTGCGCGAGGACGCGCGCGTGCTCGTCTCGGTCGATTGGGAACGCGCGCCGAAGGGCGAGCGGGTCGAGGGGCTGATCGAGGTCGAAGGCGCGGGCGCGCGGCGCACTGTGCGCGTGCCCATCTTCAACCCCGCGTCGCCGCGCCCCGAAACTCTCAAGGGCTTCGTCGAGTCGGGCGGCGTCGTCTCCATCGAGGCTGAACACTTCACTTCGAAGACGGCTCGCGCGGGCGCGGCCTGGCAGGTCATCCCGGGGCTGGGTCGCACGGGCGACTCCGTCGCCGTCTTCCCCGAAGACGCCCCGAGCGTCGAGCCGGCGCGCGCGGCGCGCGAAGCGCCCTCGCTCGAATACCCCTTGTACCTCTTCCGCGCGGGCGAGTTCGAGCTGACGTTCTACCTCGTGCCCACGCACCCCGTGCGCGGCACGGACGGCCTCCGCTTCGCTTACTCATTGGACGGCGGGGAGCCGCGCGAGTTGGCCGCGGGCGCGGGCGTCGAAGTCAGCTCGAAGGAGTGGTCGCAGAACGTCCTGAACGCGACGACGAAGGTCAGCACCACTCTCAGGCTCGACGCCCCCGGCGCGCACGTCCTCAGAATCCACATGCTCGACCCCGGCGTCGTGCTCGACAAGATAGTCCTCAACACCGGCGGCCAACGCCCGAGCTATCTTGGCCCGCCGGAGACGAGAATCAAACGCAGATGGCAGTAGGCAGATGACAGTAGGCAGTAGGCAGATGACAGTAGGCAGTTTAGGCAGATGACAGTAGGCAGTTGAAGGCCGTTCGGGAAGCCCCGGAGGGGCGACATGTTTATAGTCCCTGCTGCTTATTTAACCTCCGAGCCCCGTCAGGGGCGACATGTAGATGCCGCTCCTCCGGAGCTTGGAAAGTTAATCTCAGCTTGGAGCTATAAACATCGAGCCCCTCCGGGGCTCACTGCCTACTGCCATCTGCCTACTGCCATCTGCCTACTGTTCAGCGTTCGCAGTTCATCCTTCTGGGGAGGAGCATCAATGACGATTTCGTCCACGGGCCGCGTTCTGTTCCGTCTCGCCCTCGCGGCGTGCGCCGTCTTCGTGTTCGCGCGCGGGGCGGCGGCGCAGGTCTCGCCGCGGAGCCGCGTGTCGTTCAACGCCGGATGGCGTTTTCAGAAGGACGACCCGCCGGGGGCGGAGGGGCGTCTGAGCTACGAGAAGATGAGGGGCAGCGTCACGGCGACGGGCGGCGAGTTCGTCGCGGGCGCGGCGCCGGAGCCGGTTAAGGCGGACGAAAAACTCGGGGCCGATGTCGTCTACACGCAGCGCGAGTTCGACGACTCCGCGTGGCGTCAACTCAATCTCCCGCACGACTGGGGCATCGAGGGGCCTTTCAAGCAGGAGTACCCGGGCGAGACGGGCAAGCTCGCGTGGTGGGGCGTCGGCTGGTATCGCAAGCACTTCACAGTCCCGGCCGCAGACCGCGGCCAGCAAATCTACCTCGACCTCGACGGCGCGATGTCTTACGCGGCCGTGTGGCTCAACGGCCGCTTCGTCGGCGGCTGGCCTTACGGCTACGCCTCTTTCCGCTTAGACCTCACGCCCTTCGTCGAGCACGGCGCGGAGAACGTCGTCGTGAT
>JBEVJD010000543.1:0-5634 GCA_040510435.1 Pyrinomonadaceae bacterium | reverse complement strand
AGCTCGTTGACGAGGAGCGTGAGGGCGTTGTCCTGGAGCGTCTTGTTGTTCTGCAAGTCGCTGTGGAGGTCGCAGGCGAAGGCGGCGTAGGCGACGGGCAGCGGCGTCTCGTAGAGCGCGCTCGCGCGTGCGGCGCCGCCGAGGCCGGCGCCCATCAGCGAGTCGCGCGTAACGCGGCCGTCGCCCGGTGTGTACATCGCGCGGACGACCTCCTCGCGCTTGAGGCGGCGCCCGTCCGAGCCCCTTAGAGACTTGGGCCGCGTCAGCGTCAGCCAGCGCCCCGTCTTCTCGTCCTGAAAGATGACGGGCGCGCTCAACGTCTCTTCGCAGTCGCCGCCGAAGGCGAAGAGTTTGACGGGAGCGTTCGTGTCGCCCGTGCCCTGCGCGTCGAGCGCTTCGTGGAAGCGGCGGGCGCGCGCGAGCACGGCGTCGAGGTAAGCGTCGAGGTCTGCGAGCGTGCCGTGGCCGTTCGGCGCCTCCTGCCCGCGGACGACGCCGCGCTCGTAGGCCGCGCGGAAATCGGGGTCGTTGGCCGCCGACCAGCCGAAGCGACGCCAGGTGTCTGGGTCGTAGAGGTCAACGCTTAAGGGGCGCAGGTCGCGGTCGAGGAAGCGCACGGCGCCCGCGTGCGGGAGCAACTGAAAAATCGAGGGCGCGGTCATCACGTCCTCGCGCGAGAGCTTGTTGAGCAGGCGCACGCGGCGGCGCAAGCCTTCGGTCACCGAGTAGCCTTCGAGGAGGACGGAGAAGGCTTCGGCCGAGCCAGCGTTGGGCGTGCCGAACATGAAAATCTTGTTGACGAAATTCGCGCCGGCCCAATCCGGACTAGGCGCGGCGCCTTCGGGCGGCAGGTCGCGGTCGCCGTACATCGCCGCGTAGCGCGCGACCAGTCCACCCATCGAGTGCGCGACGACGTTGAAGCGCAAGTCGGGGCGGCCGAGCTTCAGCTTCAGAGCCTCGACCCGCTGCACGAGCAGGCGCGCCGACTCGACGTTGTCGCGCCGCCAGTCGTATGGGAAGACGTAAAAAGTGTCGTGGTCGCCACCCTCGGGCGGGTTCGCCCAGTCGCCCTCGCGGTAGCCGCCGTAGTCTTCGAGCGCGCGCAGGAGGTGATGGTAGACGTAGACCTCGGGCGCTATCTTGGCAAGGCGCGCCGCCTCGACGATGCGCGCGGAGACCAGCTCGTCGCGGTTGTTGGTGAGGTCGGGCGTCGTCGGCAGACTCAGCCCGTCCACGTCTGAGCGGAAGACGGACGGCCAGACGATTTCGCCCGTCCGGCGGTTGACGATGCTTGACCCCAAAATGCCCGGGATGACGATGACGGGGCGCTTCCCCTTCCGCTCGCGCACGCCCGCGAAGATGCGCCCGAGGTCGGGCGTCCGCCGCGCGCCGCAACCCGCCGTCGCTAACGCGACGACGAGAGTGATGAGTGATAAGTGATGAGTGATAAGACGGGTGCGGCTGGCGCGCGGGGCTGTTTTTCTACTCATCACTTATCACTCATCACTTATCACTTTCCGGTTGATGAGGCTGGCGACGAAGCCCGCGCCGAAGCCGTTGTCGATGTTGACGACCGTGACGTTCGAGGAGCAGGAGTTGAGCATGCCGAGGAGGGCCGCGACGCCGCCGAAACTGGCGCCGTAGCCGACGCTCGTCGGCACCGCGATGACGGGGACGCCGACCAGCCCGCCGACGACCGAAGGGAGCGCGCCCTCCATCCCCGCGGCGACGACGAGGACGCGCGCCGCGCGCAGGCGCTCGCGCTCGGCCATGATGCGGTGGATGCCCGCGACGCCCGCGTCCCAGATGCGCTCGACGCGATTGCCCATCGCCTCGGCCGTGAGCGCGGCCTCCTCCGCGACGGGGATGTCGGAGGTGCCCGCGGTGACGACCATGACGGTGCCCGCGCCGCGCTCGGTGCGGTCGCGCAGGACGCGAATCATGCGCGCCGCGGGGTGCCACTCGGCCTCCGTGCAGACGTTGCGGACTTCGCCGTAGGTGCCCTCGTCGGTGCGCGTCACCAGCAGGTTGGGCGTGCGGCGCGCGAGCGCTTCGACGATCTCGCAGACCTGCGCGCGCGTCTTCCCCGCCCCGAAGACGACCTCGGGGAAGCCCTGCCGCGCGGCGCGCGCGTGGTCAACGCGCGCGTGCCCCAGGTCTTCGAAGTGCAGGTTCGAGATGCGCCGCGCCGCCTCCGCGTCGTCCAGCTCGCCCTGCTTGAAGGCGCGCAGCAGCCCTTCCAGTTCTCTCAAATCCATCGTGTGACTCGCAGGCGGAAGCCCGACCGTGAGGGGGGCGTAGGTCTTTCGTTGGAGCAACCTCCGGGAGCTGAGATGCCCTCCCTCACGGTCAGGCTTCCGCCTCTTTTAACCTTTCTGCGGCATTCTAACATTGCGCGCGCAGGCCCGAAACCTGCCTGCTTGCGCGCGTGCGGCGCGACCCGTAAGATTCTTTATCGACGTAAACAGTCTCCGATGGAACTTACAGTCGCAGTCACGGGGGCCTCCGGCTCGATCTACGCGCAGCGCACGCTCGTCCACATGGCGGCGAGCGGCGTGGTCGAGCGCATCAACCTCATCATGTCGCAGTCGGCGCTCGTCGTCGCGCGCGTCGAGATGGGGGCGAAGATCGAGGCCGGCGACGCGCGCGCCGTCAACGCGTGGGTCGGGCTGCCCGCTGATTCGCGGCTGATACATTTCCACCGGCTCGACAACATGGCGGCGAAGCCCTCTTCGGGGTCGCACCCGCAAGTCGGGATGTGCGTGGTGCCCTGCTCGATGGGCACGCTCGGGGCGGTCGCGTCGGGCGCGGGGACGAACCTGATTCACCGCGCGGCCGACGTGACGCTGAAGGAGGGGCGGCGGCTTGTCCTCGTCGTGCGCGAGACGCCGTACAACTCCATCCACCTTGAGAACATGGTCAGGCTCGCGCACGCGGGCGCGCGCATCATGCCCGCGAGCCCGGGCTTTTACCACCGCCCACAGACCATCGAGCAGCTCGTAGACCACCTCGTCTTCCGCCTCCTCGACCAGTTCGGCATCCCACACCCGACGGGCACGCGCTGGAAGGGCGAAGAGGAGTTGAGGATGATAAGCGATGAGTGAGTGGCATCGTAACGAATACACGATCAGCACCGAGCGCGAAAGGCTCGACCTGTCCGTCATCCACCAGTTCATCTCCGAAGAGAGCTACTGGGGACAGGGGCGGCCGCTTGAGGTCGTGCGTAAGGCGGTCGAGAACTCCTTCCCCTTCGGCATCTACCGCGGGGACGAGTTGGTCGGGTTCGCGCGCGTCGTCACCGACTACGCGACGTTCGCGTGGCTGGCCGACGTGTTCGTCCTCAAGGAGCACCGCGGGCGCGGGCTGTCGAAGTGGCTGATGGAGATCATCCTCGGCCACCCGGATTTGCAGGGCTTCCGCCGCTGGGTGCTGGCGACGAAGGACGCGCACGAACTCTACCGCAAGTTCGGCTTCATCGACCTGCACCGCCCCGAGCGCTGGATGGAGCGCCCCGACCCCTCGATGAAGGAGTCGCCCGACTACTGGGGCCCGCGCTAACGCATTGGCGTAAAGCCACGGGCGCGAGCGTGCTTTGGCATTTTGCCAGTGGCGTGGTCAAAAATATTCGGGAAAGCCGCGCCGCACCGTTTGAATACCACCTCGCAACAGTCTTAACTTGAACCACGACCCGGCCCGGAGTTTGCCTACCCAACAGACCGAGATGAAGACCGCCGCGAGCAACATCCGCACGACGCTCGAAATGATCAAGATCGAGCACACGCTCTTCGCGCTGCCGTTCGCCTTCCTCGGGGCGCTGCTGGCGGCGCGCGGCTTCACGGCGACCGGGCTCCCGACCCTCTGGCAGGCGCTCTGGATTACGCTGGCGATGGTCGGCGCGCGCTCGGCCGCGATGGCCTTCAACCGCATCGCCGACCGCGAGTTCGACGCGCGCAACCCGCGCACGGCCACGCGCGCCATCCCCGCGGGGCAACTGTCGGTCTCCTTCGCCTGGGCGTTCACTTTGGCCTCGGCTGCGCTCTTCTTCCTCGCGTCGGCGATGCTCAACTGGCTGGCGCTGCTGCTCTCGCCCGTGGCGCTCGCGTCGGTGCTGCTCTACTCCTACACGAAGCGCTTCACGTCGCTCTCGCACGTCGTGCTGGGCTGGTGCTTGGGGATCGCGCCGACGGGCGCGTGGGTGGCCGTGCGCGGAGCGATAGACTCGCCGGTGCCGCTGCTGCTCACGCTCTTGGTGCTTCTGTGGACGGCCGGCTTCGACGTGCTCTACGCGTGCCAGGATACGGAGTTCGACCGCGGCGCGGGGCTGCGCTCGATCCCGGCGCGACTGGGCGTTTCGCGCGCGCTGTGGGTCTCGCGCCTGTTGCACGCGGGGGCGTTCGCGGCGCTCGTTGGGTTATACTTTCTGACGGATTTGGGCGTGCCGGCGCTGGCCGGCGTCGCGGCGACGGGGGCGCTCCTGGTCTACCAGCACTCGCTCGTGCGCGCCGACGACCTGAGCCGCCTGAACGCCGCGTTCTTCACCACGAACGCCTTCGTCAGCGTCATCCTGCTCGCCACCTTCGGCGGCGCGGCTCTTATGAACAGATTTTAAGACTATGGACTTTTCACACGACCCCAAACTCAACGAACTCGCGGAGAAGGTCGAGGCCGGCGAGCGGCTCACTTTCGACGAAGGGCTGGCGCTGTTTGCGACCGACGACGTGCCGGCGCTCGGGCGTTTGGCCGACACCGTCAGGCGGCGTCTGCACGGGCGCGTGACGTACTACAACGTCAACCGGCACTTCAACCCGACCAACGTCTGCTACGCCGACTGTAAGTTCTGCGGCTTCTTCCGCACGCCGCGCCAGCCCGACGCCTACACGCACAACATCGAGGACTCTTTGCGTATCGCGGGCGAGGCGGTCAAAGAGGGCGCGACCGAGCTGCACATCGTCGGCGGCCTGAACACCAAGCTCCCCTTCAGCTACTTCACAGACCTGCTCTCGTCGCTCAAGTCGAAGTACCCGCAGCTTCACCTGAAGGCGTGGACGATGGTCGAGCTCGACCACTTCGCGCGCTTCTACAAGATGTCGGACGATGAGGTCATCTCGAAACTGAGGGAGGCCGGGATGGACTCGTGCCCCGGCGGCGGCGCGGAGATTTTCCGCGAGCCGACGCGCTCGATGATCTGCGCACACAAGACCGACGCGCAACGCTGGCTCGACCTCTCGGGCAAGGTGCACGCCGCCGGGTTGAAGACGAACGCGACGATGCTCTACGGCCACATCGAGTCAGTGGAAGACCGCGTAGATCACCTCGTCCGCCTGCGCGAGCAGCAGGACAAGTCGGGCGGCTTCCAGTGCTTCATCCCCCTGGCCTTCTACCCGCCGGGGTCGCAGCTCGCGCACCTGCCCGGCCCAACGGGCGTGGATTCGTTGAAGACGATGGCCGTCTCGCGCCTCATGCTCGACAACTTCCCGCACATCAAGTCCTACTGGGTGATGCTGGGCAAGCGGCTCGGGCAGGTCGCGCTCCACTACGGCGCGAACGACCTCGACGGCACCATCACCGAGGGCGGCGAACTCTCCGAGAGCTACTCGGTCGAGACGAACGGCGAGGTCAAGATGTCGAAGCAGG
>JBEVJD010000542.1:0-5885 GCA_040510435.1 Pyrinomonadaceae bacterium | reverse complement strand
CTGCGTCCCGAAGAGTGTCTGGCTGGCGATGGGCAGCGTGATCTGCCGCATCGAGTCCAGCACATCCAGTCTCTCGCCCCCGCGCCAGCCCGCGGCCGCCTCCGCCGTCAGCCTCACCATCGTCTCGCCGTAGGCGTTGATGCGCTCGTGTTTGAAAGCGGGCTGAGTCAGTTGGCGCTGGCGGCGGTGGAACGTGCCCTCGCTCGTCAAAAGCCCCTCGCCGAGGAAGTTGTCGCGGCGGGCGATGCCGCGGCCTTTGAGGAAGTTGTCGTAGTGACTGAGGAGGACGCCCTTGACGTGCTCGGGGTGGTTGAGCAGGTAGACGTGCCGCCGCCCGAGTTTGAAGTGGACGATGTCGCCGTACTCGCGCGCCAGCCGCTCCATGAAGCCGAGCGGGTCGCGCTGGATGGCGAGTTGGAGCCCCGCGCCGAAGAACGCGTCCTTCGGCCCCGGGGGGTAGACGGGTCTGCTTGTCGCCGATGTTTGTGTCGAAGCCTTCGTCGAGGATGTTTGTGTCAAGGCGTGTACCGTGTACTGCTTCCCTTTGCTCGTTATTTACTTCCCTTGGCCGATGACTGCGCGCGGGCGTTTCGGCCCTTCAGCGGCCCGCGCGCATCTGCCGCGCGAACTCCGCGGCGATGATCTGGTTGACCCAGGCGCGGTGGTGCCCGCCCGAGTGCTGGTTGTCGAGCGTGAGCTTCGGCATCACCTCCCTCACGGAGTTCGCCCTCGGCGCCCAGTCGGCGAAAGCGACTGTGCGCTGCCCGGCCCATGACCTGAGCCAAGTGTAAGACTCCGACTCGTCGCTCCAGCCCACGACGAGCACCGAGCCGCGCGCGTCGGCGTAAGCCTTCAGGCGCTCAAGCACGGGCGCCTCCAACTCCGCGACCGAGGGCTTTCGCCCGAGCCCCGCCGTGGCCTCTGCGACCAGCCTGCCCCTGACGCGCCCCCTGTAAACCTCGCGCGCGAGCAGGCCGAGGTGCGTGCGCTCGAAGACGAAGCGCAGCGGCCCCGTCATCCTCCCCCAAGCGGGGTTGCCCGCGACGACCGTGCGGTGGCGGTCGCCGCTCCTGAACGCCGCGTCGTCCTCGAAGTCGTTGTCGCACCCGAGGTAGAGGATGAAGGCGGGGGCCCCAAGCCGCTCGCCGAAGCGGCCGAGGTTGGCGAGCGACTGCTCGCCGCCGAAGCCCGCCACGCCGAGGTTCACCACGCCGAACCGCTTCGCGTAGAAGCCCTCGCCGTCGCGGTTGAGGATGAGGTCGAGTTGCGCCGGGTAGGACGCGTCGGCCGGCAGCCCCGTCCCCTGCGTGTACGAGTCGCCGACGGCGAAGACCAGAGACTCGTAGCCCTCGAAGCCCTCCTGAAAGTTGGCCGTGCCCAACGGGTTGGCGACCGACTCCTGCTGAAAGTCGGTCGTCGCGAAGAGGTGCGCGCCGGGGCGCAGTCTGTGCGCAAGCTCTGCGTCGTACTCGAACGAGGCCGGGATGATTGGGTAGTAGCGCGGCGAGAGCAGGCGCAGCGCCACCTCCGCGACAATCAACCCGGCGACGGTCGCGAGCAGGACGGCGGAGATTTTTTTCAGCACCCTCTTCATCGAAAACGCATTCCCGAATCTATAGCAGTTAGCAGTTGAGTTTAACTGAAAGAGGGTTAACCACAGAGACACCGAGACACAGCTTTAAAGACTTATTGCTTTTAGCTGTGTCTCTGTGTCTCTGTAGTTAACCCTCTTCCCTCACGCGCCGTAGAGCCTGAGGCGGAACTCGTCGTTGACGGCGTGCACGTCCGTCTTGCGCCCGGAGAAGAGGCGCGACTCGCGCAGGAGCATGGGCAGGCCGCCCGCGTGGAGGCGCAGGCCGTAGGCCGGGCTCTGGAAGATGGAGACCGTCTGCGGGTTGAGCCGCTGCTGGATGCCGTAGCGGATGGCGCGCTGCGCGGCGGGCGCAAACCCGGCCGTGCGCCGCGGGTTGGTGATCTCGATTGACCTGTCGAAGACGTTGACGCGCGTCGTCACGCCCGGGAGCGCGAGGTCGCGGTGGACGAGCGCGTTCGCCAACGCCGCCGTCAACGCGCCGCGGTGGTAGTTGGCGCGCGGCGCCACGGGCGACTCCGCCGGCTCGTCCACGCGCGCCCGGCCCGGCCGCTTCTCCCAGAGGTCGCAGTAGCGCTCGACGAAGCGCACGGCCGACTCGAAGAGCGTGTGCAGGTTCCCGGCCAGCTCGACCGACTCGACCTTCGGGGCCTGCGTGTCGGCGCCCGCGTAGCGCGCCGCGACGACCGTCGAGCGCGGCAGCAGTTCCGCCACGCGCTCGTCGCGGCCGAAGAGGAGGAGGCCCGCCACGGTCGGCGCCACGCGCTCCGTCAGAGAGCCCGCGGCCGCGGGCACAGCGAGCAGCAGGTCGCGCTCCAACACCTCAGCCGTCGGGTAGGCGGCGCCCGCCGCCGAGCCCGTCGAGTACGCGTCCGGCTCGAACTCGCGCACGAAGCTCCACAGGTGCGCCTCGTCTATGTCCTCGACCCCGGCGCCGAGCGCGGCGACGTTCTCGTAAGTGAGGGGGCGCGACTCGTCCAACAGCGCCGACAACTCCTCGCGCGACGCCTCGCGCTTCTCGGCGCCGAGGCGCAGGAAGTAGCGCCCGTCCAAAGTGCGGTACGGCCGCCGCTTCCCTTCAATGTCTAAGGCGACGACGCGGAGGCCCGAGTCGAACGAGATGATGTCGAGGAAGGGGAAGAGCGCGGGGTACACGTCCTCGCGGCAGATGCGGACGAGTTCGTCGCGGACGGCGTCGGCGTCGTCCACGCCCTCGACGCGCAGGTTGTCGTTGACGCCGAAGACGATGACGCCGCCGCCCGTGTTGGCGAGCGCGACGATGCCCTGCGCGATGCGCTCGGGGTTCGAGAGTTTTACTTTGAGTTCGAGGAAGGTGTCCTCGCCGCCGCGGACGAGCGTCATCAGCTCGGAGCGCGAGGTCTGCGGCGCGGGCGTGGTCAGGTAGTCCTGAAAAGAACGAACCGGTGAGGGCTCGTGGCGCTGGTTACGGTATTTTCTGCGAGCCATTTGTGTAGGGGCGGGGCTCTCAATTCACCCGCCCGGACGCCCCGCGGGCGGCGTCACTGGGATAAGAGGGAGGGAGTCAGAAGTCAGGAGTCAGAAGTCAGAATTAAAGCACTAATGCTGAGAACGAAATTTTATACTCGTCAACCTCCGCGACGCGGAGCGTCTTCTGACTTCTGGCTCCTGACTCCCTTCCTCAATTTATGATTTGCTCATCCTCGCCGCCGCCGGTGACGGCTTCGAGGACTTCCAGTTCGCGCCGCTCAAGCTGACGCCCCTGGCGCGGGAGCACGAGCGCGTAAAAACCGACCGAGAGCAGCGCGAACGCGGCGAGTATAACATACTTGACGGCGTGGCTCGCCGCGAAGTGCGCGGCGGCGATGGCGGCCGCGGGCGGCAGGACGAGCAGGAAGAAGAGCGGCACCAGCAGCATCCCCGCGAGCCCCGAGCGGTTCATCCGCTTGCCGAACTCGACGCGCTTCGGGAACTGCATGGAGAGCCAGTTGCCGAAGGGCGCGACGAGCGCCGCCGTCGTCATGAACGAGAGCAGCGCGAAGAGCATCACCGGCGGCGACAGGTCGCCGACAATCAACCCGCCGACCGAGACGCCGACCGCCGCCAGCAGCAGCGCGACGAGCGTGATGGCCGCGTTCTTCGCCAGCAGCACCGTCCGGCGGCTCACCGGCGACAGCACCAGCGCGCGCATCCCCGCCCCGTCGTACCCGAACAGGTTCGTCGAGACCGGCGCGACGAGCATGAAGATGTAGATCACGCCGAAGACCGTCCCCGCCCCCTCGGCGTACGTGGCGAACGGCCCGAGGAAACGCTGCCCGCTCGTGCCCGCCGGCCCCATCCTCAAAAGCATCGTCAGCGACACCGCCATCAACGCGATGACGCGCAACTGCGCGTTCCTCATTGCGTAGCGCAGCTCTTTCTCGAAGAGCGCCGAGAACTCCTGCGACACGAACGGCAACTGCCAGCCCGCGTAACCCGCCTCGCGCGCGGCGGCCGGCACGACGGCCGCCGGGGCTTTGGGAGCCGCGCGTTTCGCTCCGCCTCCCCCGCCCCCCGCGCCCAGCGCCGTGCGGCGCGCGACGCGGTACGCGAGCAGCACGCAGGCGGCAGCGTACGCGGCCAGCACCGTCGTCGAGACGACGAGCGCGACCGAGTCGCCCGCGAAGAGCCCGCGCACCAGCGCATGGGCGGCCGCGCCCGGCGGCGTCCAGCGCGCGCCCTCCAAAAAGCCCGGATGCCTTTCGAGCAGCGGCAGCAACTTCCCCGCCAACCCGCCCGTCATGCCGAACGCCACCCCCAGCAGCCCGAGCACCGACCCGAGCAGCGCGACCACCGTCTCGCCGCGCGTCCGCCGCGCCTGTATCAGCGCGCCGACGCCCACCGACAGCAGCTTCGAGAACGACAGCCCGAACGCGACCGCGACGAACGCCACCGCCAGCCCCGCCGCGAGGCTCCCGCGCCCGAGCCCCACGCCCACGCACAGGGCCACGAGCGACGGCACGATGAAGACCGACGTGAGGTTCATCAGGTCGCTCAAGAAGTCGAAGGCGAAGAGTTTGCCGAGCGAGACCGGGTAGAGCAGCATCCGCGAGGGCTCGAAGCGGCTCCCGCCCCCGAGCGCGAGCGGCATCAGCGACCACATCAGGAAGAAGAATGTGAAGACGAAGAGCAGCACCGCCAAGCCCGCGTTCAGATGGCGCGCCTCCACGTCCCAGCCCCGCGTGGACGCCGAGAGCATGTATGCGCCCGCGCCGACTCCGGCCGCCACCGTGAGCGACAGCACGAGCCCCGCCAACGCCCCGAGCGCGGAGGCCACGCGCCCCGCCACCGCCTTCCGCGAGCGAAAGGAGTTGCGCACCAGCGTCCACTTCAACCAGACCAGCGCGAAGAGCTGTGACATACGTTCGACGGCCTCCGAACCCGCGGTATTATATCTCCGCACGCAACACGTTGACGTATCGTGCGCAGAGATATAATAAGTAGCCGCGTGGTATCCCATAACAGACCGGAAGAGGAAAAGTCATGACCGACTCGCTCGCCGAACATTACTTGAAGGACGCCGTGCGCGTCTTCCGCGGCCAGAAGAAGCTCGCCGACGGCGCCGCCGCGCAGGTCTCGGACGAAGAGTTCTTCCGCACGATTGACGCGGAGTCGAACAGCATCGCCCTCATCATGAAGCACATGGCCGGCAACATGCGCTCGCGCTGGACGGACTTCTTAACGTCGGACGGCGAGAAGCCCGACCGCCGACGCGACTCGGAGTTCCTCGTCGAGGGCGAAGACCGCGCCGCCGTCCTCGAACGCTGGGAGGCGGGCTGGCGCACGGTCTTCGACACGCTCGAATCCCTGAAGCCCGAGGACATCGACCGCACCGTCACCATCCGCGGCGAGCCGCACACGGTCGTCGAGGCCGTCAACCGGCAGCTCTCGCACTACGGCCAGCACACCGGCCAGATCGTCTTCCTCGCCAAGCACCTCCGCTCGTCCGGGTGGAAGACGCTCAGCATCCCGCGCGCCGAGTCCGAGACCTTCAACAAGAAGATGGACGAGGGACGGCGTTGATGCCGCCCGCGCGCGAAGACCTCACGGGTCGCGCCTACGTCGGGATGGGCTCGAACCTCGGCGACCGCGCGGGGAACCTTTTGCTGGCCCTGCGCGGGATGACCGGGGCGGGGCTCGGGCTCGCGCGCCTCTCGGCCGTCTACGAGACCGAGCCGGCCGGCGTCTTCGAAGAGCAGCCGGCCTTCCTCAACATGGTGGCCGAACTCTCCGCGCCGCTCCCGCCGCCCCCGGCGCTGCTCCGACTCCTGCTCGA
>JBEVJD010000541.1:0-21624 GCA_040510435.1 Pyrinomonadaceae bacterium | reverse complement strand
CCTCGTACTTCTGCGCCTTCACCTCGTCGCGCAGGTCGTGGTAGCCCCACAACTCGCCGCGCCGCGTCGCCCCCAACTGGCGGAACGCCTGCGAGAGGAAGTGGAGCATCTTGTCCGAAGTCCCCTCGGGCAGCAGGTACTTCACGTCGGCCTCGGTGAGCGACGAGAAGCGCACCTTGACGCGCTCGTGCGTGAAGACCTTGACCTCGGGGCGGTAGCCGTCGCGCTCTTCCCGGAAGCGCGGGTCGTCTTCGATGGAGCGCATCGTGTCGTATTCGCCGTGCGGGTCGACGATGAGGACGGCGGCGCGGTTGTAAGGGCGCATCAACTCCTCGACGAGCACGCCCGCCGTGTACGACTTGCCGGAGCCGGTCGAGGCGAGGATGGCGAGGTGCGTCGAGACCACGTCCTTAATCGAGAGCACGACGGGCACCTCGCCGGCCTCACGCGTCAGGAGGCTCCCGACGTGCGCCGAGCCCACGTCGCCCGCGCGCTTCGGGGAAAGACACTGCGCCAGAGTCTCGGAGGAGGCGAGGAAGACCGGGTCGCCCGGGCGCGGCGGGATGCGCGGGTTGACGAAGTCGCCTAAGGAGGGGTGGAAGTAGCCGATGGTCTCGACCTTAATCTCGTACAGCTCGCAGCCCTCGCCCTCCAGACCGATGAGCGAGGAGACGACGGACGGCGGCGTCTCCGGGTCAGAGAGGAAGGTGTCGGGGAGGTTACGCACGAGCCGCCGCTCTGTGATGTTGCCGATGATGCGCCGCTCCGCCTGCCCGTCGCGCGCAGAGTAGTAGACGAACTCGCCGATGCGCGCCCGCACGTTGTCGGCCGTGATGACCAGATACTCGTGCGGTCGCTCGCCCGGCCCCTTGACGGTTCCGGTCAGGGCGTCTGTCTGGGTCGCTTCATTCATGGGCTGGAACTTCGGTCGTAAAGGGTGAACGAAAAATCCCCGGCAAGAGGAAGCGAGAGTATAACACGCACAACTATGGCCGGAAGCATTAAGCATAGAGGCACAGCTAAAACACGGCTCAAGGCTTGTAGCCGTGTCTGCGTGTCTCTGTGGTCAACCGACTCAGTGGAGCGCGGCCTTCTTGATGACTCCGCCGTGAACGTCGGAGAGGGGGTAGACGACGATGAAGGCGGCGGGGTCGTATTCGGCGACAAGGGAGCGGACGCGGCCGATTTCGAGGCGCGTGACGACGCAGAAGAGGATGTCCTGCTCGGCGTCCGTCCAGCCGCGGCGCCCCTTGTAGAGCGTCACGCCGCGCGCGAGGTCGCGGATGATGGCCTGGCGGATCGGCTCGCTCTGCTCCGAGACGATGACCATCGCCGTGTACTGCTCGATGCCGTGGAGCAGGAAGTCAACGGTCTTCGACGCGGCGAAGTAGGTGAGGATGGAGTAGAGGGCGGACTCGACGCCGAGGTGGAAGGCCGCGGCCGAGAAGATGAAGACGTTGAGGATGAGGATGACATCGCCGACGCGGAGCAGGCTGCTGCGCTTGCTCACGAGGAGCGCCGCGACCTCCGTGCCGTCCAGCACGGCCCCGCCGCGGATGGCGAGCCCGATGCCGGCCCCGATGAAGAAGCCGCCGAAGATGGCCGTCAGGAGCTTGTCGTGCGTCACGTCGGGGAAGTGGACGAGCGCGAGGCAGACCGAGAGCCCCGCGATGGCCGCCGCGCTCTTCGCCGCGAACTTCGCCCCGATCTGTCTGTAGCCGAGCGCGATGAAGGGGAGGTTGATGAGCGGGATGAAGAGGGCGAGCGGCAGTTTCGTGATGTCCGAGACGAGCATCGAGACGCCCGTCACCCCGCCGTCGATGAAGCGGCTCGACAGCAGAAAACCCTTGAGGCCGAAGGCGGCCGACAGTATCCCGAGCGCGACGAGCGCGATGTCTATGGCGACGTGTGTGGGGCGCTTCATCCGCCGAGGATAAACGCGCCGCGCGGCGGCAGGCAAACGGCGGCTCACCGCCTGCCGCTCCGGTTCAGCGTTCCCACGTCCTTCTGATCGGGTGCGCCTCGGTGTTGAAGACGACGGCACGGAAGTCGAGCGCGCGGGGCGGGGCGAAGAGGAGGTAGAAGTATTTGAAGGTCTCGGCGAAGAGGAAGCTCTCCATGTTGTCCTGCTTCTCCTTAGTCTCGACGTTCTTGAGCGCGGCGTAGGCCGTGTCGGTCTTGCAGTGGCGGACGAAGTCTTCGAACATCTCGGCGCCCTCGCGGAGGTACCGCGGGTCGCCGGTGAGTTGGTGGAGGTAGTAGGCCGACTCGACGATCTCGGGGCGCAGGGGGTAGCCGGCGCTCTCGACCTTCGACGTGCGGTAGTTCCAACGCTCGGGCTCGATGCCGTGCGCGCGCCACATCTTGAGCGAGGAGGCTTGCAGGCGGCGCGCGCGTTCGGTGTCGCCGGAGAGCGCGAGCACGGCGGGGAAGAAGGCGTCGAGCGCGCCGTAGCTGGTCGAGGTGCGGCGCCCCGTCTGCATGTCCGCGTGCCCGTACCAGAGCTCGCCGCCCGCGTCGTCGGCGAGATGCTTGTTGACGGCCGCGACCCCTTCGAGCCACATCCGGCGGCAGTCGCGGTCGCCGAAGAGGAGCCAGCACTTGAGGAGGTATTCGTAGTAGGAGTCTATGCCGCCGCTGATGTGTGAGGTCTTCCCCGTCCACTCGCCGGTCTCGACGTTGATGCGGCTGCCGACGAGCCCAATCGCGGAGCGGCGTTTGTACGTCTCGACGAGCGCGCGCTTCGCCTTGTCGTAAAAGACGGGTTTGCGCGTGAGCTTCGAGAGCGCGCCGAACTCGACGAGGAGCGTCCCCGACTCGGCCGGGTTCGTCACCTCGCCGCGCACCTTGCCCGTGCGCAGGTTGACGAAGCGGTAGGGGATGCCCGTGGGCGAGTCGAACGCGGGCAGGAGCCGCGTCCCTAAGTCTTCGGCGAGCCGCAGGAGCCGCCGGTCGTTCGTCAACTGGTAGGCCGAGATGAGGCCGCCGAGGTGGCGGATGGTGATCTCGAAGTTCTGGACGAAGATGTCTCGGTCGAAGTTGAGATGCGTGACGACGAACTCGCGCGTCCGCCGCTCCTCCTCGCGAAAGCCCATGATGTAGAGCGTGTCGAGCGCGTCCACCTGCGTCATGTACAACGGCTCGTCGTACCAGTCGCGCGCGGTACGGGACAGGGGCCGCAGCTCGTCGTGCCCCCACGCATGACGCTTGTACCCGCGCCACGCGTGCAGGAACTCCGCGCGCACGCGCGCCGCCAACTCGCGCCGGTTCACGCGGCCCGCGCGCTGCGGCGCCGCCGAGAGAGAGATTGAAGGGACGAGAAGAGTCGAGAGCGCGAGCAAGAGCGTCGTCAGCCTGAAGCTTGTCATCCGTGGCTCCTGTCAGAAGGGAAGCAGTAGGCAGTTGGGAGTTGGCCGTAGACAGTTGGAAGCCCCGGAGGGGCGGGATGTTTATAGCTCAAGGCTGAATTAATTTTCTAAGCTCCGGAGGAGCGGCATGTCGCGTGTCGCCCCTGACGGGGCTCGGGGTTGATTAAAGCATCGGGGCTATAAACATGTTGCCCCTCCGGGGCTTCAGAACGGCCTTCAACTGCCTGCTGCCTCAGAGCTTGTTCCGGACGCGGTCGGCGATCTCGCGCCCGCCGGTTTCGAGTTGCATCTTCGGGTCGGGGCGCGCGCGGCGGCGGTTGGTGGGCAGGCGCATGATGGCGCGTGGGTCTGCGTGCGTCTTCTGCTCGTCGGGGTAGACGCGCCCGTCGGTCAGCGTCTCGGCGGTCTGCGGCATGAGGACGACGTAGTCTATGTGCTCGACCGTGTTGTCGAACAGCCCCGCCATCCTCATGTTGTAGCCGAACCAGAGGACGTAGGCGCCCTGCTCGCGCTTGGCGCGCTCGACGGCCTGCTCGCGCGTCATCTTGCCGCCGTTGACGACGCCCATCAGCAGCCCCGGCCGCCCGTTCAACTGGGACGTGAAGGCTTTGACCACCGTGCTGACGTTGGTGGAATACTGCTCTTTAATCTCTTTGCTGATGTCGTGGCCGCCGATGATGACGGACGTGATGCGCGGCGCGGGCTTGTCTGACTGTGTGCCGTTTGCGGGCTCGGCCGGGGCGGGCGAGACCTTCTTGACGGTGCGGCGGCCCGACTGCGCCGCGGCGCCGTGTGAGACGAAGAGCGCGGCGAGGACGCAGGCAAACAGAATGAGCTTCGGCCTCTTCGGCGCGGGCGGCGGGGCGGGTCTTGCAATCTGCACGGGGCACCTCCGGGATGCGCGTGAATTAACGGCTCACATCATACCCCTCGTTCGGTGGCGGCGGCCACGTCTCTCAAACGTCGCGGCCTAAGAGAAGAAGCGGCGGAGCGTCTCGACGACGTGCTCCTGCTGCGCGCGCGTCAGCTCGGGGAACATCGGGAGCGCGAGCGTCTCGCGGGCGGCGCGCTCGGACTCGGGGAAGTCGCCCTCTTTGTAGCCGAGCCCTGAGAAGCAGGGTTGCAGGTGGAGCGGCACGGGGTAGTAGACCTTCGTGCCGACGCCGTGCGCTTTGAGGTGTTCGAGCAGTGCGTCGCGCCGTTCTTCGGGGACGCGGACGACGTACTGGTGGAAGATGTGGCGCGCGCCCGGGAGGACGTGCGGCGGCGTGACTAAGCCCGCGAGCCCCGCGTCTTCAATCAGGCGCGTGTAAGTTTCGGCGCGCTCGCGCCGCGCGCCCGACCATGTGTCGAGGTGTTGGAGTTTGACGCGGAGCACGGCGGCCTGGAAGGTGTCGAGGCGGCTGTTGAAGCCGACCTCATCGTGGTGGTACTCGGTCGCGCCGCCGTGGACGCGCAGCCGGCGCAGGCGCTCGGCCGTCGCTCCGTCGTTCGTCGTCACGAGCCCCGCCTCGCCCGCCGCGCCGAGGTTCTTCGTCGGGTAGAAGCTGAAGCAGCCCGCGTCGCCCACCGCACCGGCCGAACGCCCCTCGCCGTCTTCGGCGCCGATGGCCTGCGCGGCGTCTTCGATGACGCGCACGCCGCGCGCCGCGGCCACGCTCAGAATCTCGTCCATCTCGGCCATCTGGCCGTAGAGGTGGACGGGGATGACGGCGCGCGTCCTCTCCGTGATGACTTCAACGACGCGCGCGGGGTCGATGTTGTACGTGCGCGGCTCGATGTCCACGAAGACGGGGCGCGCGCCCGCGCGCACGACCGCGCCCGCGGTGGCGAAGAAGGTGAAGGGCGTCGTGACGACCTCCGCGCCTTCGCCCACGTCGAGCGCGAGCAGCGCCAGCAGCAAGGCGTCCGACCCCGACCCGCACCCGACCGCGTAACCCGCGCGTGTGTACTGCGCCAACTCCGTTTCGAGCAGTCGCACGTCCTCGCCCATGATGAACTGCTGCGAGTCGAGCACGCGCTCCAAGGCCGCGCGCAACTCATCGCGCAGAGCTGCGTGCTGCTGCTTCAGGTCGAGCAAAGGTACTTGCATTTTCACCGCGGTCGTAGACATCTCTCGTTAGTGATGAGTGATGAGTGATGAGTAAATACAAGGCCCTCGGTTTCCTCTTATCACTTATCACTCATCACTTATCACTCTCAAAGGTTTATCCAGCGGCCGCCGTCTTTGATGGACGCCTGGGCGGCTTCGAGGAGGCGGACGACGCGCAGGCCGGCGCGACCGTCGGAGGCCGAGGGGCGCGCGTCGCGGATGGCGGCGAGGAACTCGGCGCAGACGTAGTGCAGCGCCTCGGTCGGGTCGAGCTTCGGCACCCACACGTCGCCGGTGCGGTAGCTCACCAAGGTCTTGTAAGCCTCCTCCTCGTCGGTCGGGTCGGCGTTGCGCGTGACGCCCTTGTCGTAGATGCGTACCTTCTCGGTCGGCTCGATGTCGTCGTAGACGATCATCTGTTTGCTGCCCGCGATGAGCGTGCGCCGAATCTTGACGGGCGAGAGCCAGTTGAAGTGGAAGTTGGCGATGAGCGAGTCGCCGAAGCGCAACTGCACGTAGGCGATGTTCTCAATGCCGGGCTCAATGTGGCTGCTCCCCGTTGCCATCAGCGCCGTCGGCTCGCGCCCCACCACGTAGTCCATGATCGAGAAGTCGTGCGGCGCCAGGTCCCACACGACGTTGATGTCGCGCTGGAAGAGGCCGAGGTTGACGCGCACCGAGTCGAAGTAGAGCAGGTCGCCCAACTCGCCTGCGGCGACCGTCTCCTTAATCTTCCTGACCGCGCCCGTGTAGATGAAGGTGTGATCCACCATCAGCGTCAGGCCGCGCCGCTCGGCCAGCGCAATCAGCTCTTCGGCCTCGCGCGCGCTGGCGGTGAAGGGCTTTTCGACGAGGACGTGCTTGCCCGCTTCGAGCGCGCGGCGCGCGAAGTCGTAGTGCGTGGCGACGGGCGTGGCGATGGCGACGGCGTCGAGGCGCGGGTCGGCGAGCAGTTCGGCGTAGTCGTCCGTGGGGCGCGCGACGGGGTAGCGCCGCGCGACCTTCGAGAGGTGGCGCGCGTCCTTGTCGCAGACCCAGCGCAACACCGCCCCTTCGTTCTCGGCGAAGTTGCGAATCAGGTTCGGCCCCCAATAGCCGCAGCCGACGACACCGACGGAAATGGTCATGATTAAAGAAGAAGAGTCCCCTCAGGCTCCCGATACAATAAACGCGTGCGGGCGGGGGTTCAACCGGCGGCGGCCGACGCGTCGGCGCAGTAGTCGGCGAGGGCGTCGGCGACGTACTTGAGCTGGTGCCCGGTCAGCTCCGCGAACATCGGGAGCGAGAGCACCCGCCGCGCCTGGCGTTCGGCGTTGGGGAAGTCGCCCTCCTTGTGCCCGAGCGCGGCGTAGGCCGGTTGCAGGTGGACGGGCACGGGGTAGTGTATGCCCGTCTGCACGCCCGCCGCCGAGAGGTAGCGTTGGAGTGTGTCGCGCGCGTCCGCCTGGATGACGAAGAGGTGGTAGACGTGCTCGGCGTAGTCGGCCTCAAGTGGAAGCGCGAGCGCGCCGGACTCCGCGAGCGGCGCGAGCATCTCCCGATAGCGCGCGGCGTGGCGTCGGCGCAGGGCGTTCCAGTAGTCGAGGTGCTTGAGCTTGACGCCGAGCACCGCGCCCTGGATGCCTTCGAGGCGCATGTTGTAGCCGACGATCTCGTGCCGGTACTTCTGCTCGGAGCCATGGTCGCGCAGCATCCTGAGGCGGCGCGCGACCTCCGCATCGTCCGTGACGACCGCGCCGCCCTCGCCGTAGGCGCCGAGGTTCTTGCCGGGGTAGAAGCTGAAGCAGCCGGCGCGGCCGAGCGCGCCGACACGGTTCCCCTTATAGCGCGCGCCGTGCGCCTGCGCCGCGTCCTCGATGACGATGAGGTCGTGGCGCCTGGCGACTTCGGAGACGGCGTCGAGGTCTGCGGGCTGGCCGTAAAGGTGGACGGGGATGACGGCGCGCGTGCGTTCGGTGACGACGGCCTCGATCTGGTTCGCGTCGATGTTGCAGGTGACGGGGTCGCAGTCCACGAAGACGGGCGTCGCGCCCGCGGTCGAGACGGCCTCGGCCGTGGCGAAGAAGGTGTTGGCGGGGACGATGACTTCGTCACCCGCGCCGACGCCGCAGGCTTGCAGCGCCAACTGGATGGCCGCCGTGCCGTTCGAGACGCCGACGCACGCGCGCGCGCCGACGTACTCGGCGAACGCGCGCTCGAACGCCTCGACCTCGCGGCCCAAAACGAAGGCCGAAGTGTCGAGCACGCGCTGAATCGCCTCGTCAACTTCCGCCTTGATGGCCCGGTACTGTGCCTGTAGGTCTACGAAAGGAACTGGCATATGTGAAAAAGTGATAAGTGATGAGTGATGAGTGATAAGAGAAGAAGGCGGCATGCCTTCCACTCATCACTCATCACTCATCACTTATCACTCTAAGAACTCTGGCCGGGTTGCCGGCGACGACGGCGCCCGCGGGGACGCTCTTCGTCACCACGGCGCCCGCGCCGACGACGGCGCGCTCGCCTATCTCAAGGCCGCAGAGGATGGTGGCGTTGCTGCCGATGGAGGCGCCGCGGCGGACGACCGTGTGTTCGAGCGTCCAGTCAGCCTCGGTCTGCGGCGTCCCGTCGGGCCGCGTCGCGCGCGGCAGGCGGTCGTTGGTGAACATCACGCCGTGGCCGACGAAGACCTCGTCTTCGAGCGTCACGCCCTCGCAGATGAAGGTATGGCTCGAAATCTTGCAGCGCGCGCCGACTCGGACGCCCTTCTGTATCTCGACGAAGGTGCCGATGCGCGTCTCGTCGCCGACGCGGCAGCCGTAGAGGTTGACGAAGGCGTAGAGTTTAACGTCGCGCCCCAACTCCACGTCCGGGGCGACGCGGCAGAACTCGCCCGCCATTAACGCGCCCCGCCGCCGCCGTGGCCGTTCCCGCCGGCCCCCGCCGCCTCGGCGCCCTCGGGCACGCCTTCCTCCTCGCCCGCGTAGTAGCCCGAGTAGTAGCCCGAATAGTAGTAGTAGTCCGTCCCTTCGAGCTTGACGTTGTTCAGGACGATGCCGAAGAGGTGCGCGCCCACGTCCTGCAACTGCTGCTTGGCGCGGCGCACGACCGCGCGCGACGAGCGCCCGCCGTGGACGACGAGCATCACGCCGTCCACCATTGTCGAGAGGATCGACGCGTCGGTGAACGAGATGGCCGGCGGCGAGTCGATGATGATGTGCGTGAAGTTCTCCGCGAGCACGTAGAGGAGCTTGCGCATCTCGTCCGACCCCAGCAGCTCGGCCGCGTTGGGCGGGATGGGGCCCGAGGAGATGACTTTCAGGTTGGGCAGCTTGTCGTAAGTCTGCACCAGCTCCGAGACGTTCGTCTCGCCCGAGAGGTAGTTGGTCACGCCCTTCGTGTTCGGCAGGCCGAAGTGCGCGTGGACGCGCGGGCGGCGCAGGTCGCAGTCGAGGACGAGCACGTCGGCGCCGGTCTGCGCGAGCATCGTGGCGATGTTGACGGCCGTGGTGGTCTTGCCCTCCGAGGGCTGGCTCGACGTGACGAGCACGGTCTTGGGCGGCTGGCCGGCCGAGGAGAGCAGGAGCGAGGTGCGCAGGTGGCGGTACGCCTCGGCCACGGGCGAGCGCACGTCGGAGACGAGGGCCAGCGCGGTGTTGGCGCCCGGCTCGGGCTCCGGCGCGTTGCGCCCGAGGAGGCGGCGCGCCTCGCGCGGCGCCGGGATGATCGCCAGCGTCGGGAGGTGCAGGTGGCGGTCAACGTCCTCGACCGACTTGAGCGTGTCGTCGAGGTAGTCGAGCAGGAAGGCCAGGCCGACGCCGAGGCCGATGGAGAGCAGCAGCGCGACGATGATGTTGCGCACGCGCGGCGGGCCGATGGGCTCGCGCGGGACGCGCGCCTCCTCGACCGTCGTGACGTTGCCGGTCAGGCGGTCGGGGTTCGTCACCTTGAACTCGTTGAGCCGCTGCATGTAGAGGTTGAGGTTCTGGCGGTCGGTCTCGATGGCCTGGTCGAGGTCGCCGAGGCTGGTCTCGGCGACGCTCTGGATGTTGGCCTTGCCGCGCGCGCCGAAGTAGGCGCCCTTCGCCGACGCCTCCTTCTTGAGCGCCGAGTCGAACCGCGTCTTGAGGCCGGCGATGATCTCCTCGGGCGCGCGCTTCAGCTCCTCGTTGAGCTGGATGAGCTGCTCGTCGATCTTCTTGATCTCGGGCCACTCCTCGGTGTAGTTGACCCGGAGCGCCTTGCGCTTCTCCTGAAGCTCGCTGATCTTCTCGCGCAGCCGCTGGACGTTCTTGTTATCCTGCACCTGCGGGATCGACCAGATGCCGGCCGAGTTGCGCGTGTCGAGCGACGCCTTGTAGTCGGCCTCGGCCTGCTTGCGCTCGCGCTCGGCCTCCTGCATCTGCGAGCTGTAGGTGCCCAGTTGGAGGGCGGTCAAGTCCTGCCCCGGCTTGGCGCCGAGCGGGAGGTCGTTCGACCGGCGGTAGTTGAGCCGCTTCTGCTCGTTGGCCTGGACGCGCGCCTGGAGGTCGATGATGGTGTTGGCGAGCACGTCCTCGGCCGCCTGCGAGCCTTTGGTCTCGGCGCGGATGTCGTTCTCGCGGAAGATGATCGCCAGCGTGTTGGCGACGTTCGAGGCGATCTGCGGGTCGGTGTGCAGGAAGCGGATGTTGACGAGGTTGGTGCGGTCAACGGGGTCGATGCTCAGGTTCTCGCGCAGCGCGTCCTCGTAGGGCTCGAACCTCTTGGCCTGCTCGGGGGGGAGCTGGTCGGCGGTAAGCTCGACCTCGTCGATGACGGGGACGGCCGAGGCGTCCTGCTGGCGCTCGGCCTCGCCCGGCGCCTTCTCGCGCGAGAAGACGCGGCGCACACCGGCGATGATGCCGGTGCCGCGGTGCGCCGGGGTCAGGAAGTTGGCGTTGTTGTGGAGGTCGAGGCGCATGATGACCTGGCGCGCCAGCTTCTGCGTCTTGAGCTTCTGGAGCTGCGTGTTCCAGTAGTTCGGGTCGTTGCCGCGGATGAGGACGGACTCGCCGCCGCGGTTGGTCGAGACGACGCTGCGCGGCTTCTGCTCGATCTGCACCTGCGTGGTCGCCTCGTAGATCGAGGGCGTCCGGTACATCTGGATGGCGACGAGCGAGGTGACGACGACGGCCAGGCTGAGGATGAGCCACTTGCGCTTGAGCACAACGGCGAGGTATTCGCGCAGGTGCGCGGGCTCGTTGGCGGAGACGGCCGCGGCGGGCGCGTGCACGGGCGCTGCGAGGTCGCGCAGCGGGCGGTCTAGCGTCTCCGGCGTGAGCGGCAGAAGGCGGTTCTCTTGCGACATCATAATTCTTAAATCTCTCTACAAGGTTTTCGGGGGTCGTGAGACCACAACCCCAACGCAGTGGGCAATTTCCGGCCGCGCAATCATAACAGAGACCCGCGCGGAGGCAAACCGCCTCAAGCGGTAGTCAGTAGCCAGTAGACAGTAGTCAGTAGCGCTCCGCGCCGCGGTCGCTGAGGATGACAACCGCACGGTTCGAGCGGCGAAAGATTTTCTACTGACTACTGTCTACTGACTACTGCTCACTGTATTCAGCGAGCGCCGCGCGCCAGTCGCGCAGGGGCGGGAGGCCGAGGGCTTCGGAGAGGAGGCAGCGCAGGCGCGAGTTGCGCGGGCGCGGGGCGGGGCGGTGGAGCGAGTCGGTCGCGACCGGTTCGATCTGCGCGTCTTGGAGGCCGGCGGCCTCGGCGGCGGCGCGCGCGAAGCCCTCGTAGCTGGCGCCCTCGCCCGCGTTGACCACGTGGTAGACGCCGGGCAGGTCGAGTTCGGCCAGCTCGCGCAGGCGCGCGGCGAGGTCGGGCGCGTAGGTGGGCGTGCCGTAGGAGTCTGAGATGGCGCGCAACTTCTCGCCTCGGCGCGCGCGCTCGACAACGGTCGCGAGGAAGTTGCGCCCGCCCGCGCCGAAGACCCAGCCCGTGCGCACGACCGACGTGCGCGCCGAGGCGGACTGCGCGCGCCGCTCGCCTTCGAGCTTCGCCGCGCCGTAGGCGCTCAAGGGGTGCGGGTCGTCGCGCTGCGTGTAGAAGTGGTTCTCCCTGCGCCCGTCGAAGACGTAGTCGGTCGAGACGGTGACGAAGGAGGCGCCCGCCAGACGCGCGGCCGTCGCCAGCGTCTCGACGCCCTGCGAGTTGACGAGGAAGGCGCGCTGCGGGTCTAACTCGCACCCGTCCACGTCCGTCCACGCGGCGCAGTTGACGGCCGCGTCGGGGCGCAGGCTCTTGAACGCCTCGCGCACTGCGCGCTCGTCCGTGATGTCCAGCCCCTCGCGGTCGAAGGCCAGCACCTCGTCGCCGCTCGCGCGGCAGTGGCGGGTCAGCGCGGCCCCAACCAGGCCGGCCGCGCCGGTGATTAAGAATTTCATAAATCAGTAGCCAGTAGACAGTAGTCAGTAGCCAGTAGAATGACAGTGGAAACCTTTAACAGCAGGGCCGTTACTAAGCAAGTGACCGCGCCCGAGGGGCGGAGCCCTACTGACTACTGACTACTTCATCGCCGTACTGCTTTTGATAATAGTCCCTGTAGGCGCCGCTGCGGGTGCGCGCGACCCAGTCGGCGTGCTCGCGGTACCAGCGGATGGTCTTTTGCAGCCCCGTCTCCCAGGTCTCGCGCGGCCGCCAGCCCAGTTCGCGCTCGGCCTTCGACGGGTCGATGGCGTAGCGGCGGTCGTGGCCGGGGCGGTCTTTGACGAACTTGAGGAGCGAGCGCGGCTTGCCCAGCGCGTCGAGGACGGACTCGGCCACCTCGATGTTGCGCCGCTCGTTGCGCGCGCCGATGTTGTAGACCTCGCCGGCCTTACCTTCGAGCATCGCGGCCAGCACCGCGCGGCAGTGGTCTTCGACGTAAATCCAGTCGCGCACGTTCCGGCCGTCGCCGTAGACGGGGATGGGCTCGTCCTGCGAGGCGTTGGCGAGCATCAGCGGCAGGAACTTCTCGGGGAACTGGCGCGGGCCGTAGTTGTTGCCGCAGCGCGTGACGACCACGTCGAGCCCGTGCGTGTGGTGCGCGGCGCGGGCGAGGTGCTCGGCCGCGGCTTTCGAGGCCGAGTAGGGGCTGTTGGGCGCGAACGGCGAGTCTTCGGTGAAGAAGGCGTCGTCGCGCTCGGGCAGGCTCCCCATCACCTCGTCGGTGCTGACGTGCAGCACCCGGCCGACTTTGCGCTCGCGCGCGGCGTCGAGGAGGACTTGCGCGCCGAGGACGTTGGTGCGGACGAACTCGGCCGCCGAGTGGATGCTGCGGTCAACGTGACTCTCGGCGGCGAAGTTGACGAGGTAGTCCGTCCCCTCTTCCAGAGAGGAGAGGACGGCCGCCGGGTCGCAGATGTCGCCGCGGACGAAGCGTTGGCGCCCGTCGTCAATGTCTTTCAGGTTGTCGAGGTTGCCGGCGTAGGTGAGCGCGTCGAAGTTCAAGACGCTTGCCTCGGGCAGCTCTTCCAGCACCAGCCGGACGAAGGCCGAGCCGATGAAGCCCGCCCCGCCCGTCACGAAGATTTTTCTCATAGCGTTATAGAATCCCGTCCCCTACCGCCAGTCAACCGGGCGCGCGCGGTACTCGGCGAAGCCCGGCAGCGCGCCGTCTCTGTGAGAGACGACGGGGTCGGTGACGGGCCACGGTATCGCAAGCTCGGGGTCTGACCAGATGATGCCGCCCTCGGTCGCAGGGTTATAGTCTTCATCCACCTTATAGTAAACGTCCGCGGGCTCGTCGCCGACCACGCAGAAGCCGTGGGCGAAGCCGTGTGGAATCCAGAGCATCCGCCCGTTGATGTCGCTCAGCTCAAGGTAGTGGCTGCGCCCGAAGGTCGGCGAGTGCGGGCGGATGTCCACGGCCACGTCCCAGATGCGGCCGCGGGTCACGCCGACGAGTTTGCCCTGCGGCGGGTCTGCCTGGTAGTGCAGCCCGCGCAGCACGCCGCACGCCGAGCGCGAGTGATTATCCTGGCGGAAGTCAGAGGGGAGCCCCAGCTCCCTGAACGCCGAGCGCTTGAACCGCTCGGCGAAGAAGCCGCGCTCGTCGCCGCGGATGTTAAGCTCGACGAGAATCAGCCCTTCGATTTCGAGGCGATTAGCCCTCATAAACATTAAACCTCGCCGTTCAGTTGCAGAGTGTGACCGGGCTCGGGCACTGGTCGTCGCGGTTGAGCCAGCCGGCGAGCGCCTTGTACCTGACGCGCATCATCTGTCCTTCGCAGCCGGCGACACGCACCTCCGTCTCTGGCGGGATCGTCCCGGCGATTTTCCCCCTCCGGGCGGCGGCGTAGAGCTTGACGCCCTTCGTGCCGTAACCGCGCGTCTCAGTCCCCAGCATGTTGCCCGAGACCCAGCCCTTCTTGTCGAAGACGACCGCGCCCCCGATTGTCTCCGCGCGGTCGATCTGCACCCAGCCGTTGGGGTTCGACGCGACGAGGTGGACGACCGTCCCGTCCCCGTCCAGAGGGATGACCCCGACCACGCGCCCGCCGACGCCGGGCGTGTCGCGGACGTTCAACCCCTTCGGGTCGGGGTCTACGACGTACGCCTCAAGGTCGCAGCCGGCGGCCGGACTCGCGCCCGCGGCCGTGACGTAAGTGGAGGCCCCGCGGCCGGGGCACAGGGCCGCGAGCGCGACCACGGCCAACGTCAGAAAGATTCTGTTTCTCATGCGTAGTCCTCGCGAAGTCAGAACAGGGGCTCTATCTCCTCGTGCGCCAGCTCTCGCAAATAAGAGGAGTACTCGTTCTCGGCCATCCGCCCGACGAGGGCGAGCAACTGCTCTTTGGAGATGTACCCGAGGCGGTAGGCCAGCTCCTCGGGGCACGCGATCAGAAGCCCCTGGCGCGCCTCGACGATGTGGACGAAGTTCGACGCCTGCACGAGCGATTCGTGCGTCCCCGTGTCGAGCCACGCGATGCCGCGCCGGAGCTGTTCGACGCGGAGCTGCCCGCGCTGAAGGTAGCTGTTGATAAGGTCTGTGATCTCCAGCTCGCCGCGGTTCGAGGGCTTGATGGTGGCGGCGAACTCGGAGACGCGGCCGTCGAAGAAGTAGATGCCGGGGACGGCGAAACTTGAGCGCGGGTGCTCAGGCTTCTCCTCGATGCTCAGCGCGCGCCCGTGGTCGTCGAACTCGATGACCCCGTAGCGACGCGGCTCGCTCACACGGTAGGCGCAGACCACGGCGCCCTCAGTCAAAGCCGCCGCTCCGCGGAGCAGGTGGACGAGGCTGTGGCCGAAGAAGAGGTTGTCGCCCAACACAAGACAGACCGGCTCGCCGTTGATGAACTCGCGGCCGATGAGGAAGGCTTCGGCCAGCCCGCGCGGCTCGCTCTGCTCGGCGTAGGTGAAGTGCAGCCCCCACTGGCTGCCGTCCCCGAGGAACCTCTCGAACGAGGGCAGGTCTTCGGGCGTGCTGATGATGAGCACCTCCCTGATGCCCGCCAGCATGAGCATCGAGAGGGGGTAGTAAATCATCGGCTTGTTGTAGACGGGGAGGAGCTGCTTGCTGGCCCCCGCCGTCAGCGGATAGAGCCGGCTGCCGCGGCCGCCGGCCAGAATGATACCTTTCATGCGTGACAATCCTGTCCTCATTATTAATATTGACGACAAAGGTCGGGTGATTATAACGAAACCGGCTCAGACTTTCTCCGCCACGAGCAGAACGTTCTTGCCGAGGGGCGGCGGCGCGAGCGCCTCGACCCGGCGCAGCACGGGCACGCAGAACTCGTCGTAGACGCGGACGGCCGCCGGCTCCATCTTCTCCGACCGCAGCACGCGGTACTTCAGCCACCAGGGCAGGACGCCCGCCGCGTCGAAGTAGACCGACTTCAGGACGCGGAAGCCCGCGCGCTCGCACTTCCGCGACAACTCGCCCCGCGTGTAGCGGCGCAGGTGCCCGACCTGCCGGTCGAAGCTGCCGTAGAGCCAACGCAGCGCCGGCACGAAGACGAAGAGGCGCCCGCCCGGCGCGAGCGCTCGATGGACGATGAGAAGTTCGGCGGCGTCGTCCGCGACGTGCTCAAGGACGTTGACGTAGATGACGGAGTCGGGCGGCTCGTCCTCAGCGATGAGCCGCGCCGCGCCCGCGAAGGTGTCGTTGACGGTGCGGACGCGCGCCTGCGTCCGGAAACCTTTGACGTGTTCGGCGAGGCGGCCGTGCATCTCGGCCGAGGGCTCGACGAGTGTGAGCGAGTCGGGCTCGCGCTCCAACAGCAGCTCGGAGAAGGAGCCGGTGCCCGCGCCGACCTCGACGAGGCGGCGCCCCATGTGCGGCGCGAAGAGGTCGAGTATCCAGCGGTGGTAGTTGCGCGCGAAGGCCATCGACTCCAGGTCGCGCCCCGCGTAAGCGTGTGCTTCAGCCATACGTGCGGCCGTCGAGCGCGGGCGGGTACCGGTGGCGCCCGACCTGCTTCAGCTCGGGGACGTGGGTGTAGGAGGAGCGCAAGCTACAGAAGAGGTTAAAGCGGATGATGAGCCAGAGCGCCTGCAAGCCGTCGCGCAGGCCGATCTTCTTCCCCTCGTCGTAGGTGCGGCCATAGTAGCTGATGGGCACCTCGTAGACGGAGCACCCCAACTTCGCCACCTTCGCCGTCACCTCGACCTCGAAGCCGAAGCCGTCGGACGTGATCCGCATCTGCCGGATGATGTCGCCGCGGAAAGCCTTGTAGCCGGTCTCGATATCGGTCATGTTGAGGTTCGTCAGAGTGTTCGAGAGGAAGGTCAGGAACTTGTTGCCGAGGTAGTGGTAGAAGTAGAGCACGCGGGTGGCGCGGCGGACGAGGAAGCGCGAGCCGTAGACCACGTCGGCAAGGTCGTTGACGATGGGGAGGATGATGAGCGGAATCTCGGCCGGGTCGTATTCGAGGTCGGCGTCCTGAATGATGACGATCTCGCCGCGCGTCAGGCGGAAGCCCGTGCGCAGCGCCTCGGTCTTGCCGCGGTTGCTCGTGTGACGCTCGACCCTCACCTGCGGGTAACGTTCGGCGAGGCGGCGTGCGATCTCGTGCGTCCGGTCGGTCGAGCAGTCGTCCACGACGACGACTTCGAGCAGGCGCGGGACGAAGAGCAGCTTCTCGACGACGGCGCCGAGCGTCGCCTCCTCGTTGTAGGCGGGGACGACGACGGAGAGGAGGGCGGACGGCTCAATCTGTTCGGGCGTCATTCAGGTCTCTTCAGTCCGGGGCGACGGGCGAGTATATGAACCCGTTTCGAGGGGTGTCAAGAATGGCGCCCGCGCGCGCGCAGGGGCGGACATAAGAAGAGGAGGGGCGGAGAACTTTCCCGCCCCTCCTCTGTTTGGGTTACGCGTACGGCTCGGGTCTGCGGCCTACTTGAACTTGAAGGCCGCCGTGTGCGTCGTGCCGTCAATGAGCGCGACGGTCAGCACGCGGCACGTCCCGGCCCACGACTTCTCGGTCTTCCAGTTGTAGTGGTACTGGGCCGAGCCGGCGTCGTAGGTGAGCGTGCTGCCGCCCGGCGTCTCCGTCGCCTCGATGTCGGCGATGGGCGCGGACGTGCTGCAATTGATCTGCTGCGAGTAGGGCGAGCCGGCCGCCATGATGCCCAGCCCCTGGTTGCCCGCGAGGCTGAACTTGACGGGGATGGAGCGCCCGGCGTTCATCTGATTGATCGTCGGCAGGTTGTTGATCGGCGAGAAGAAGCCGCTGAAGTCGTAGATCACCTTCACCGTGCGCGTGACCGGGTCGGCGGCGTTCCCCGATGGGTCGGTCGCGGTGTAGGTGAGGACGTACGTCCCCACGGCGTGGTTGTTGACCGTGCCCGAGACCGTGACCGACACCGAGCCCGCGCAGCTATCGGCCGCGGTCGCGCCCGGGTCGGTGAAGGCCGCGTGGAGCAGGATCGTAATCAGGCTCGACCCGTTGAGCGTGATGACGGGCTTGGTGGTGTCGACGACGACCACGGTGCGCGTGGCCGACGCGGTGTTACCGCCCGCGTCCGTCGCCGACCAGACGATCTGGTAGGTGCCGGGCACGTCGAGGTTCACGTTGTTGCTCGTGATGCTCGGCGTCGGCGCCGGCGAGCAGTTGTCGGTGGCGGTCGCGCCCGCGTCCGTGTAGGACGTGTGGCACTCGACCGTCACGGACGACGGGCCGGTGAGCGCCACCGTCGGCGCGTGCGTGTCGGTCACGACCACCGTCTGGTTCTGGATGGTCGAGTTGCCGGCCGCGTCGGTGAACTTCCAGCGGACGGTGTGCGTCCCGACCGTGCTGTAGCTGAGCGGGTCGAGGGGCGTCCCCTCAAGGCCCGAGCCGCCGCAGTTGTCGGTGGCCGTCGGCGCGTCGCCCGTGATGGCGGCGAAGCACTCGCCGGTCACCGTCGGCAGCGAAGCCGCGTCGGGCACGGGCGCCGAGGTGTCGGGCAGGATGACGATGGTCTGGTTCTGCGTGGCCGTGTGACCCGCGCTGTCCGTGTACGTCCAGACGACCGTGTAGGTGCCCGGCACGTCGTAGGTGCGGTCGTTCGAGGTCTCGCCGCTGAGCGTAGTGCCGCAGGCGTCGGCGGCGGTCGGGTCGTCGGTCGGCAGCAGCGTCACCGAGCAGGCGCGCGTGATGGTCGGCAGCGTCGCCACGTTGGGCACGGGCGGCGCGGAGTTCGCGTCGAGGTCGCAGCCGACCTGAGTCACCGTCACGTTGAAGGAGCAGCTTGAGCTGTTGTTCGACGCGTCGGTCGCGATGCACTGAACTTCGGTCGTGCCGGCGGGGAAGGAGGAGCCGGAGGGCGGGTCGCATACGACGGTGGCGGTGCCGCTGTCGTCGGAGGCCGTCACGGAGTAGGTGACCGTCGCCGAGTTGGCGGCGGGCGCACTCTCGCTGACGGTGATGTCGGCCGGGCAGGAGATCGAGGGTGCCGCCGTGTCCACCGCCGGGTTGACCGTCACGAAGAAGCTGCAACTGCCCCCGTTGGCGGTGGACGTGACGGGCGTGGTGCCGATGGGGAAGAACGTGCCGCTGGCCGGCGTGTTGGTCACCCCGCCGCACGTGCCGCTGAGCGTCGGGTCGGCGAAGGCGACGGTGGCGCCGCTCTGGCCGGGCGCGGCCGTGACGGTGATGTTGTCCGGGCAGGCCATCGTGCAGGCCGGCGGCGTCGGGTTGTCGGAGTTCAGGGTCTCGGTGGCGCCGTTGTCGATTGCCTCCGTCTCGGTCGTTGTGCTCTCGACGCTCGCCGAGGTGGTCAGCTCCGCCGCGTCGGCGACGTTGCCGTTCACCTTGTAGGTGACGGTGAAGTCGGCCGTCGCGCCGTTGGCGAAGGTCGCCGCCGTGCACTCCGAGGTGCCGGCCGTGTTCGGGGCCGGGGTCGTGCAGTTGAAGGTCGGGCCGCCGTTCTGCACGAGCGACTGGAAGGTCGTGTTGGCGGGCGGCACGTCGGTGAACTTCACGTTGGCGGCCGCGTCCGGGCCGGCGTTGAAGACGCGGACGACGGACTGCACGTTGGCGCCCGCGGTCGCCGTCGCGCTGTTGACGATGAGCTTGTTGATCTGCAAGTTCGTGACCGTCTGCACCGGGTCGCGCACCGTGATGAAGCCGAGCGCCGTCACGTTGGCGTCAATCACGTCCGTCAGGTTGATGCGCCACGTGCCGCGGTTGTCGTACGTGCGGTTGCCGACCGAAAAGTCGGTCACCGAGGGGAGCGTGAACGTGACGGTCTGCGGGTCTTCAACCATGTCCAGGCTGTCGATGACGAAGCCGGCCGGGTTGACCAACTGCACGCGGTGCGGCACGCCCGGCGCGCCCGCCGGCACGGAGGCCGTGACGCAGATGTCTTCGCCGAGTGTCCACGTCGTCTTCGGCGTCGTGCAGTCCGCGGCGAAGGTCTGGATGGCAGGCAACTGGAAGAGGGAGAAGGGGGAGGGAAGCAACGCGCTCGTCGCCCGCGCGCCCGCTACGCGAGCGGGCTTCGGCGAGCCGTGGGCGGCCAGCGTCCTCGACGGTACCAATTCCGCCGATGGTACCAATATTTTTGCATCACCGGATGGTACCAATTTTTTTGCAGTGGCGGGCGCGCCGGGCAGAACGGCGGCCGCGCTCACGACGGCGAAAAGTAAGATTGCCGGCAGGGCGTAGCGGCGTCGGCGCGCGGCCCGCTTCGCATGTGCTTTATTCCTAAAAGCCGTATTCGCTGGGCAAGATGCGGCGGGTTGCTTCGGAGGTCTCATAGGGTGTTTCTCCTTGAAAATCCGGGTGGATTACATGGGCTGGAAGTGGCAGAGCGCGGAAGAAGTGTCTGTCAGTGCTGGTGCCAACGATTACGAATTAAGATGCTTCGCGGGCGCTCACGAATGGGCTTCTCGCGTAGGTCGGGCGAAGGAGCGACCTTTAATACTTCATCCCGTCTAAATAATCAAGACTTAAATAAAAAATATTTCGACGCGGATTAATTTTTCAATTGACAACGGGCCGCATTTAGCATAAATACTCTCCCCGCTTCCAGCGGAGGAGAGCCTGCACCCAGGAGACCCCGCCTGATATCTTCGGGCTTGACACATCGGCACAGGCTTTACACTTCAAAGTTACCAGGTCGCTTTCTCAGAGAGATACGGTTGCGACACTGCCAACAAGCGCCACCCTGCTATCCAGCTTCCCAAGACTGAAGGAGACTTAAACCAATGAACAAGATTCGTTTCACGCTCAAGGCCTTTGCGTTCCTAGCCTTCATGTTCGCGTTCGCGACCGCCGCCCAGGCGCAGGCGACGCGGACCTGGGTGTCGGGTGTCGGCGACGACGTTAACCCGTGCAGCCGCACCGCCCCCTGCAAGACCTACGCGGGCGCCATCTCCAAGACGGCCGCCGGCGGCGAGATCAGCACGCTCGACCCGGGCGGGTTCGGCGCCGTGACCACCACGAAGTCCATCCTGATCGAAGGCACGAAGGGGCAGGGCTACGGCTCCATCCTTGCCAGCGCCACCAACGGCGTCAACGTCAACGACAGCGCGACGGCGACGCCGGGAACCATCGTCGTCAGGCTCCGCAACCTTTCGATCAACGGCGCGGGCACGACCCTCGGCATCAACGGCGTCAACTTCACCTCCGGCAGGCAGGTCATCGTCGAGGACTGCGTGATCCTGAACTTCTCGAACGCCGGCATCAACGTGAACTTCGGCGCGGCGACGACCGTCAGCCCCGAGTTGACCGTCAAGAACACGACCATCAAGAACATCACGGGTGACGGCGTCCGGGCCACGACCGCCAACGCGGGGCAGACGGCCAAGGTCTTCGTGACCAACTCTGCGTTCATCAAGAACGGAAACGGCGTGCACCTGCTGGCCGGCGGCCGCGCCATCATCTCCACCTCCACCTTCAACTTCCACACCGGCACGGCCGTGACATTTGAAGGCGGCTCGGAAGGCTTCATCGACGGCAACAACATGGCCGCGAACGTCAACGGCGTGGCCGTCAGTGGCGCCAGCACCAACGCGAAGCTCTGCAACAACACCATCGTGAGGAACACCGGCGCAGGCGTCCTGTTCTCCGCCAGCGGGACGGCCAATTCCTGCCAGGATAACAAGATCATCGATAACGGCAGCGCCCTTAGCGGCGGGGTCTTCGGCGCCCAGATTACCAAGTCGTAAGACGCGCGCGCGGCCCTCTACAAGAAGTCCCCCCGCCCGCACTCTTTCGAGTGGGCGGGGGGACTTCTTTTGTGCACTTCACGCGGCGGCGGGCGTGTTTGACGTTCGTACCCCGCGCGGCTAGACTCTACACCGCCCCGGCCCAAACGCTTACAAAAAGGCACCCGCCGAAGGTGCCTGGAAGTTGCGCGTGCTGTCCGGGGCGGCGAGGGCGCCTATTGTATGGAGCCCCGCCGAGCGAGACATTAACCGCAGCATGAGCGTACTGGAACCCACGACCATCCGAGCCGCCCCAGAGAAGACCACAGAGCCGCCTCACCAGGAAGTCCGCAGCACGTCGGACAGCCCCGGCGCCGCGGCCCGGAGGCGCGGCGACCGCACGAGCCTCGCGCCGCCGGAAGTGGTCTACACGCCGGAAAGCAGCCTGAGGAATCCCGCCCGGTTATTGGGGGAGATGTGGCGCGACCTGTTGGGGTCGCGCGAACTGGCGTGGCGGCTGATGAAGCGCGACATCACGGCGCAGTACCGGCAGTCCTTCTTCGGCATCCTCTGGGCGTTTCTGCCGCCCATCGTCACGGCCA
>JBEVJD010000540.1:0-4198 GCA_040510435.1 Pyrinomonadaceae bacterium | reverse complement strand
CCTGTCTTCCATAATGTTCTATGTCGGAAGACAGGAGCCCTCCCTCACGGTCGGGCTTCCGCCTTGATGCATCGCATACACGAGATGAAGAACGAAGAGACCTCTTACCCGAGGGAGAAGATAAAAGTCCTGCTGTTGGAGAACGTGAGCGGGACGGCTTTGGACGCGTTCGCGCACGGCGGCTACCCGAACGTCGAGCGCCTGACGCGCGCGCTCAGCGAGGACGAGTTGGCCGAGGCCGTGCGCGGCGTGCACATCCTCGGCATACGCTCGAAGACGAAAGTCACGGAGCGGGTGCTGGCGTCGGCCGACCGGCTGCTGGCCGTGGGCGCGTTCTGCATCGGCGTCAACCAGGTTGACCTGCGCGCGGCGACGGACGCGGGCGTGGCCGTCTTCAACGCGCCCTACTCGAACACGCGCTCGGTGGCCGAGCTGGTCATCGGCCTGTCGGTGATGCTCATCCGGCGCATCCCCGACAAGAACGCGGCGGCGCACCGCGGCGTGTGGCTCAAGGAGGCGAAGGGGAGTTACGAGCTGCGCGGGAAGACTTTGGGCGTCGTCGGCTACGGCAACATCGGCTCGCAGGTGTCGGTGATGGCGGAGGCTTTGGGGATGAAGGTCGTCTACTACGACGTGGTGCCGAAGCTCCCGCACGGGAACGCCCGACAGGCGCGCGACCTCGCGGAACTGCTCGCAGAGTCGCACGTCGTCACGCTCCACGTCCCCGGCAATGCCTCCACGCGCAACCTGATGGATGAAGAGGCGCTGGCGCGGATGCGCGAGGGCTCCATCCTCATCAACTACAGCCGCGGCGACGTGGTTGACCTCGACGCTGTAAGAAAACATATCGAGGCGGGGAGGCTAGCGGGCGCGGGCGTGGACGTGTTTCCGGAGGAGCCGGAGAAGAGCGGCGACCCCTTCGTCACGGTCTTGCAGAACTTGCCGAACGTGATTTTGACGCCGCACGTCGGCGGCTCGACCGAGGAGGCGCAGGAATCAATCGGCGTGGACGTGTCGTCGAAGCTGATTCAGTACCTTGAGTTCGGCACCTCCAGCGGCTCGTACACGGTGCCGCCCGTCTCCTTGCCGCCGCAGGAGGGCACGCACCGCGTCCTGCACATCCACCGCAACGTCCCCGGCGTGCTGGCCGAGATCAACTCAAGGCTCTCGGCGCGCGGCGTCAACATCCTCGGCCAGTATTTGAAGACGAACGACCGCGTTGGCTACGTCATCCTCGACGTGGACACGACCATCTCGAAGGAGGCGGTGAGCATTCTGCGCGAGGCGAAGGAGACTTTGAAGACGCGGGTCGTCTACTAGATGAGCAGCATCTCGACGCGGTGGGCGTGCACCATCCCCTCGCAGGGCGACCAGGCGAAGACCGTGAAGCGCCCGTCCTGCGAGGCCACGAGCGCGACCGCGTCGCGCTGATCCTGCACGAACTGCGCGGCCGAGAGGTGGCGCGTCCCGCCCAGCTCGGCCGGGTCGACGACCGACGGCTGCGAGCCCGCGACCGGCTCGGTGAGGACGACGTGCTCGACCTCCGCGCCGCTCCGGCTCTGGATGATCTTCGCGCCGAAGGCGAGCAGCTCCGACCGGTCGTTGACGATGGCCGCGCCGTCCACGGCCGTCAGCCCCGCGACGGCCTCCACGCTCCTGCGCAGCTCCTCCTGCCACTCCGGGTCGTCACCCTCGGCGAGCCCCCGCGCCAGCAGCTCTCTCAACTCGGTGAAGCCGCCGGGCTCCACCGTGTAGGGGGCGGGCCACAGGATGGACTCGCGCCACGCGCCCGAGCCCGCGGGCACGACCAGCAGCGTCCCGCCGCGCCCGTGCGCGCGCATCGAGACGGCGAGCTGCACGAGCACGTCCACCTGCTCGGCGGAACTGTTCGCCGCGCCGAAGCCGAGGAGCGACGTGACCATGTCGGGGCAGTCGGGCACGGAGGCGCCGGCCTCGTCCACCAACTTCACCTCGTCGCCCCTGAGCATCACGACGTTGGCGAACTTGGCGGCGTCGCGGGTGCGGCGGTACTTGACCACGAGCAGACCGGGCTCGACGACTTCGAGCACGAAGCAGAGGCGCGGGATGTCGCGGGTCGTCCCCCAGACGCAGAACTCTCCGTCGTCGTCGCAGCGCCAGACGCCGAGGTGGATGCCGGGGCGCTCGACGGCCGGGGCGAGCTTGGCGAGTGCGGTCGGGCTGAGCGGGAGAGCGCGCGCGAACCTGAGCGGCGAGTCGGCCTGTTCGGGCGGGAGGAAGGCGAGCGAAATCTTCGGCGGGTAGCCCTCCTCGCGCCGCAGGCTGGCCCAGAAGGCCGCGTCGATGACGGCCTCGACGGCGGCGGCGTCGGGCGTGGGCGCGAGCCCGTCACGGCCCGCCGCGCGCGCGGACTCGGCGCGGCGCGTGAGGCGTTCCACGACGGCCTCGGCCACCTTGCGCGCGGCCGGGTAGGCCGGCCCCTTTCGTACTGTGACGCTCTCGCTCATCTCACGGCCTCACTTCACGTCGAGCAGTTCCACGTCGAAGAAGAGTGTCGAGTTGGCCGGTATGCCCGTCCGCGGGATCGCGCCGTAGCCGAGCACGGGCGGGACGACGAGCTGACGCCGCCCCCCGACCTTCATCGTCGCCACGCCCTCGTCCCAGCCCTTGATGACCGACGGCGGGTTGCTGCGCAGCACGAACGAGTAGGGCTGACCCTTGTCGCGCGAGCTGTCGAACTGCGTCCCGTCGGGGAGCGTGCCCGTGTAGTGGACGACCACGGTCTGACCCGCGCGCGGGCTCGCGCCCGTGCCGACGACGAGGTCGGTGTACTTCAGACCCGACGCGGTCGTCACCTCCGCGCCCGCGCCGCCCGGGAGCTTCGGTACGAGGAGGTAGGCGGCGGCTCCCGCCAGGAGCGCGACGATGATGACGGCCGCGATGACGCGCGTCCGCTTCTGCTTGGCGTGGCGCGCGTGCGACCTCTCCTGCGCGCCGTAGCTCGTGCGGCGCGTGTGCGACCTCCCGGCGGTGTGCCGCTTACGACTTTGAGGCAACTGGTAACTCTCCTGTCGTGTGGTGTGGTCTGTTTAGTTCGTGCGGGCGTGACTGCACGCGGGGCGTAGCATAAGCGAAACGGGCCTCAACCCTCAACCGCCGAACGTGCCTGTCTTCGTGTCCCAGAAGGTCGGCGCGGTCGGCCGCAGCTCGCGCTCGACGGCGAGGGCGACGAAGCCCATCGTGTAGCGGGCGTTGACTTCGAGCAGCGTGTGCAGTCCCCCCGCGTGCTCAAGCGCGTCGAAGCCCGCGGGCCCCGCGTAGCCTTCGGCGCGGAGTCGCTCGCACACGACGGCGGTCGCCTCTTCAAGTTGCCGCATGCGCCGCGGCTCGGGCGGCCGCCCGAGCACGTAACCCACACCCGTCCCCGCGCCGTTCGTTTGCAGGTCGCTCACGCCGAGCAGACGGTGCGCGCCGCTGTGCGAGACTTCGACGACGACGCCGTACTCGCGCGCGACTTCGAGCCACGGTTGGAAGATGAGCGGCTCGCCGCGCGCCAGGCGTTTGAAGGCCCAGGCGCCTTGCGCGCCCTCGACGCGCGGGCCCCGCCCCAACACGCGCTCGCGCGCCGCGAATCCGTAAGGGCTCTTGACGACCCACTTGTCCTGCGCGCCGGGGCAGGCGCGCGCGGCTGCTTCCTCTAACTCTTCCACGCCGGTGACGACGCGCGCGCCGGGCAGCGCCCAGCCCATCTCGACTTCGAGCGCGTGGCTCCACAGCTTCGAGTTGACGCGCGCAACCGCCTCGAAGTCAACGGCCGGCAACATCGCGCCGACGCGCTCCCCTTCGGCCGCGGACGTGCGCGTCCAGCCCCAGGACGTGAAGAGGCGACCCGCCTGAGGCGTGCGCCCCGAAGCGGCCGCGCGCGGCGAGACGAGTTCCACCCCACGCGCGCGCGCCGCGTCGGCGAGAGTTTCCGCCCACGACACTTCGTACAGCAACCCGTCGCCGGGGAGCGCGAGCCGGAGGAGGTGCGGGGCGAGGCGGCGGTTGAGCGCGTCGAAGGCTTGCGTGCGTCGGTACGCGCGCGCGGGCGCGACGGCGTCGTGCGCCAGCTCGACCTCGAAGTCCGCGTTCATGTGCCACAGTCTGTTTTTCACGCCGGTGGGTTTAGTATACAGGCACGATGCGAGTGTGGAGGCTGGACGTTGAATACGAGGGG
>JBEVJD010000539.1:0-3479 GCA_040510435.1 Pyrinomonadaceae bacterium | reverse complement strand
TGCACTTCCGGCGGCGCGGCGTGCGGGTCGAGCAGGTGACGGAGGACGGGGAGAGCCCGCAGCAGGTGGTCTTGGGGACGGGGAACCCGGCGAGCATGCCGGTGGTGGATCGCATCGCCCTGGACAAGGCGGTCTCGCAGTTGCCGCCGGGGTACCGGGCGGTGTTCGTGCTGCACGACGTGGAGGGGCACGAGCACGAGGAGGTGGCGAGATTGTTGGGCTGCTCGGTCGGCACCAGCAAGTCTCAGCTCCACAAGGCTCGCATGAAGCTGCGGAACCTTCTGACGACCGGCAAGAAGTCGCGGCGGCGCAGGGCTGCCACCCAGATTCCCATGGTCTGAGTCGGTCGAGAACGAGAGGGTTTGAAATCGAGCGGGGGCGCTGACGGCCATAAGCTGTCAGCGCCCTCGCTTCTGTTTGTGTATGTCACGCGCATTTGCGACGATGAGGCTCGATGCCGGAGGGTGTGAGAGTCCTGCGGCTGGGCGACATGATTCTGCGCCGGAAGGGTTCGTTCGCGCAGAGACTCGTCCAGGCCGTCATCAGCGTCGCGCTGCGCCTCTTCTTCCGGCGTATCGAGACGAGCCGCGCGCATCTCGTGCCCGCGGCGGGCCCGCTCGTCTTCGTCATCAACCACCCGAACGGGCTGATTGACCCCGGGCTGGTCTTCGCGGCGCTGCCGCGGCGCATCTCCTTCCTCGCCAAGTCCACGCTCTTCCGCATTCCCGTCGCCGGCTGGCTGCTGCGCACGGTCGAGGCGCTGCCGCTCTACCGGCGCGCCGACGCGGGCGAGGACGTTTCGCAGAACCTGCGCACGTTCGAGGCGTGCCACGGCCTTCTGCTCCGAGGGCGATGCGTCGCGCTCTTCCCCGAGGGTCTCTCGCACAGCCAGCCGAAGCTTCAGCCGGTCAAGACCGGCGCGGCGCGCATCGCGCTCGGCGCCGCGGTGCCGGGGCTGAGGATCGTGCCCGTCGGCCTCTACTACACCTCGAAGACATCCTTCCGCGGTGAAGCGCTCCTGCGCTTCGGCGAGCCTCTGGATGTCCCTTCGGTCGAGCCGGACGAGGACGGCGAGCCGCCGCGCGACGCGGTGCGGGAGCTGTCGGCGCGCATCGAGGGGGCGCTGCTGGGCGTGACTTTGAACGTCGAGACGGAGGCGCAGTTGGACGCGGCGCGTAAGGCCGAACGTCTGTTCTCGTCGGTCTACGAAGGTCTGAACATGAGGTTGCCGCTGGCCGAGCGTTTCGTCTTCCTGCGCGGCCTCTCGGAGCAACTGTTCGCGCGGCTGTCGGCGGCGAAGGGCTTTGAAGACCTGCGGCGGCGCATACTCCGTCACGAGGCGGCGCTTGAGCGCATCGGCATCGCGCCCGAGAATCTTTCTCTTTCGAGACATTCGCGCTGGTACGTGCTGCGCCACTTCCTGCTGCGCGCGTCCATCCTGCTAATGCTGCTGCCTCTGACGGTCGTCGGCGCCGTGCTGCACCTGCCCGCGTACCTCGTCTGTACGCTGCTCGCGCGACTGTTCCCGCGCCACGGCGTTGACGAGATCGGGCCGACGGTGAAGATTCTGGCGGCGATGCTCTTCATGCCGCTCACGTGGCTCGTGGTGTCGGCGCTGGCGTTCGTGCGCTGGGGCTGGCAGGCGGCGCTCGCGGCGCTCCCGCTTTCAATCCTGTGTGGCTACGTGGCGCTGCGCTCGCTCGAAGAGTTGTACGACATGCGCGGCTGGTTCAAGGCCGTGCTGCTGCTCGTGCGCCGCCGGCAACTCTTCCTGCGGCTGCTCATCGAGCGGCGCGCGCTCGGGGACGAGATGCGACGCATGGACACTCCCGGCGACGGCTGAAGCGGTGTTATCATCTCGCCCCGTGAAGATGACAAACAAGAGACTCCTACTCATCAGCAACGGCTCGGAGCTTATCGGCGACAACCCGAGCGAGTTCTTCCACGAGTCTTTAAAAGACTTCCTCGGCACGTCCGTGAAGCGGGTGCTCTTCGTCCCCTTCGCCGCGGTCATGAGTTCGGAGGACGGCTACCGGGACAAAGTGCGCAGGCACTTCGGCCCGCACGGCTACGAGGTCGAATCGCTCCACGAGGCGGCGGACGCGCGCGCGGCGGTCGAGGCCGCGGACGCCATCGCCGTCGGCGGCGGCAACACGTTCAAGCTCCTGCGCGGGCTCTACGATGTGGGCGTCGTCGAACTGGTGCGCGAGCGCGTCGGGGCCGGCATGCCTTACGTCGGCTGGAGCGCGGGCTCGAACGTCGCCTGCCCGACCATCCGGACGACGAACGACATGCCCATCGTCGAGCCGCCCTCATTCGACGCCTTCAACCTCGTCCCCTTCCAGCTCAACCCGCACTACACCGACTACCACCCGCCCGGCCACATGGGCGAGACGCGCGACGAGCGCCTCGGCGAGTTCGTCCACGTCAACCCCGGCGTCCACGTCGTCGGCATCCGCGAGGGCACGATGCTCCGCGTCGAGGGCGGAGGGATTAAACTCCTCGGCGGCAAGCCCGCGCGCTATTTCATCAAAGGTGAAGCCCCGCGCGACCTCGCGCCCGAAGAGTCTTTCGACTTCCTCTTACACGAATGAGACAGTATCAGGAACTTCTCAAGACCGTCCTCGCGCGCGGGGTCGAGCACGAAGACCGGACGGGCGTGGGCACCGTCTCGTACTTCGGCTACCAGACGCGCTACGACCTGCGCGAGGGCTTCCCCATCGTCACCACGAAGCGCGTCCCCTTCCGTTGGATAGCCGAGGAGCTGTTCTGGTTCCTCTCGGGCGACACGAACGAGGCGACCCTGCGCGCGGCCGGCGTGGACATCTGGAAGGAGTGGGCCGACCTCGAACACACTGCCCGCTTCGGCCGCGCGGAGGGCGACCTCGGGCCCGTCTACGGCTACCTCTGGCGCTCGTTCGGTGGGCGTTATCCGGAACGCAACGGCATTGACCAGATCGCACGGCTCGTCCGAGAAATTGAGCGCAACCCGAACTCACGCCGCCTCATCGTCACGGGCTGGGACCCGCGCGTCGCGGACGAAGTAGACCTCCCGCCGTGCCACACGCTCTTTCAGTTCAAGGTCGAGCGCAATCGTGTCCTCCACTGTCAGCTCTACCAGCGCTCGGCCGACGCCTTCCTTTTTAGGAACTAAAAATCAACTGTGTAATACGCGAGAATAAAGGCAAAATTGCTGATGCCTGCTTGTATTTTTGTGGTCTAAAATTTTTGTAGTTTTCATTTGATTTCCTCTGCTATATTGCGCCGCCTGCGTAACGCAATATGGCTTCTATTTACAACAACCCGGTAACCCTCTCCGCCACTGTTGGTAGTGGCAAGACTCTCCTTGACCTCCTCCCCAACAGAGGTGCAACTATAATGAGAGTTCCGCCGGTTGTTTAGAGCTGCACTTCGCCGCGAACTCTGCCGGCGTCTGGTGCTGTAAACTCCGGTGCGGACGCCGCTCGTTGTAATCTATC
>JBEVJD010000538.1:0-11155 GCA_040510435.1 Pyrinomonadaceae bacterium | reverse complement strand
GGGTCGCAGTGACGACATACAGGCGTATCACGTCACTGCGACCCGCTCGCTACCGCTCGCGGTTCTGTTCTGCCTCCTGCCGTGCCGGCCCCACTCAACCAGCAACTGCGCTAGAGCGGTATGCGCCTCTCTTTACCGCACGTTGAGAGGCGGACACAGCCCGCCTCTCAACGTTAATCGGTAAACTCAAAGGCCAACTGCTCTAGAAGACGAACTTGACGGCCAACTGGACGATGCGCGGGTCGCCGACGCCCTGGCGCAGGAAGCCGTCGAAGTTGAAGAGCCCCGGCGTGACGAGCGGGTTGATGTTGTTCTCCGTGTTGAAGGTATTGAACATCTCGATGATCGGGATGAGCGCGACCGACTCGGAGAAGTGGAAGGGGCGCTGCAAACGCCAGTCGAAGGAGAAGAACTCGTTGTCCTTTCGGAGCGTGTTGCGGTTGGGGCAGCGCGGGGCCGTCGGGCACGGCGGCGTGGCGGGCTGCGCGGAGCGCGCCTGGACGCGCGCGTTCAGTTCGAAGCCGGCCGGAATCTCGACGTTCGTGTAGAAGTTGAAGCGGTGGCGGATGTCGCGGTCGGAGAGCGCGTAGTCCTGCCTGAGGTCGAAGAAGTTGAAGGCGCGGTCGGTGAACGGGTCGCGCTCGTTCGAGTCGTCGTCGAAGTCTTTCGCGAAGGTGTAGTTGCCCTCGAACTGGTAGCGGCCGCTGAAGCGGCGGCGCACGCCGACGGTGAAGGCTCGGTAGAGCGACTTACCGTTGGCGCTCATGACCATCGTCTCGCCGAGGAACGGGGCGAAGAAGCCCGCCCGGGCGTAGTCGAGGAAGCGCGTCAGGTGGACGCCCTTGGCGTGCGTGAAGTCGAGATAGAACGAGAGGTTCTGGGCCAACTCCTGCTCGAAGGCGACGTTGGTGGTGTAGATGCGTGGGTTGGCGTAGTCGCGGCTGAAGACGCGCACGCCCGAGAAGCACGGGAACGGGTTCGAGACCGCGCCCGCGACGCAGGGCGTCACCGTCGAGGGCGGCGTCACCAGCCCCGGCCACACGGGGCCGGGCACGCCCGACGAGATGATGGGCGTGTTGAGGAAGATGGTCTGCTGCTGCACGCCGTTCGTCGTGATGGAGCCGACCTGCGAGAGCATGTTCTGGCGCGCGTAGTAGATGCCGTAGTTGGCGCGCAGCACCGAGCGGCCGTTGCTGCGGATGTCCCATGCGAAGCCGACGCGCGGCTGGAACTGCTTCTTCGGGCTCGGGAGCGTGCCGTCGGACGGGAAGCGCGGGTCGTTAAGGAAGATGCCGTAGGCCGTGTCCTCGGGCGCGACGACGGGCTCGGGGAAGATTTGCGCCTCCCAGCGCAGGCCGAAGCTCGCCGTGAAGTTCGGGCGAATCTTCCACGAGTCCTGCGCGAAGAGCGCGAGGTCTTCGTTGGCGATGTCGGAGAAGCCCGCGGCGTCGGTCGCGGGGCCGGTCAGCCCCGCGCCCTGCAAGTAGAGGAGCAGCGGGCCGCCCGTCGCCGTCGTCCCGGCGGGGCAGGTGGCCGGCGCGGTGACGTATGTTCCGTTCGAGCAGCCGACGGTGCTCGGGCCGAAGCCGCCCGCGGCCGCGGGCGCGGCGTAGCGCAGGAAGCCCGAGACGCTGTCGAAGATGTAGCGACCCTGGAAGAAGCCGCGGAAGACCTGCGAGTTGCGGCTGTGCACCCACTCGCCGCCGAACTTGGTGGTGTGGTTGCCCGAGACGATTGAGAAGTTGTCCTTGAACTGCGTGCGCCAGAAGGTCTCGTCCACGGTCGGCCCGAGGAAGAAGGGGTTGCCGAAGCGGAAGGTGGTGACGAAGCCCATCGCCGTGTCGGCGGGCACGTTCGACGGGACGGCCGAGCGCGGCCGCTCCTCGCGCCCGTAGGTGAAGTGGAACTCGTTGACCTTCGTCGGCGAGACGGTCGAGAGGAGGTTGAGGTTGAAGGCGTGAATCTTCGAAGGCCCCTCGATGCCGTTGGCCGAGTTGCCGTAGGTCGCCACGTCGAAGGTCTGATTCTCATTCTTCGAGTGGTCGAAGTTGTGCGAGAGCGCGAGGTGGTTGTTCTCGCTGATGTGCCAGTCAACCTTGCCGAGGATGGCGGAGTTGCGCACGGGGCGCTCGATGGGCAAGCCCTCCTCCTGGTTGAGCCGCGCGCGGAAGAAGCCGAGCAGCGCGAGCCGCTGGCAGTCGGCGTTGGCGTCGATCAGCCCCTCGTTGGCGACAATCGTCGGCGCGGAGACGGGGCACGGCGTCGGGCCGACCTGCTCGGAGAGATTGGCGCGCGTCAGGTTCTCGAAAATCTGCTCGTAGGCGACGAAGAAGAACACCTTGTCCTTCTTGATGGGGCCGCCGACGTTGGCGCCGAACTGCTCGCGGTGGAAGTCCGTGAGCGCCTTCCCGTCCGACGTGTTGGCGGTGAGCGCTTCGAGGCGCTGGAAGTGGAAGAGCGAGCCGTGGAACTCGTTGGTGCCGGACTTGGTGACGACGTTGACGACGCCGCCCGCGGTGCGGCCGAACTCGGCGGTCGCGCCGGTGGCGATGACCTGGAACTCTTTGACGGCGTCGAGCGGGATGTCGATGGCGGCGCGCTGGCCGCCCGCCTGCTCGCCGAAGAAGCCGTTCATGTAGTCGCCGCCGTCGAGGCTGATGTTGTTGAAGACGCCGCGCTGGCCGGCGAAGTTGATCTCGTCGCCGTCCGGGCCCTGCGTGACCGAGACGTTCGGCGTGAGCGTCAGGAGGTCTTCGAACTTGCGGCCGAGGACGGGGAGGTTGGCGACGGCGCGCTCGTTGATGGTCGTCGAGCTCTGCGCGCTCGCGGTGTCCACGGTCTGGACGGCCGAGACGTTGACGACCTCGTTGACGCCCGAGACCTTCATCTTAAAGTCGAGGTTGGCCGACTGACCGACGGTGAGGTTGAACTCCTCCTGCTGGAGCGTGGCGAAGCCCGACTTCGACGCCTTGACCGTGTAGCGCCCCGGCGGGAGTTGGAGGAAGACGAAGCGGCCGCTGTCGTCGGTCGTGAGCGAGCGGGTCAGGTTGGTCTCGACGTTGCGCACCTCGACGGCGGCGCCGGGCACGGTCGCGCCCTGCTCGTCCTGCACCGTCCCCTGGATGACGCCCGTCGTGATCTGCGTCTGCGCCCGCGCGCCAACCGCCAGCGTCAATGCGAGCAGGAGCCCGAACGTGAGCCCGAAGATTTTCCCGGCAGGTTTGAAGTTGGTAGGGGGACGCATATTTTCTCCAGTCTGCGTTTGAAGAGACGTTAAGTTCGGCCGCCCGAATGCGGCGGCAGCAGAGAGGGGGGCGAAGACTTCGGGAGTCTCCGGCGCGAGAGTTTCGGCCCGGGACGAGTCGGCAGATGTTAATGAGGCGGCGGCGCGACTGTCAACGTAAATGCGCGAGTCGTTCAGGCGGAGTTCAGACGCGCGCCGAGCTAGCCCTCGAAGACGGCGACCGCGCGCACGGGCGACCCCGTCCCGCCGCGTATCCTGAGCGGCAGGCCGATGAAGCGGAAGCGACCGCGCCCGACGAGCAGGTGCAGGTTGCACATGTTCTCGTAGTGCGTGAAGCCCAACTCGCCGCAGACGCGGTGGACTTCCTTGTTCGAGACGCCGCGCACGCCCGGCGCCGCCGGCTCCACGCCGAAGGCCGCCACGCCCCGCGCGCCCAGCCAACGCGTGGCGGCGACGCTCACGCCCGGCCCTCTGTGCCAGTCGTCCGTCCCGAAGGCGCGGCGGTAGTGGTCTGTGTAAAGTAGCACCGTGTCGCCCCGCTTAATCTCAAGCCCCGCGCCGAAGAGTGCGCGCTCAAGGTCTTCGACCTCTATCAACTCCGTCAGCCGCTTGTGAGACAGGTCAAGACAGATGCCCTCGGTGTAGAACGTCGTCAAGGGCATCGTGTCGATGGAGTGCGCGCGGTGCTCGCGCCCCATGTGGCTGATGGCGTCCACGTGCGTGCCCGTGTGCTCGCCCAGCTCAAGCAGGTTGACGGCCGGCGAGATGACGCCGCCGCCGTCCACGCCCTCCAACTCTTCGTGCGACAGGTGGACGGTGACTTTCACCTCGGGCAGTCCGGGGAAGACCGGCATGCCCGTGAAGATTTCCTGACTCAGGTCGATTATCTCGAACAAGCCTCAAGCCCTCTCAAAGTCCCGCGGGAAGTCGCGCGCGGGCGCGGCCTAAAGTATGAAGATGTCTCGGAACTGGGGGTCGGCGCGCAGGCCGTCGAGGCGCGGGTCGGCCCTGAGGATGTTCGCGGCCTCGGGGTTCGTGCGGGCCTTGTCGCGCGCCTTCGAGAGCCACGCGCGCGCCTGCTCCCGCTCGCCGAGTGAGGCGTGGACGAGCGCCACGTCCGAAGGCGACACCTCCACGCCCGCGGCCGACAACTCGTCGAGCAGTCGCCGCGCCTCAGACCTGCGACCCGTCATCGCGTACGCCTGGCCGAGCGCGGCGGCGACGCGCGCGTCCCCGCCGCCGGCCAGCTCGCGCGCGCGCTTCAGCTCCGCCAACGCCTCCGCGCGCCGGCCCTGCCGCACGTAGACGAGGCCAAGGATGAAGCGCGCCTGGATGAAGTCGGGGTCGAGTTCGAGCGTGCGGCGCAGGCGCTCGGCGGCGCGCTCGTAGTCGCGCGCGAAGAAGAGCCGCTCGCCGACGGTCGTCGAGATGATCGGCGAGAGCGGGTCGAGCTCGGCGGCGCGCTCGGCCGCCGCCAGCGCTTCGCCGCCGCGCCCCGTAGCCGCGAGGAAGTCCGAGTACCAGTGGTGCGCCGTCGCGTACGAGGGGTTGAGTTCGACGGCGCGGCGGAACTCCCACTCGGCCCCCTCGGCGTCGCGCTCCTGGTAAGCCTTGACGAGCGCGAGCGAGGCGTGCGCCTCGGCCAGCTCGTCGTCAACCTCGACCGCCTTCAGCGCCGCGGCGCGCGCGCGCCTGAAGCACTCGTCGGCGGGGAGCGACCCGTAGCGGTAGCCGCCGAGCACGCTGTAGGCGTCGGCGAGCCCGGCGTAGGCGGCGGCGTAAGTCGGGTCGAGGTCGATGGCGCGGCGGAAGTGCTCGACGCTCTTCTCGACGGCCTCGGCGTTGCGCTTGTTCCAGAAGTAGCGCCCGCGCAGGTAAGCCTCGTGCGCCTCGAAGACCTCGGTCGTGTGCCGCCGCGCGCGCCGCACGACCTCCGCCTTCGACGCCTGCGCTAACTGACCTTGACCCGGTGCCCCGCGCCCCACCCACAGGTAAACGGCGGCGGCGGTCGAGACCACCGCCGCCGACATGGCGAGCGCCAACGCCGCCCTCGGCGGACGCGATGCGCCGACGGTGATGGCCGCGGCCTCCGCCACGGCGATCTCCTCACGCCGCGCTGCGGGGCGCTCCTCGCAGACTTCGGGCGCGACCTCGCGCACGGGCTCGACGAAGCTGTAGCCGCGCCCCGGCACGGTGACGACGTAGCGGTGGGCGCCCGCGCGCTCGCCGAGCGCCTTGCGCAGCACCGAGACGTGCTGCGTCAGGTTGTTCTCTTCGACCGCCGTGTCGGGCCAGAGCGCCGTCATCAGCTCGTCCTTCGCCAGCACGCGGCCCCTCCGCTCGACGAAGATGACGAGGGTGTCGAAGACCTTGGCGGTGAGCGCCACGGGCTGCCCCTCGCGCAGCAGCACGCGCCGCGCAGGGTTGAGGCGGAAAGGCCCGAACTCGTAGACTCTCTCGTTCGTCTGCTCCATGACAAAAACTTCCTTAACGTCCGACCGGGGAGACCGCGCGTGCGGCGCGTGCAGCTTCAAACCAGGACACTTCTAAGCGATTTCATAAACTTTTACAAGATTTCACAGCTCTTGAAAGACCCGCGGACGGCCGCGGCCCCATCATCCTCCGCGCACACTCCCCGGCCGCGAGGCGGGGCGTGCGGGAGAAGGAAGGCGGAGGGGTGAACGTCAGGCTTACCGTCCCTCACTTCCCCGCCCGCACGCCCTCCCCCGCGGCCGGCTGACATCATGACGGCAAGGAGTCTTAACTAAGATGCGTTTGAAGAGTCTGGGGCGCGCGGTCGCGTTGTTGAGTCTGGCACTTCTGCCCGCTCACGCGCTCGCGCAGGGCGGGGCGAAGGACGACGGGAAGATATTGGAGCAGGCGCGCTTCGAGCCGCCCGCGTTCGAGCAGGTGCCCGACCGCTTCAAGCAGCTCTACGGGCGCGAGGCCATCGAGCGCGTGAGCAACTCGCCCGACCTCGAACTGCTCAAAATCAGGTACATGAGCGACGGGCTCAAGGTCACGGGCTTCATCTACAAGCCGAAGGACGCGGCGGGCAAGCGGCTGCCCGCCGTCATCTGGAACCGCGGCGGCGCGGGCGACGATTCGCTCATCTCGGCCGCCAACTATTTGCACTTTTACGAGATGCACCGGCTCGCCTCCGAAGGGTTCGTCGTGCTCGCCCCGCAGTACCGCGGCTACGACGGCGGCGAGGGTAAGGACGAGGTCGGCGGCGCCGACCTGGGCGACGTGCTCAACCTCTTCCCGCTCGCGCGCGCGCTCGGCTACGTGGACATGGAGCGCGTCTTCATGTTCGGCTTCTCGCGCGGCGCGCAGATGACTTTGCAGGCCATCCGGCGCGGCGCGCCCGTCCGCGCGGCGGCGGTCGTCGGCGCGCCCACCGACCTCGCGCTCAGCTTCCGCGAGAACCCGGGCATCCGCGACCTCATCACGTCGAACTGGGCGGGCGGCGCGGCGCGGCTCGAACAGAACATCGAGGAGCGCTCGGCCGCGCGCTGGGCCGACAAGCTGACCGCGCCCGTGCTCATCTTTCACGGCGGCGCCGACCCGGCCGTCTCGCCCACGCACGCGCTCGACCTCGCGCGCCGGATGGGCGAGGCCGGCAACCTCTACGAGCTGGTCGTCTACGCCCGCGACGACCACTTCGTCACGCGCAACACGGAGGATCGCCTGCGCCGTGCCGTCGACTGGTTCAAGCACCCGCGCACGAACTCGATCACCACGCCGCTGCGCACGACCATCAGGGAGCGCGGCGTCGAGGCGGCCGTCGCGCAGTACCGCGAGCTGCGGAAGAGCCAAACCGGCCGGTACGACTTCGGCGAGCCGGAGCTGAACGCGCTCGGCTACGAGCTGCTCTTTACGGGGCGCGTTAAGGAGGCCGTCGAAATCTTCAAGCTCAACGTCGAGATGTACCCGCAAGGCTTCAACACCTACGACAGCCTCGCCGAGGCTTATCTGGCCGCGGGCGAGCGCGAGTTGGCGATAAAGAATTACAGGAAGTCTTTGGAGCTTAACCCGCAGAACACCAACGCCACGGCCGCGCTCAAGCGCATCGAGCAGTAAGAAGTTGTTTGCAAAGCCCGGGAGGGGCGCGATGTTTATAGCGCCCGCGGTCTATTTAAGCCGGAGCCCCGTCAGGGGCGACATGTGATATGCCGCTCCTCCGGAGCTTGGGGATTAATAACCGCCCGGGGCTATAAACATCGCGCCCCTCCGGGGCTTTGCCCTTTCAAACAGGCTCTACTTCTGTCTCTCGCGCAGGATTGAAAGATAGGCCGCCCACGGCCCGACCGCGTCCGCGTAGACCTTCGCCATCGTCCGCGCGATCTGCGCCACGTGGTCGAGGTCGTGGACGACCCACGCCGCCACCAACTGGCCGAGCGTGACCTCGCCGAAATCCGGGTGCCGCCCCGTCCGACGGAGGTCGCCCGCGCCGAGGTTCAACGCGAGCAGTTCCTCCACGTTGCGGCCGCGGAGTTCCGTGAAGGTCGCAAGCAGTTCGCCGAGAGATTTCCCCTCGCTCTCAATGAACTGTGCTGTCCGGTTGAACGGCGTGAACGGGCGCGGGTCGCCCGAAAGAATGTGCCGCGCGCGCTCCATCCAGTCGGCCCGCTCGCCGTGTACGAGGTGCCCGACGACATCGTAGGGCGACCACGTGCCTTCGCCCTCCGTCGCGCGCGCCCATGTTTCGGGTACGCCGTCTAGCAGCGCGCCGACGGCCGCGGGCGTGCGCTCCAGAACCGCCACGGCTTCTTCCAAACGCAAATCCTCTGTCGTCATTTAAGAGACCTCCGGTTATCAATTACGCTCCCCGCGACGTACACGCTCCCCGCCGACTACGAACTGTTCGCGGCCGAGGCGGCGCCCGCGCCGACAGATTGTAGATGTTTTGTACGGCGTGTTGAATGACGGCCCGCACTTAATCCACTTCGTCCCTCGGGACGGCCCACTCATCACAAAGTCGCGCGCGGGTTGCCGAGTTCGCATCAAAGCGTTCATCCACCGGCTGCGAGGTCTGCGGCGGCCGGACTTGCTCCACACCAGTTCAAGGGGACGTACATGTCAGGTCTTACTGCACCATCAAGTGAGAGGGTCGAGGCCCGCGCCGGTCGAGGCGGGCGTTGGGAACCGGCCGAGAGCCGTTCCGCGAAGACACACGGGCAGGGCCCGCGTCAGGACGCGCCGGCGGCCCTGCGCCTGCTGACGACGCCGCAGGGCGGAGCGAGGGTCGCACAGCTTCCCGCGCTGGCGACCCCCGGCGATTTGCGCGAGGCCGTCCAGTATCTGAAGAGGAGGCCGGCCGGCGTCACGCTGGCCGCCGCGCTCTCCGACGCCAAGCGCCGCGTGTTCGAGGCGCGCAAGGTCGAGGCGTACGAGTCGTGGGGCTTCGTCGCGCGCCGCGGCGAACGCCTGCTGCTGACCAACCTCGGGAGGCAGTTCGCGCGCACGCTTGAGCCCGAGACGCGCGCGTACCGCGCCCTGCTCGACTCGAACCCGCCCTACCGCGCGGCGCTCGAATGGATTCACCGCGAAGAACTCGAACTCGTCACCTACGGCGACGTGGTCGTCTTCCTCCACGAGCGCTTCGCGCCGCTCCTCAGTTCCGACGACGAGAAGCTCACGGAGGATGGCGTCGTCTGCTTCTTCCACCTCTGTCAGGCCGCCGAGCTGGGCACGCTGACCATCGGCAAGCGGGGTCAGCCCGCGCGCCTGCGCGTCGAGCGCGAAGGGCTCGCGGATTATGTCGAGGGTCGCGGCGCGGCGCAGCGTCTGGCGGCGCCGCAGCACACGCCGGGGGCGCCGGGGCGCGGGGGCGTGGGCGAGCGCGGGGAGGCGAACGACCTGTCGGCGGCCGACGAAGACGCCGAGAGGACGTGCCTCTTTATCACGTACAGCAGCCAGCCGTCGCACGTCGTCGCGCAGATTCAGACGGCGTTCGAGCTGGCCGGCATCAAGAGCCACATCTCGCAGCGCACCCCGCCGGGCGAGGCCGCCGTGCTCGTCGCGGACGAGGCCGCCGAGGTGATGCGGCGCTGCGACGCGGCGCTCGTCCTGCTCTCGCAGGAAGACTGCCGGCCCGACGAGTCGGGCACGCCCGCCGTCACGGAGCGCTCGCTCGTCGAGATCGGCGCCGCCTGCGTGCTCTACAACCGCCGCGTCCTGCTGCTGCTCGACGGGACGTTCGAGCTGCCGGCGGCCCTCGCCGCGCTGCCCCGCGTCATGCTCGGGGAGAGGGGGCTGACGTGGGATGCGGGGATAGAACTCCTGAAGGCGGTCAGGGGTTTCGTCGGCAGCGCGAGGCGGGATTGAGACCGTGGGCACTACGCGGCCGAGCCTTTTGAAGCGGCGCCTCGCGCTCTTCGCGTGCTGGGCGATCTGCTGCGTCGCGCCGGCCGCCCACGCGCAGGCATTCTCACAGACGCCGGCCCCCCCAGCTCCTCCGTCGAACGCCGGCCCCTCCTCAACGGCGGAGGAACTCCCCCGCGGCCGTGTCATCGAACAGGTCGCCGCGCTGCGCGACCCTTCGCAGACCTACGCGCTCTACCTGCCCTCGAACTACACGCCCGCGCGAAGGTGGCCGACTCTGTACTGCTTCGACCCTCTGGCGCGCGGCGCCGTACCCGTCGGCCTGTTCAGCGAGGCGGCCGAGCGTTTCGGGTGGGTCGTCGTCGGGTCGAACAACTCGCGCAACGGCCCCTTCAAGGCTTCGGTGGACGCGGCCGCCGCGGTGTTCGAGGACACGCAGGCGCGGCTCTCACTCGACGCCGAGAGGAGATACACGGCCGGGTTCTCGGGCGGGGCGCGACAGGCCATCATGATTGACCTGCTCTGCCGCCGATGCCTCGCGGGCGTCATCGCCGTCGGCGCGGGCTACCCGCCCAACTACGAGCCGACCGCTCCCGTCACCTTCGCGCTCTTCGGCGTCGCGGGCGTGGACGACTTCAACTTCCCGGAGATGAAAGACCTCGACGCCGACCTGGCGCGGCTCGGCGCGGCGCACCGCTTCGAGAGTTTCGCGGGCGGGCACGCGTGGGCGCCGCGCGAACTCGCGGCCGCGGCCGTCGAATGGATGGAGCTTCGGGCCGTCAAGTCGGGCAAGCGTGACAGGGACGAAGCGCTCGTCGCAGGCATGTGGGAGCGCAGGCTCGCCGAAGCGCGACGGCTCGAAGCGGGCGCGAACCTGTACGCGGCCTTCAGGGCTTACGAGACTCTGGCCGCGGACTTTCGCGGACTGCGCGACATCGCGGAGGCGGAAAGAAGACTCGGCGCGCTGGGCGCGTTGAAGGAGGTTAAGTCCGCGCTCAAGGATGAGGCCGCGCAGTTGAGCCGGCAGCGGAGACTCGTGTCGGAACTCTTCGACCTGGCCGAGCGGCGCCGCGGCGAATTCGACGTGAAGGTGCAGGCGGTCGCGGACTTCAAGCGGCTCACCGAGGAGATGCGCGCGAAGGCGAAGGCCGAGGCCGACACGGGCGAGCGGCGGGTCGCGCGGCGCGTCCTCAACCAGGTGGCGGCGCGCTTCTACGAGACGGCCGCCAACATGCGCCGGAGCCGCGCACGCGCGTCCCAAGTGGTCGAGGCGCTGGAGACGGCCGCCGAGGTCGCGCCCAACAGCCCGCAGCTCTTCTTCGAGCTGGCCGTCGCGCACGCCGAGAACTCCGACAAGAAGAAGGCGCTCGCCGCCCTCCGCACGGCGTTCGAGAAGGGCTTCAAAGACACGGCCGCGCTTGAGCGCGAACACGCGCTCGACGCGCTGCGGGGCGAGGCCGAGTACAAGCGGCTCGTCGAAGAACTGAAGAATTAAACACGGAGACGCGGACGCACGACTTGAAGAGATAACTCAACAAGCCGTGCGTCCGCGTCTCCGTGTTTATAGCGACTTGCATTTGACAG
>JBEVJD010000537.1:0-23213 GCA_040510435.1 Pyrinomonadaceae bacterium | reverse complement strand
AAAGATCTCATCTTCCGAAACACCTAATCCCACTGAGAGAGCCTGTAATTTCTGTGGGGTTACTGATTGACCAAGTACAGACCTATTCTCAATCTGGCCTACATATCCCTTAGAAATCTTGCTGCCACTTTTGACTTCAACATCCCTTAGTGAAAGGCCCTTTTCATTGCGGATACGCCTCAAGTAGTCAGCTAAATCTTCTTTTATCGCTCGTCCGGTTTGCACGACGGAAAGGCTAATATTTCCGTCGTCAGATGACAGTGACGATTCGTCTAGTATTTTAGTTGACATAGTGAATGCCATCTGTCTAATATTTCAGACGAAAGGAGCAACGTACTAGACGATGTATCAAGCCGAGTTAATCAAAACAGCTATGGAGCAGCAGGGTAAGACTAACGAAAGTCTTGCTCATGCTGCCGGCCTTTCTCACGCGACCATCTCGGCCATCCGGAATGGCGAGGAGAACGTCAGGCTGCTCTCCCTGAAGAAGACTGCGAAAGCACTCAAATTCAGAGTTGAAATTCGTTTCGTTCCCGAGACCGGGCCTCAGACGACCGAAGCATAGGCGAGCGCCGCCGCGCTCGTGAACGATTCATTTCTCCCCGTTCAATCCACCAATGCCTTCAAACGCCAACCTACCTCCGGCTCACCAGATCATGGCGCGTGTCTTCGACACGCCCGAGAAGGTGCGTCAGCTCGCCCGCTGCTGCGGGGTGAGTGATAACCACGGCTACAAGTGGCTCAGAGACGGAGGCACCGGCGCGCCTTCCGACTTAGACCGCCTCTGCAAAGTCATCTTCCTGGCTTCGACCTTCGGCTCAGACGGGATGAAGGGCGCCGGACTCATCGTCCATTACGTCAGAGAGTTCTTCGACTCGCTCGTCGAGCTGAGTGTGGAGCCCTACTCCAGTGAGCACGAGAGAGTCATCGATAGCACGGAGATCCTGAGAGAGGCCGCCGAGGCCGTCGAGGCGCTCTCTTTGGGCAGGCCGACGCCGGAGACCCTCAAAGAGTTGGTTGAGCTGAGAGACGCCGCGGAGTTGGCCATCACGCGCCTGTCTGCGCACGGGAAGGTAGGCAACGCGGCGACGGCGCCGTGAGGCTTGAGGTTCGTGGCCGCGTGCGGCGGGCAGCGCGCGGCCACGACGCAAGGGCGGGGCGGCCTTCAGACCTGCTCGGCCGCCCCGCCCCGGAGTCAACGATGATGAGTAACGTCTACGAGCTGAGACCACCCGCCGCCTCCGCGGCGGTCGACCGGGCCGAGCCGCTCGACGCGGCCGTGAGAGAGCTGTCAGCGCGCATCGCCGAGAACAACGACCAGCGCCGCCGTCACTACTCCCGCCTCGACGAGCTGCGCGGGCAGACGCCTTCACTGCGCCGGCGACGCCCTCGCCCCCTCCCGCCGGCGCTCCCCCGCCCCGGCACCTTCTTCTCCATCGAGGAGGCCGCTGACATCGATGCCGACACACAGAGCCGCATGCCCGCGCGCGCGGCCGGAGGGCTGCGCTGATGCCGGAGGAGCCTGTGGTCTACCGCGTCGAGATCCCGCTCATCATCTCCCACGAGATCGGCCTCGACCCGGGGTCACTACCCGAGCACCGGCTGCTCCAGCTCCAGGGGACGCGTTCACTCCAGCTCTGCGAAAGCCTCTTCTGGCTCGTCCGCCAGCTCGGGCTACTGCCAGAGCACTCCGGTCACATCTACTCGCCCGCCTCACTGCACGAGGCGCTCGAAGCCATCGGCGAGATCGGCCAGGCTCTCGCCTCCACGAGCGGCGAGCACCTCCAGCGCCTGGAGCACCTCGTTGATAAGGGATGTGAGGGGAAGCGCAAGCGGAAAAGGTGAAGCCCCGAGAGTTAGCAGCTCTCGGGGCTCCGGGTTTTGTTCTCGCGGAACAAAGGTTCTGACGAACCGACTAACGAACCAACCAGTATGAGTATAGCAAAGACACTCCGCCGCACGCCACAGAAATCCACTCCCGCGAAGCGAGTCTCCGCCTCCCGGGCCGTCGCCGCGCTCTCCGATGACCAGTCATTCCGCCGCCGCCGGAATCACTCTCAGATCGAGGCCATGACGGGCCTCATCCTTCAGGCCGTGGGCTTCCCCACCAGGAAGCACCGGGACTTCATCTGCGCCTTGCAGAGCACCAACAGCGGCGACGGCGCCAGAGTCCCGCACACGCCCTTCAAGCGCGCCCACCTCACGCTCGCCGACCTCATGATGTGCGACGGCACGCCGGAGGCCCGGCGTAAGGCCGTCTACAGAGAGATCCTCGTCATGAGGGGCTTCCGCCGGCGGACGGGCGTCGTGCTCTTCGACGTGAAGTCGGGGAATGAAGACGAGGCCACGGAGTACGTCGATTACCTCACGCCAGCCGCCGACGCCGCCGTGCAGCGGATGCTCTCCTCCCCCTTGTGGAAGACGGACAAGCCGGCGGCCAAGCGCGAGGCCGTGGCGTGGGCCGTCGAGCAGCTCCCGCGGTGCGAGATCGAGGAGGAGCCGGAGTCGGAAGACGAGGAGCCTCCGCTCGCGGAGTACCAGGAGCACGTCCGCAAAAGGATCCTCTCGGAGCTGGAGAAGGCGGCGCTCAAGATCGAGGAGCGGGGCGGCGACCCGGAGCTGTTCGTGCGCCAGCTCATGAAGGACGTGCTCAGGGAGCAGGAGTCGCGGGCGAAGACGGCCCCGGCACGTCTTGACCACTCGTCGCTGCGCGCCGTCCTCGACGAGGAGTGCGAAGCAGGGGGGGACACGGCTGTCGCGGGTGGTAATACAACGGGGGACAGTTCTGTCCGCCCCCCCTCGGCCGACGTGGCCGCGGATGAGCACCGCGGGCCGGCCCATGAGCAGAGGGAGGGGGCGGACAAAACTGTCCGCCCCCCCGTGGCAGACGAGCCCCTCGTCGAGGCGACCACGTCGCCCGCCAGGGATGAGGAGGGGGCGGACAAAAGTGTCCGCCCCCCCTCGGAAAACTCTAATAATTCCGCGGCCTTCGTGCTCAACGAGCCGACGCTCTTCACGCAGGGGCACCCGGAAGTAGCTTCGAAGCCTAGAACGCTCCTGGAGGCCGCGCTCGCGTACGCCAGGCGGGGCTGGCCCGTCTTCCCGCTGCACCACCCGGACGCGCACCGCGGCTGCTCCTGCATCGATGCGAAAGCCTGTCGGAGCCCCGGCAAGCACCCGCGCACCAGGAAGGGGCTGAAAGACGCTTCCACGGACGAGGCGCAGATCCGGCGCTGGTGGGAGCTGTACCCGCTCGCGGGCGTCGGCCTGGCCATGGGCCGCAAGTCGGGGCTGGTGGCGTTAGACGTAGACCCGCGCTCCGGGGGAGATGCTTCACTCTGTGAGTTGATAGAGGCTCACGGCGAACTGCCCACCACGCTGGAGGCCGTGACAGGCGGCGGGGGCTCCCACATCTTTTTTGCTCACCCGGGAGTCTCCTTCAAGAACTCCTCATCAGTCTTGGGCGAAGGGCTCGATGTGAAGACCGACGGCGGCTACGTCGTGGCCGCGCCGAGCTTGCACGCATCGGGCAAGCGCTACTCCTGGCGCACCAGGCGCAGCCCCGCCTCGATGCCGGGATGGCTCCTCAAGCTCCTCACCACGGAGAAGGCTCCGGCCCCTGCCCCGGCTAAAGCCGCGGCCCCACGTCGAGCGCCGGCGACGACCGGCGCCGGCTCCATCATCCCGCACCACTCGCGCAACTCTCAGCTCTTCCGCCTGGCGTGCGCGCTGCGCGGCGACGGCGCCGCCTACGACGAGATCGAGCGGGCCGTCTTCGACGCCTACGAGCAGCGCTGCGTCAAGGAGCCCGAGCCGATGAGTGAGTCGGAGCTGAAGAAGATCGCCCGGAGCGCGACGCGCTACCAAGCCGGCAGACGCCCGAAGGAGGTCGAGACCTAGATGCCGAAGTCACAGACGCGACTGATGCACACCTGCCCGACCGAGGCGCCCTTCGACTGCACCGAGGGCGACCTCTCGGAAGAAGGCTTCCTCGTCGTCGTCGATAAGCGCACGCACGAGCTGCTCATCCCGCAGGAGCGCGAGACCGACGAGACGCTGACCGTCTTAGTCAGCCCGCGCGTGGCGCTCACCGTCGAGCGCTCAGACGCCTCCGCCTGGCGCGAGGCAGAGGCGCGCGCAGAGTCTCCCAAGCCAGCCGACCACCTGAAGGCGGCGCTGGGCAGGCTGAGCGCGGCGGCCGAGGCTCAGGGCTTCGACGTGCGCGAGGTCACGCTCTTCTTCTACGAGGACGAGGCGGAGGTGAGGTTGAAGGCGGAGCTGCGCATCACGGCCGAGCTACTCGACCACACGCCGGCGCTCGACCAGGAAGCCGCCGGAGCGACCCGACGCGACCCGAGTTCAAGTCATGAGCGCTGGTAATGTCCCTAGGTTCTTCCATGCGGGAAACTAATGAGGGTACGCACAAGGCTCAACTTGCCTCTCGACGCAGAATTTTTGGTGGATGCTCCTCCACAACGCGAGAGGGGTGAAATCGGGCTTAAGTCCTGACACGTGTTGAGGTTGCGGCCGAGAGGCGCGGGAGAGATTTTCTTCACGGTGAAGGCTGAAAGTAGCAACAGGGGCGAAATCATCGCCGGAAATGGCTCCGCGCCACCGGCGCGGGTGGTCAATGCTCACGCTCCTGGCGAGATCCGCCGGTGCAAGGGGTGCGGCGTGAGGAAGGTTCTCAGCCTGGGCTTCTACAGAGATCGCACGGGCCGCGGAGGCTACCGCGCCCGGTGCAAAAAGTGCCGGAATCGGCAGCGGGCGCGGTGGGCGCGCTCGCGGTACACCCCGCAGACCGGCAGGCGCTACCGCACCAAGGCGGATCGCTTGGCCGGGCACGGGTGAGGGACGTTCGACTGACAACGAAGGAGGATCAGAATTATGAGCAGTAAGACGGGCACTGAGAAGGGCTATTCAATCAGCGCGCTGGCGCGGATGGCCGGCGTCGACCGCCGCACGCTGGCCTCACGGCTCGCAGGGGTGACGCCGCTGGAGTCGGGCCCCAAAGGGAAGCTCTACCGCCTCTCGGACGTGGTGCAGAACTTCATCACGCAGCCGCTCCAGGGGGAGGATGACCCGGCGCTTGAGGAGGCGCGGCGCCGCAAGCTCGAAGCCGAGGCCGGGCTCGCCGAGCTGAAGCTCCAGAAGGAGCGCGGGGAGGTGGTGCAGTCCGCCGACGTGCGCGAAGACCTGGTGGAGGTCATCCGCTCGCTCCACACGCGGCTCGCCGTGACGATGCCGCAGCAACTCGGGCCGCGGCTCCAGGCGAAGACGGCGCAGCAGGCTACCGCGTTACTGAGCGCGGAAGTGGGGCGGGTGTTCGCCGAGCTGCGGGCCGAGCACGTGCAGTACCTGGCCGAGTGGGACGCGGCCGCAGGGGGCGCGGGTGGCCAGGCCGAAGCCGGGGCGTGAGGCGCTGTGGCTGGAGCTGGAGCGGGAGCTGCGCCGGTTCGTCCGGCTCTTCGACACTCAGCCCGAGTGGCTGTGGGAGCCGGCCACGGCGCAGCTCACCCGAGCCGTGAGGCCGAAGCTGATGGCGCTCGACGAGCTGCGCCGTGAGGAGGCGGGAGAGGTTCCCGTGAGAGGTCGAGGGGAGGTGTGATGGACTCTCTACTTGAACAGCTCGACGAGCGCATCCGGCGCGTCGTGGCCGAGGCGCTGGCGTCGCGCGAGGAGAAGGCGGCGCCGTCGGGCGCGGCGTCGCTCGACGCTCAAACCGAGCGGATCATCCGCGAGCAGGTGTTGATCGCGAGTAAGACCTACCTGACGCGGGCCGAGACGGCGAAGTACCTGGGTGTCTCAGAGCGCAGCATCGCCGAGTGGTCGGCCAGGCCGACCGACCAGAACCCCTTCCCGGCCGCCTACGCCGGCGGTGAGCCACGTTACAAGCGCGCGGCCGTGGATGACTGGACTGTGGCCGAGGGGCGCCGGCAGAGGTTGAAACTCGCCGGCTGAGTGCATAGTATCCGTCGCGCTTCCCGCGTGACGGCTGCAACCACTCGACGCGAAGGAGGCGACCATGCCGGTTTACCGGAGAAAGTGGAAAGACAGTAAGACGGGGGAAGTTCGCCTCGGCCACTACTTCTTTAAGTTCGACGTTGATGGCATCACTTACAAGGAGACCGTCAAGACGGCGCGCACGAAGAAGCAGGCCGAGGCGGCAGAGCTGAGAGCGCGGCAGGAGGTTCACGATGGAGTTTACGGTGGGAAGGGTAGGCAGATGCTCTTCTCGCAATTCGTGACGGAAGTTTACCTGCCGTGGTCTGAGCATAACAGTAAGGCTTCGAGCCACTACAAGCATAAGTTACAGGCCGCGATGCTTTGCAAATACTTCGAGGGGCGCACCCTCGGACAGATCTCGGCGCTCGCCGTCGAGAGGTTCAAGCGCGAGCGCGCGGGACTCAAGACCAAGTTCGATAACGCCCGCTCGCCTCACACAGTCAATTCCGAGCTGACCACCCTTTCCGGGATTCTCAACCTGGCCGCGCGCCATAGGTTCATGCGCGAGAACCCTTGTGGCAAGGTCAAACACATGTACGCCGAGGAGGCCACCGAAAGGCGTCTGTCCGCGGAAGAGGAGAAGGCGCTGTTGGAAAGCGCCGAGCATGAACCCTCGTTCTTAAAGCCTATGATTCAGCTCGCGCTCCTGACTGGCTTTCGCCAGGGCGAGCTGATCGCGCTTGAGAAGTCGGCGGTGAACTTCAGCCGCAATCGCCTGTTCGTCGTCAATCCTAAGTGGAGGCGTGACAGGCGGAAGACCGAAGGCGTTCCGATGAGCAGGGAGGCCGGCGAGCTGGTCCGTCGGCTTTACGATACTGCCGGCGGGAGTCACCTCTTCACGGATGAGCAGGGGCTACCGCTTAAGCGCGCGGCAGTGGGTGACTACTTTCGTAAGGCGTGCGCACGCGCCGGGGTTAAGGGCTTCCGCTTTCACGACCTCCGGCACGAGTACGGATCACGGCTCGGCGACGCGGACGTTAACCTAAAGAAGATCTCGCTTCTGATGGGGCACTCCGACACCAAGCAGACGGAGCGCTACGTCCACCCGACCGACGACGGCCTCCTGGCCGCCACTGAGCGTGCGGCGCAGGGCGGCCGTACCACAATCGTTCCGCGAAGGCTCAGGGAAGTGAGGTGAGGCCGGCCTTAAACTCCACAGGGGTGCGGCCTTAGCAAGTCTGGGGTCTTGAAAATTAACGGATCCTCGTCATCTGGCGCCAGAAGAAGCGGCCGAGGCGGGAGAAGGCGTTGCGGTCGCGGGCGGCCTGCTGCTGTTCGGGGGTGAAGCCGAGGGCGGCGAGGAGTTGTGGGTTGGGCGGGGCGATGTCTTCGTCGCCGTGGCGCTCGGAGAGCCAGCGGTTGAAGGTGCGTGTGAGGGCGCGCCGCTGCGGGACTTCGGCGACGGCGGCGAAGGCCGAGCGCAGGTCTTCCGTCTCGGCGACCTCCAGGCGGTTCGCCTCGTAGTAGCCGCGCAGCGCCTTGAAGAAACGCTCCTCGCCGAGGAGGCGCCGCAGCTCGACGAACATGAGCGCGCCCTTGCCCGCGACCACCGCCGCGTACTGGAACGAGTTGCGATACTCGCGCGCCGGCCGGTCGGCCGTCACGTCTTCGCCGCCGAAGGTGCGGTAGACCTGGTAGACGCCGCGCAACTGGTCGTCCTGTATCTGCTGTGCGGCGTCGGGGCCGCGCACGTCCTGCACGTAGAGCAGCGCGGAGTACTGCGCGAGCGCTTCGTGGAGCACGGGCTGGCGCGCGGGGTCGTTGCCGACCGCGCCGCCCCACCACTGCCGCGCCACGCCCTGCGCGGCGGCGAACTCCAGGTTGTCCTCGACGCTCGCGCGCTGCTCGCGGACGAGTTCGGGGAGCGCACGCATCGTGGGCGAGTCGAAGTCGACGTAGAAGGCCCCGGCGATGACGGCGAGCCCGGCGAACTCCGCGCTGCCGAGCCCCGCGACGAGCGGCGCCTCCGTCACCGTGACGGTCTTGAGCGGAAGCGGCCCGAAGCGCGCGGCGTAGGTGCGCGCCGCGTCGGCCGCCACCCCGAGCACGCGCCGGCCGACCTTCTCGTGCTCGGGCGTGAAGACCGAGCGCACGCGGACGCCGCCCGACTCGCGCTCCTCCGCGCGCAGCGTGCGCCCCGCGACCAGCGCGAAGCCGCGCAGGTCTTCGCCCGCGAACGCCCGGCGCTTGCGCCCCGGCGGCGCGTCCTGCTTCGGCTCGGCCGAGGCGAAGAGGTGGACGCCGTCTGGCGTCTCGACCTCGACCTCGTAGTCGGCCACGTCGGTGAAGAAGGTCTCGCCCACGCTCGGCTCGACCTTGCGCTGCCAGTCGCCGCCCGCGCGCGCCGCGAGCACGGGGTAGAAGCCGCCGAGCAGCATCACGCCGCGCGAGACGAAGTTCGTGTCGCGCGCGCGCCGTATCTCGCGCGTGTCGCGCATGGCCGCGCCGACCTGCTGGATGACGTGCGCCGTCAGACTCGTCTCGTCGGGGTCTATCTCGGGGACAGTGCCTTTGAACGCGACCTCTATCTCGGCCGCGGCGTCGGGCGCGATCGCCTCGCGCAGTTGGACGCGCAGCGTCACGCCCTCGTCCTCGAAGGCGAAGGGGAGCGCCTGCCCGCCCGCGCCCGCGCGCACTGCCGTCACTTCGAGCCGCGGCTCTTCGGGCGCGACCGAGTCTGCCTGCGCGCCGGGGCGCTCGTCGTCGGCGCGCAGGTTCGGGTAGAGGTGGAAGTAGACGACGGACGCGGGACGGTCGTCGCGGTTCACCCAGCGCACGCGCTCGCGCCCCGCGTACGTGCGCGCGTCGAAGTCCAAATCCAGACTGATGCGGTAGAGCGTGCGCGGCGGGGGCTCAGCCTTCGCCTTTTTGTTCGCGCCGTCCTGCTGCGCGAGCGCTGCGGGGACTAAGGCCGGGCACGGCAGCAGCAGGGCGAGTGACAGCAACACGAACGCCGCCGTGCGACCCTTAAGACCTTGTACGACTCCGCCTTGTTTCATCATTAAAAACACACGCCCTCCCTCACGGGCGGGCTTCCGCCTCAAAATCTTTTAGCGGCTGCGCTCGGTGACGGTGACGGAGCGGATGCGGTCGCCGCGTACGATGCGGTCGATCACGTCTATCCCCTCGACGACGCGGCCGAAGACCGTGTAGCCGCCGTCGAGGTGCGGCTGCGGCGAGTGCGTGATGAACCACTGCGAGCCGCCCGTGTCCTTGCCTGAGAGCGCCATGCCGACCGCGCCGCGGTTGTAAGGCACGTCGTTGATCTCGCAGCGTATCTGGTAGCCGGGCCCGCCGTTGCCGTCGCCGCGCGGGTCGCCGCCCTGCACGACGAAGTTGGGCACGACGCGGTGGAAGAGGACGTTGTTGAAGTAGTTCTTCCGCGCCAGTCCCACGAAGTTGTCAACCGTCAGCGGCGCCTCGTCCGGGAGCAGCTCGATGGTGAAAGCGCCTTTGTCGGTCGTAATCAACGCGCGCACGCTCTTCCCCGTGCGGGCCAGCGCCCGCTCGTAGTCCTCGCGGTGGTTGCGCGTGTTGACGGTCTCGACGCGTCGCTCGGCGGCGGCGGCCCCGCCCGCGCGCTCGCGCAGGATGTCGGCCGCGCGCCGACGCACGAGGTAGGCGGTCGTCGTCTCAAGCGCGGACTTGATCGCCGCCTCGACCTCCGGCCCTTGTTGCTTGGCGAGCGCGCCGAGGACGGAGAGCGCCGCGTCGTCCGTCTCGTCTTGCAGCGCGCGCGGCAGAGCCTCCGTGAGCGCGCGCGCGTTCTCTGCGTCGGGCGGCAGCTCCGAGAGGATGTCGGCGGCCGTGGCGCGCGCGATAACGTCCGCGTTGCCGAGCGCCGCGCGCGCGACCGCGGCGAGGTCAATCGGCTTGAAGGCCGCGAGCGCGCGCAGCAGGTCGGGCATCGCGGAGGGCGGCGTGGACGGGCTCTGGACGAGCGCGCGCAGCGCGATCTGCGCGTCGGCCTGTAGGCTGACGACGCTGTTGCCGACCTGCGCGCTCGTCACGCCCGCCATCTCGCCGAGACCTTGGGCCAGCGCCGAGACCTTCTGCCACGTCACGCCGGCCGCGCCGCGCCGCGAGGCCCCGGCGACGAAGTCGGCGACGCCCTTCTCGCGCAGGTATTGCGTGGGCGCGACGCGCGCCAGCGCCGTCTCGACCTCGGGCGCGACGACCCCACCCTCGCGCGCCGCGCGCAGCAGGGTCGTCGCGCGCTCGTCGTTCGAGTTCGCGAGCACGCGGCCGATGGCGGTCGCGACTTCCAGAAGCTCGTTCACCTCCGGCGGGTTCGCGGCCCCGCCGACGCGTGCCGACCTGTACGCAACGAACAACTCGCCGCCGCGGCGCACGAGCGGGTCGGAGGCGCGCGGCTCCTTAATCTGTGCGAGCGCGCGGACGGCGCTCACGCGCACGCGCGCGTCGGCGTCGGTCGCCGCGTGCTTCGCGAGCACTTCAAATGCGCCCGCGTCTTCGGCCGCGCCGAGCGCGCGCGCGGCGTTGGCGCGCGCCACCGGGTCGGCGTCCGCCGCGAGCATCGCGCGCAGCCGTTCGAGCGACTCCTTCGCGCGCAGACGCCCGAGCGCGTTGGCCGCGTCGGCGCGGACGCGCGCGTCGGTCGAGCCGAGGGAGAGCGCCAACGTGCGCGCGCCGTTCTCGGGACGCGCGCGCAGCATCGCCGTCAGGCCGAGCAGGACGAGCGCGCGGTTCGGCTTCGCAAGCCTCTGTTCGGCGGCGAGCGTCGTCGTGATCGTGTCGCCGATTCGCTTCTTCACGTCGGCGCGCGCCTCGGGCAGCGCCGCGGCGATCTTGCCGAGCGCCTCGACTGCGCGCGCGCGCAACTCCCCGGACTTCGAGAGTTGCAGCGTCTCGGTTAACGCGGCGGCGCCCGCCTCCGACTCGATCTCGCCGAGCGCGAAGGCCGCGTTCAGACGCACGGCCTCGTCGCGGTCGGTCTTGAGCAGGTTGCCGAGCGGCGCGACCGCGCCCTCGTCGCCGATGCGTCCGGCCGCCAGCGCCGCGCGCGCGCGCACAGCCGGGCTAGAGTCCGAGAGCAGCCTCCCTAAATCCGCCGCCTCCCAGCGCCGCTCGTCCTCCGCCTGCACGATCTGCAACAGCGCCTCCTGTGGCACGCGCGCGCGACTCTTCGCGGAAGGGGCCGGCCTCTCCTTCGCACGCGCGCCGCGCGCCTGGCCCTTCGGCGCGGTGCTTCTCTGCGCCAGCGCCGTCGGCGCGCAGGCGAGCAGCGCGCAGAGCGAAAGCAAAGCGGCCCGCGCGCACGCGCGACCCTTCTCGAAGGCTGTGGATGTGTTCGGCATGGGGCTCAACTGGACGAAGGACAGTTTCAAAGGGAAGACCAGAAGCTATGCTAAGAAGGCGGGGGTTAAAAGGCAAGCGCGAGACAAAGTCGGAGCGGGGGCGGGTGGGCGAGTTGCCGCCGCCTTCAATCCTTGGAGTCGAAAAGCACGGCCAGAAATGAGACGAATAAGCACGACCCAATCACCGCGAAGAGGATGATGAAAGGGACGATGCCGGCGTTGACCGTCGGCGCCGACCAATGCCAGCCGAGTTGTTCGTACACGGGGCGCAGCGTCAGCCTCATTACCGTCGAGATTTTATTGGGCTCAGACTTGTCGCCGATCAGACTCTCGAAAGTCAGAAAATGTCCCGCCCAGTCGGGGGTGAAATAGACCGCGCCCTGCAAGCTCCCGAACGTCACGTCGCCGTAGAGATAATCCGGGAGCGGCCCGGGCAGGTACTCCTCCGCCTGCCGTCTGAAAAGCTCGTACTCCTGCTCGTCGTAAGGGATGAGGATCAGCAGTCGCTCGGGGCTGACTAGATGTGCCGCCTGCTGCAACTCCCACAGCAGCCCGCCGGACATCCCGGCGCGCAGCACCACCAGTTGGGCGCGCGTCATCAACTCCGTGACGGTGCTCTGCCAGTCGCTCTCCGACGCGCGCAGGGGAGTCGCGCCCCACTTCGGCCGCGCGTCGCCGGGGCCCGCGAGCTTGTCGGTCGGCCCCTGCTCCTCCAGGATCGAAATCAACTCCTCCTCCTCGGTGTTGAGCCTGAAGTAGTAGCTGCTGCGGTAGCTGCTCTGCCCCGACAGTTCGTCGTCGGCGAACGAACGCAGGTAGAGAATCGGGGCGCGGCCGTCCTGTGCGCGCAGCGCGTGCCTGTCCGGGGCGACCCGCCGCGTAAGCTCCAACTCGTACTTCTCCCAGCGGGCGTTGACGGCTGGCAGCACGTATTTATACGCAAACATGTACAGCCAGCTAGCGGCCATGATGAGGGCGTACGCCGAGAGGGGCAGCAAGACGTAACTTACGACGTATAAAAAAATGGTGATGAGGAGCAGCAGCGCGAGCATGACCGCGGGCACCCAAGAGACGGTCGAGTGGCGCGGGCGACCCGCGGGCAGGGAAGGCGGCGCGCCTCCGTCGCGTGAAGGATGTGCGTCCGGCTCGGACGCGTTCTGCGCCTGGTTCGGAGGATGTGGCATGGTCGAGTGCGGCGTGCGCGCGGTGCTCGGCACACCGCTCAGCCGAGGCGGCCGTAGAAGACCTTGGTGTCGTAATCGACGACGACGCGGCCGTCTCGCTCGTGGCGCCGGAAGAGGGCTTCGAGTTCTCGCATCAACGGGTCGAAGTCGGGGTGGCCGGGCTGGGGCGCGTAGGAGGAGGAGGTGAGCCGGCCGCGCAGGCCGTCGAAGTCGAAGACCTGTTCGTTGTCGAAGGTCTTCGTGCGGATTTCGCTCGGGCCGTAGAGCGCCGCGAGCGTGGACTCTTCGGCGTATTTGGCGCTCACCTCCTTGTAGTCAGTGCCGTATTCGAGGAGCAGGCGCTCGTAGTCTTCGAGGAGGGGCGAGCCGCCCGTGCGGCGGTCGTTCCAGACGAGGACGACCCAGCCTTCGGGGCGCAGGACGCGCTTGAACTCGATTCGCGCGCGCGGCGGGTCGAACCAGTGAAACGCCTGTCCGGCCGTGACAAAGTCCACGCTCCCGTCGCCGAGCGTCGTCGCCTCGGCGCGCCCGTCGAGGCTGACGAAGTTCGTGTAGGAGGCGAGGAGTTGTTCGCCCGCTTCGCGCATCTCGCGGTTCGGCTCGACGCCGTAGACGCGGTTGCCGTTTCGCAAAAACAACTCCGACAGAATCCCCGTCCCCGAGCCCACGTCGGCCACGACCGACTCGGGCCGCAGCCCGCACTCTTCTTCGAGCAGGCGCAGGACGGCCGGCGGATAGTCGGGTCTGTACTTGACGTAGTCGGCGACTCGCGTCGAGAAGCGTCCGGTCGGGTCGTTCGTCATAGGAGGAGGTCGTGCCTGCCTAAAACAAAGGGTTTCCCGTATTTAGCAACCGCCTGGTTGACAAAAGGGGCGGCTCAAAAGTAGCATGAAAGCGTCGTGGTAGCCACCCTTAAAATCGGGCTCGGGGCGTCGCGCGAGGAGATCGTGCAGCAGTTGCGCGCGCGCGGCGGCACGAGCGCCGACGAGCTGGCCGAGGCTCTGGGCGTGACGAAGCAGTGCGTGCGCAAGCACCTCGACGTGCTGGAGCGCGAGGGCTACGTCGAGCACGCGGCGGCGCGCGGCGACCGCGGGCGGCCGGCGCACGTCTTCCGCCTGACGCCGAAGGCCGACGAGCTGTTCCCGAAGCGCTACGACCTCTTCGCCAAGTCTGTGCTCAGGCAGATCGGCGAGGTTTGGGGCGAGCGCGGCCTCGACGCAGTCTTCTGCGGCTGCGCGACGGAGATGGTGGCGGGGCTCAAGCCGCAGCTCGCAGGATTAGATTTTGACGCGCGCATACGGCGCCTGACGGAGCTTTTGCGCGAGACCGGCTACGAGGCGGAGGCCGAGCGCCTGAACGACGGCTCGTACCTTCTGACCGAGTGGAACTGCCCGCAGGCGGAGCTGGCGCGCGAGTACCGGCAGCTCTGCGACCAGGAGCTTGTCGTTTACCGCGAGCTGCTCGGCACGGAGGTCTTCCGCGAGTCGCGCATCGCCGGCGGCGCCTCGCGTTGCGCGTACAGGGTTATGAGACCGAAAGGAAGTGATGAGTGATGAGTGATAAGTGATAAGAAGAAGTCAACCGGTCTTTCTTATCACTTATCACTCATCACTCATCACGAATAAAGAATGGCACAAGTGACAGAGGCAGACGTTTACGGGGCGCTGGCGCAGGTGAAAGACCCTGACCTGCACAAGGACATCGTGCGCCTCGGGTTTATTAAAGACTTAAAGATCGAGGGCGGCGCGGTCTCTTTCCGCGTCGTGCTCACCACGCCCGCGTGCCCGGTGCGCGAGCAGTTGCAGGAGCAGTCGCGCGCGGTCGTGGCGGCCCTCCCCGGCGTGACCTCCGTGAGCGTGACGATGGACGCGGAGGTGCCCAAGGGGCGCGGGCTCGGGGAGAAGTTGACGGTGCCGGGCGTGCGGAACATCGTGGCGGTCAGCTCGGGCAAGGGCGGCGTGGGCAAGTCCACGGTCGCCGTCAACCTTGCCGTGAGCCTCGCGCGCGACGGGGCGCGGGTCGGACTGCTCGACGCGGACGTGTACGGGCCGAACGTGCCGCTGATGCTCGGCGTCGCGGACGTGCGACCCACCATCAACGTCAACAAGCTGGTGCCGCTCGAAGCGCACGGCGTGCGCCTGATGTCGATGGCCGTGCTGAAGCCGGGCGACGAACCGATGATCGTGCGCGGGCCGATTCTGCACGGGCTCGTCCGGCAGTTCCTTCAGGACGTGGAGTGGGGCGAGCTCGATTACTTGATAGTTGACATGCCGCCGGGGACGGGCGACGTGCAGTTGAGCCTCGCGCAGCTCGTGCCCGTGCAGGGCGCGGTGCTGGTGACGACGCCGCAGGAGGTGGCGCTCGCTGACGTGCGGCGCGCTCTGCGGATGTTCGAGACGGTGAACGTGCCCGTGCTCGGCGTGGTCGAGAACATGAGTTACTTCATCGCGCCCGACACCGGCACGCGCTACAACATCTTCGGCGAGGGCGGCGGGCAGAGACTTTCCGAAGAGTACGGCGTGCCTTACCTGGGCGCGGTGCCGCTCGGGATGGCCGTGCGCGAGGGCGGCGACTCGGGCGTCCCCATCGTCGTCGGCGACCCCGCGTCGCCGCAGGCCGAGGCGTTCCGCCGCGTGGCCGAAGAGGTCGCCCGGCAAATTTCGATTGAGGCGATGAAGCCCGAGCTCGTCGTCCTCGGCAAGAAGGCTTAGGAGCTGAGCGCCGAACGCGGCCAGCTTAGAATCACCACTCAGAAATAATTACTAAGGAGCAGAGACAATGTCAGCAACCGAGACGCAGATTCCGACGATGACGCTCGGCGTCACCGAGCCGGCCGCCGAGGAGATCAGGAAGTTCATGTCGAGCGAAGAGGGTTTGCCCGAGACGGCGGGCCTCCGCGTGCGCGTGGTGCCGGGCGGCTGCTCGGGCTTCCAGTACAGCCTCAACATCGAGGAGGAGTCGAAGTCCAACGACCACATCATCGAGTCGAACGGCGTCCGCATGTTCGTGGACATGTTCAGCGCGCAGTACCTGAACGGCGTCCAGATCGACTACGTGACGAACGTGATGGGCTCGGGCTTCACCTTCAACAACCCGAACGCGACGGGCGGCTGCGGCTGCGGCACGTCGTTCACGGCCTAAGCGGCCGGGCGTTCGCCAGACAAACGGGGCGCGGCCCGCGGGCCGGAGGCTTGTCGAGTGTTTCCGAAGGACAACCCGGCACGCCTTCCGGCGCGCGCGGGCCGCGCCGTCGCTTTTTAACGACTCACACACCACAGGAGCCACACGGAGATGCCCAAGGTAACAGCGGAGACCGCGGAGGGGACGCGGGAGTTGGAGGCCGAGGCGGGCCGGAAGCTCGTGCTCGTGCTCGAAGACGGCGGCGTAGACATACTGCACCGGTGCGGCGGGAAGGCGAAGTGCACGACCTGCCGCGTCGAGGTGCTCGAAGGCGACGCGGGCGAGATGGGGGAGGCCGAGCGCAACCGCCTCGCGGCCGAGACCGGCCTCGCCGAGAACGTCCGCCTCTCGTGCCAGGTGCACGTGCAGGGCGACCTGAGCGTCCGCGTCCTCAACCAGTCGAGCGTGCGCGGCCTCGACCCCGGCCCGCGCCCCGAGGAGGGCTAGCGGACGCGCGCGGGCGGAAGGTTCGGTCGTCGTCGGCGCGAAGGCGCTCGGCTCTTCAGGAGTCGAGCGCCTTCGCAATCTCGTCGCATATTCTGACCAACTCCCTGTCCTGCTCCGCGCGCGATTGCAGATGGTTCAGAGGTAGCTCGGGGTCGTTGACCGCCTGGTAGTGAAAGAGCGGCGTCTGTTTCCACCCGCTGTGCCCGACGGCCACCCAGAGTATCTTGAGCCCGTCCTCTTCGGACGCCCGGACGAACTCCTGCAACTCTTCGTTCTTGATGAAGTCGGAGGCCAGGTAGTCGATGGTGACCAGCAACACGGCCACCTTCGCCGAAGCCAGCGCCTTCTTTATCTCTTTATACCAGAGCGCGCCGGAGGGGATTTTGGTGTCGTCCCACAGGTTGATCGCCTTGTTCCAGATGTAAGGCGCGAGGGTGTCCTGGAACCTGTGCAGCCACTCCCTGTCCTCGTGGCTGTAGCTGATGAAGACCTGATCGCGCCTGACGGGAATCTCGCCGATGAGCGACTCCATCGCGCGGTCGCCGCCCTTCTCCGAGGCGTCCTTCCCGCCGCGTCCCTTCGCGCCCGCGGAGGGGCGCGCCGGGTGTGCGCCGCGCAGCAGCGCCTCGATGTTGTTCCAGTTAGTCTCGACGGCGGCGCGCCCGTTGGCGATGAGCATGTCCTTCATGTCCGACGGCAGGTCGAACTGGTCGAAGCGCACCGGGCCGGGGTCGACCTCGATCAGCCGCGCGCGCGGTATCTGGTTGATGAGGTAGTAGTCGCGGCTCCCGCCGCCCAGGTCGATGAGGCCGCTGAGGTACTCGCCGAGGCTCCGCGGGTAAGGCGAGTCCGAACTCTTATCCGGCCGGAGGACGAGGATCGGCAGGTCGTCGCCGTAGACGGTCGCCAGCCAGACGGGGCTCTGCGAGACCAGCGCGCCGTCGAGCAGGAGTTGGTCGCCATCCTTGTGCGGGGGGAAGACGATGGGCACCGCGGTCGCGATCTTCAGCGCCTCCGAGACCTTCATGTCGGGCGTTGCCTCGCCGGAGTAGACGTGTATCCTGTGCGTCCGCATGTCCACGCCGCAGGTCGCGAACGGGATGCCCGACTCCGCGGACAGTTCCGCGAACGTCGGGTCGTAGTCGGCAGGTTTGCGGCCGTCGCGGCGGATGATGTCGAAGAACAGCTCGTCGATGCGCGAGGACTCGTACTTGGCGAACGGCCACCGGAACGGGTTGATGAAGGCCCTGCGGACGAGCGGCACCCACGAGGGCGGCACGACGCGCGGGCCCGCGAAGTTCGAGAGGTCGAACTTGTAGACGGCCTCCTTGAGCGCCCTCGTCGTGATGCCCGCGCACACCAGGGCTCCGATGAGGGAGCCGCCCGAGGACGCGGACACGCTGGCGAACGAGACGCCGTTCTCCACCAGCGTCTCGATGGCGCCCGCGTAGGCGATGCACTTCATCCCGCCCGCGCTCAGCACCAGATGCACCTGGCGGCTCGCGCCGCCCGGACTAACGTTCTCGCTCATGTATATGAGGTCTCTCCCCGGCAAGTATTGAAGGACGAGGGGAGACCGCGCGAGCCGTCTCCCCTCGCCAGCATTATAACCGCGCCGCCCGCCGCGTCCACCGAGAGGGGCGCGGCCTCCCGCCGCGGTTGGTGCGGGGGACTCGAATCATCCATAATGTCGCCCTTCCGAGAGCCTTTGGTTCAGCAAGCCCACAGATGAAGACGGACGCCGAGAGGAGAGAGGCGGGGGCAGGTGCGCCGGACTTACTGAGCCGGCGCGCAGGGGTGCTGTGCGCCGCGCTGCTCGCGCTGATGGGGGCGCAGATGCTCGGCGTCATCCGGCAGAAGAGCATCACGGTGGACGAGTGGGTCTTGATACCCGCGGGCTTCTACCACCTGACCGAGGGCGACTTCCGCCCCGTGAACGAGCACCCGCCGGTGGCGAAAGTCCTCGGCGCCGCGCCGCTCGTCGTGCTGGGCGCGCAGGCGTCGCCCATCGAAGAGGGGGCGCACGAGTACGGCTACTTCATAAGCAAGTTCGAAGAGTTCTGGCGGATGAACGCCGGGCGCCTCGACTACTTCTGCTTCTGGGCGCGCGTGCCGATGATCGCGCTGACGCTCGTACTGGGCGCGCTCGTCTTCGTCTTCGCGCGGCGGCACTGGGGCGCGCGCGCCGCGCTCTTCGCCGTCGCGCTCTACACATTAGAGCCCACGTTGCTCGCGCACGGGCGCGTCGTGCAGACGGACGTGCCGTCGGCGCTCGCGCTCCTGCTCTTCTCGTTCGCGCTCTACTCGTATCTGAAAACCCCGAGCGCGGGGCGCGCGGCGTGCGTCGGGGCCGCGGCGGGCTTCGCGGCGGTGACGAAGTTCTCGATGGTGGCGCTCGGGCCTGTGCTCTGCTTAGTGTTCGCGGCGCTGTTGGTGCTCGCGCCGCGCAAGGGTCTGAGGCGCGCGCACGTCGCGGGGCACGCGGCCGCGTTGGCGCTCGCGGCGGTCGTCGCGGTCAACGCCGGTTACTTCTTCCGGCACGCACCGCCCGAGCCGTTTGAGGACGCGCTCGCGCGCTCGGTCGTGACCACGGACGTGGGGCAGGGGACTCCGCGCGCGGCGCTCGAAAAGGGTTATCACTTACTTCAAATCATCTTCCCCGCGGACTTCGTGTCGGGCGTGGGTTGGCAGCTCGGCCACGCGAAGCTCGGCCACCCGGCGGGGCTCCTCGGCGACTACGAACGGCACGGCTGGTGGTACTACTTCCCCGTCTCCTTCGTCCTGAAGACGCCGCTGCCCGTCCTGCTGCTCACGCTCGGCGGGCTGGCGTGGGGGCTGTGGCGTCTCTGGCGCGCGCGCGAGGGGCGCGTGCTCGTGCTGCTGCTGCCGCCCGCGCTCTTCACGCTGCTGCTGACGTTCTCGACCATCAACATCGGCGTGCGTTACTACCTGCCGGCCTACCCCTTCTTCTTCATCCTCGCGGGCGCGATGCTCGACGACCTGCTGCGCAGCCGCGCCGCGCCGCGCCGCGCGCTGGCCGCGGCGGTGGTCTTCGTCTCCATGGCTTGGGCGGGCGTGGAGGCCACGCGCGCCTACCCCGACCACATGAGCTACATGAACCAGTTGGCGTCGGGCGCGCCGCGCTGGTGGTACCTGTCGGACTCGAACGTCGAGTGGGGCGACGACGTGCGCGGCCTCGCGCTATACTTGCGCGAACGCGGCGAGACGCGCGTCGGCGGGGCGATGCTGGGCTGGCAGTTGCTCGAACTCTACGGCGTCGAGCAGACGGCCCTCTTCGTGCCGCCGGGCGAGGCCGTCGAGCCGACGCGCTACGTCGCCATCGGCGCGAGCCTCCTCAACGGCTCGACCGTGCCCGGCGAGTTCGACGAGGGCTGGGAACTGAGCGAGTACGAGCGCGTCAACTACTTCGAGGAATACCGCCGCCGCACACCCGAGAAAATCTTCGGCGGCTCGATCTATCTGTACAGGGTGAGGTAGTGAAAGCCGTCCGGAGCGGAAGATGAACAACGACCGCACGCTCATCGTCGTCCCGACCTACAACGAGCGCGAGAACGTCGCGCGGCTCGTCGCGGAACTGTTCGAGGTCTTCCCGGCGGCTGACGTGTGCCTGCTCGACGACGCTTCGCCCGACGGGACGGCCGACTACGCCGCAGAGTTGTTCGGCCGAGACCCGCGCTTCAACGTGCTCAGGCGCACGGGCGCGCGCGGCTACGGGCGCAGCCTCGTGGACGGCTACCGCAGGGCTTTGGATGGCGGCTACGCGCGGCTCGTACAACTCGACGCGGACTTCTCTCACGACCCGCGCCGCATCCCCGCGCTCGTCGAGGCGAGCCGAGGCGCGGACGTGGTCATCGGCTCGCGCTACTGCGAGGGCGGCGGCGTCGAGAACTGGCCGCTCCGCCGCCGGCTCCTGAGCCGCTTCGCCAACGCCTACGTCTCGCGCATCACGGGGCTGCGCGTGCACGACACGACGAGCGGCTTCCGCTGCTACACGCGCCGCGCGCTGCGCTCGCTGCTCGAAGGCCGCAGCGCGGGCGAGGGCTACGCCTTCCTCGTCGAGGCCACCTACCGCGCGCGCCGCGCCGGACTCGCCGTCGCCGAGGTGCCCATCACCTTCACCGACCGCCGCGAGGGCCAGTCGAAGATGTCTCGCAAAGTCATCCTCGAATCCGTCCTCATGCCCTGGCGCCTGCGCCTGGGGAAGAAGGATGACGGGGGAAGAATGGAGGAAGTAGACAGTAGGCAGTAGGCGAAAAGTAGTAGTCAGTAGACAGTAGGCAGTAGAAAAACAGGCGGCGCGCTTCAGTCTTCAGGCCGGGCGCGCCGCTTTGTCTTACTACTGACTTCTGACTACTGTCTACTGTCTACTTGCTTTTCCGCGTCGTTTGGCGTAAGAAGCCTGACGTTCTACCACCCTTTCGGCGGAGTCCCTGTCATGAAGAGATTGCTCGCGCTGGCCGCGCTGGCCCTGGCGGCTTCCGGCTGCACCACCACCACAAACACGAACACTGGGGCGGTGAACACCAACGCGAACGCGAACGCCAACGCCAACACGGCGGCCGCGTCGCCGACGCCGGCCGGCCCGACGCAGGCCGATCTGGACGCGAAGGAGCGGCAGGTCTGGGACGCGCTCAAGGCAAAGAACTGGGACGCCTTCGGCGGCCTGCTGGCCGACGACTTCGTCTACGTCTCAAAGGATGGCGTCGCCAACAAGGCGCAGACAATCGAAGGCATCAAGAAGTACGACCTGACGGAGTACACGCTCTCCGACGTGCGCTTCGTCAAGGTGGACGCCGATCTCGCCGTCATCATTTACACCTCGAACGAGAAGGGCACCTACGACGGGAAGCCGACGCCGGGCAAGCCCGTGCGCAATTCGTCGGCCTGGGTCAGCCGCGGCGGCAAGTGGCTGAACGTCTACCACCAGGAGTCGGAGGTGTTGGAGACGCCCGCGCCGCAGCCTTCGCCCGCGGCCGCGGCGAGCCCCGCGGCTTCGCCCGCGCCGAGCGCTTCGCCCGCGGCGAGCCCGCCGCCCGCGCCCGCCTCCGCCACCGACGCGGAGAAGGCCGTCTGGGAAGCCATCAAGGCGAAGAACTCCGACGCCTTCGCGAACTTCCTGCTGCCCGACGCGCTCGAAGTAGAGCCGGAGGGCCTCTTCGACAAGGCCACCGCAGTCAAGATGATCACGTCGTCCGAAGTCCCGAAGTTCACGCAGAGCGACTTCAAAGAGACCCGGATCGACGCCGACGCCACGCTGCTCACCTACAAGGTCGCCGGCACGGAGGGGGGGAGACAGGTCGAGATGTATCACTCGACCATCTGGACTAACCGCGGCGGCCAGTGGAAGGCCGCCTTCCACCAGGGCACCTACGCTGTAAAGCAGTAGACAGTAGACAGTAGACAGTAGTCAGTAGAAAAACGCGGAATGGATAAAGGGCAGTGCGCCTCTCATCGTCGATTGACGAGAGGCGCACTGCCCTTTGTCTCTTCCCTACTGGCTACTGACTACTGTCTACTGTCTACTTTTCTTCATCCCCACACGCCGGGAATCTTCTCTTGGCAGGAGGGGCAGAGGCCGTCCGGGCCGAGCTTCATCCGTCGTATCTGGTAGCCGTAGCGCTCGACGAGCAGCTCGCCGCAGGCGGGGCAGTATGTGTTCTCCCAGCGGCCGACGCGGCCGGGCAGGTTGCCCGCGTAGACGAACTTCAGCCCCGCCTCGCGCCCGATCTCGCACGCGCGCACGAGCTGCGCGGCCGTCGTGTTCGCGTTCTCCGTCATCCGGTAGTCCTGGTGAAACGCCGTCACGTGCCACGGGATGTCGGGCGAGACGGAGGCGATGAACTCGGCCGCGCTCCGCAACTCGCCCTCCGAGTCGTTGAAGCCCGGCACGACGAGCGTCACGATCTCTTCCCAGAACCCGCGCTCGTGCACCATCCGGACGGTGTCGAGGATGTTGTCAACGACGCCACCCAACTGCCTGTACGCGCGGTCGCTCATCGACTTCAAATCGATCTTGTAACAGTCCGTCCACGGCCGCAGGTAGTCCAGCACCTGCGGCGTCGCGTTCCCGTTCGAGATGAAGGCCGTCCTGAACCCCTCGGCCTTCGCCTTCCGAAAGACCTCCAACGCCCACTCCGCCGTAATCAAAGGCTCGTTATAACTCGACCCCACCACCCGCGCGCCGCACTCCCGCGCCATCCCGACCAGCCTCTCCGCCGACACGCTCCGCGGCGCAGTCCCCGCCGCGTCGTCGCGCAGAGCTTGCGAGGTCAGCCAGTTTTGACAGTAGGAGCAGTGGAGGTCGCAGCCGAGCATGCCGAAGGTGAGGGTGTCGGAGCCCGGGAGGAGGTGGAAGAAGGGCTTCTTCTCGGTGGGGTCACAGGCGAGTGCGGCGACGTAGCCAGTGGGGACGAGCAGGCGCCCCTCTTCGTTGAAGCGCACCTTGCAGATGCCGCGCTTGCCCTCGCGGACGAGGCAGCGGTGCCCGCACGCATAGCAGCGCAGGTCGCGGCCTTCGAGCCGTTCGGTCAACTCGTCGGCCGCCTCGCGCGTCAGCCCGTCCAGCACCTCCGCGAGGCTCTCGGAGCGTGCGCCCAGAGGCATCTCGTTTCAAGCCCTCCCATAGGCGTGCAGGGGAGTCTGTCTATACTCGGGGGCGATCTCGTCCGGCCCTTATTCTAACTCTTCTCCGAAGGGTCTGGCAGCCAGATGACCGGCGAGACCAAGCAAGAAGGCGTGAACCGTAAACCGTGAACCGTGACAAGAAGAAGACAGCCTCTTCCTTGTCACGGTTCACGGTTTACGGTTCACGTCACTTCTCTTCCGCGGGCTTGTGCAGGCGCTCGCCCTTGAGCTTCTCCCAGCGCTCGCGGTGCTCGCCGGTGAGGTCGCTGGGGAGGGTGTCAACGGGGATGCCGGTCTCGGCGCAGAAAGTGCGCCAGAGGACGAAGCGGGAGTCGAACTGCCCCGTCCCTTCTGAAATCTCGTTCGCCACCTTCGTTTTATCGTCCGCCACTTCCGCCTTGCTCCTTCGGGTCAACGTTTGCCGGACAGTGTA
>JBEVJD010000536.1:0-7850 GCA_040510435.1 Pyrinomonadaceae bacterium | reverse complement strand
CCGACCTCCACGTTCCGCCCGACGCCGACGACGGCGCGCGGGATGTAAGCCTGGAAGCCGCCGTCCGCGTGCGACTCAAGGTGACTGACGAAGTCGAACTCAAGGTACGTCTTCTTCTTCGCCACCACGTCGGTCGAGGGGATATTGAAGAGTGTCGATTGGGCGGACGCCTTCTGGGTTGTAAGCGGCGTGATCGCGAAGAGGGCGGCGAGCGCCACCGCGATTGATTTTGCTCTGAGCATATTGTAGCTTTTGCTCCTCGCATCGTCTCTTAACTGAGGCGATGAACAGAGTGGCCCGCCTGTCTCGCGCCTGCCAAAGCTGCGACAGGTGGGCCATTACTTTTTCTTGCGTGGGCGCGGGGCATCGGCTCCGGCGAGTTGAACGCCCGCGCCCGCCCCTTCTGCCTCGCCCGACAAAAACGCGCGAACTTACGTGCGAATCTTGCCCCGCCCGTCATTCCCCGGCGGCGCTCGACACCAGCCCCGACTCGTGGGCCACGCCGAGCGGCAGCGTCCCTAAATCCGGGCTGTACGCCTCCTCGCTATGCTGGCTGAGGTCAAGCCCGCGAAGCTCGTCCTCCTCGTTGACGCGCACGCCGACCAGCAGGTCTACCACCTTCAGGATGACGAACGTCGCCGCCACGGACAGTCCGATGGTGATGCCGATGGCGGCCAGTTGGTTACCCAACTGCGCCGAGTTGCCGTCAATCAGGCCGACCGGGAGCGGGTTCCCGCTCGCGTCCTTGAAGATCGCGTTGACCGCGCTCGTGGCGAAGACGCCGGTCAGGAGCGCGCCCACCGTGCCGCCCGCGCCGTGGATGCCGAACGCGTCGAGCGAGTCGTCGTAGCCGAAACGCTTCTTAATCTCAGTCACCATCGCGAAGCAGACCAGCCCGGTGATGAACCCGACGGCGAGCGCCGACATGGGCGAGACGAACCCGGCGGCCGGCGTGATGCCGACCAGCCCGGCGACGGCCCCCGAGATGGCGCCGAGCACGGTCGGCTTACCCTGCCGCACCCACTCGCCGAGCATCCAGCCGAGCGTCGCCGCCGCCGCCCCGAAGTGCGTGGCCACAAAGGCGCTCGTCGCGAGCGGCCCGGCGGAGAGCGCGCTCCCCGCGTTGAAGCCGAACCAGCCGACCCACAGCATGCACGCCCCGATTACGCTCAGCACAAGGTTGTGCGGCATCATCGGGGCCTTCGGGAACCCCAGCCGTTTTCCGAGGTACAGCGCGCAGACGAGTGCCGAGAAGCCCGAAGAGATGTGGACGACCGTGCCGCCCGCGAAGTCGAGCGCCGGGATGCTGCCGCCGAGCGCCGCGTTAAAGTACCCGCCCTTGCCCCAGACCATGTGCGCCAGCGGGAATTAGACGACGGTCGCCCACAGGATCGTGAAGAGGAGCATCGCGCTGAACTTGATGCGCTCGGCGAAGGCGCCCGTGATGAGCGCGGGCGTGATGATGGCGAACATCAACTGGTAAATCATGAATGTCTGCTGCGGGATGGTCGCCGCGTAGTCGGCGTTCGGCGCCGCGCCCACGCCGTTCAGGAGCAGGTAGCTGAGGTTGCCGAAGAACGGCGTGCCTTCCGCGAAGGCCAGGCTGTAGCCGTAGACCGCCCACAGCACGGTGACGACCGCCATCAGCGCGAAGCTCTGCATCATCGTCGAGAGCACGTTCTTCTTGCGGACGAGCCCGCCGTAAAAGAGCGCGAGCCCCGGCCCCGTCATCATCAGTACCAGCGCGGCGCAGGTCAGCATCCATGCGTTATCCCCGGCGGTCTGCGCGCCGGCCGCCGCCGCCTCCAGTTTCGCCAACCTTTCGTCGGCGCCCGCCTCCGGCGACGCCTGAGCCAAAGCGTTGACGGCCGAGAGCGCGACGCACAGCGGCGCGACGCAAGCTACAAGTCTCTTGTGCAGGGGCTTCATCAACTGAGTCTCCTTCATGGTTTTCCCTATGCGTTGAGTTGTTCGAGTCGTAAGGGATAACCCGCCGGCCAGCCTTCGTGAAGGGCCGTCGGGTCTGACTTCTTATGGCGCAGCCGTCAACAATCCCCGTGCCAATCTCGACCATCTCGGGTCGCTACGAGGGGAAGGCTGGCTAATGCCCGCTTGTTGGTGCGTAAGAGGCCGGAAGGATGCTTCAGGAGGGCGCCCACGCCCGCACACAATTGTCGCGGCGTGGGAGTGTGAGAACAGAATTGTCGAATCAGGTGTTCGTTATCTACACCTTCACGAAGCCTGCAAGGTTGTGGAACGCGGCAAGAGGTTCAGACATCAGGCTGCGCGGAGACGCACGCAAAAGCATGGCCTCCGCACGGAGAGATTCGCGAAAGCAGTATTCCCTATCAAATCAACATGGATACAGGATATTGGGCAGGGCGGCGCACGAGCTAACAACATCTTGGGCTCGCCGACGGATTTATTAGCAGAGCCACGGCGGACGTGTTCGCGGCAGAGGTTTACAAAAACGTCCCCACGTCGCGCGCCCCAAACAATTATGTCGTACGCCCCAGGTAGTTGATGAGGGCCGATCAACGGAAGCTGCCATTCACTGCACGAACCTGTTCCTGTACTCGGTCGAGTCGAGAAAGGCTTTGACCATCTCGGCGCGGCGGTAGTCGCCGTTGAACTCTTCGAGCTTCGAGAGCCAGAAGGCGTAGCCCTCCTCGTCGGGGTCGCGGCGGAGGTAACCGAAGTATTGCATCAGCACGAAGGCGCGGTTCGTCTCGCGCCGCCGCAGGGTCTCGCCCTCGACGAGCGCCTGGAGGACGTTGGCTCGCGCCGCCGTCGGGCTCATCGCGCTGAAGGCTTGGAGCGCGTTGTCGAGGTCTTCGTTTCGCAACTCGATTCCGGCGGTGTCGTAGAGGGCGCGCGTGAAGGCGTCGCCGTCCATGCCCTCGGGGTACTTCGAGAGGAAGCGCCCGGTCGTGACAAAGCGCAGGAAGTAGGCGGCCTGGTTGGCGGCCAGTCGCTCCTGCCAGCCGTCCCGGCCGACGACTACGTCTTCGCCGAGTTGACGCGTGTCGGGCAGGAACTCGCCCAGCACGAGCGGCACGGGCTTGCCCGGCAGATCGCCGTAGGCCGCGCGGTGCGTGCGGTAGACGAGGAAGCCCGTGTTCTGAAACTCGATGGAGAGGAAGAAGGCGGCCGACGTGTCGATGCGCTTGACCTCGCGGCAGCCGTCCGACGCGCCGCACGTCTCGACGCCCTGCGTCCAGAAGCCGAGCCCCTCGGCGTCCGGCTCGCGCGAGAGGAAGTCTGCGTAGTGCTGGCGGACGAAGAACTGCGTGTCGTAAATCCGGTTGGCGAGCGTCGCGTTGAAGCTGAACGACTGGTTGCCGTCGCGCGTGCTGAAGGAGGTCTCGGAAGGGCTGAAGGCGTAGCCGTACTTCGAGGGAGTCAGCTTGACGGTCGCGTCCCCGTTCGCCGGGTGGGTGACGTTGACCGTGACCGTGCCGTTGGTGTTCGTCAGCGGCGCGCCGAACGTCTGTTCGCCCAACCTCACGGCCACACCCGGAACGGCGTTGCCGACCGCGTCCGTGACGCGTACGAAGACGGTCACGTATGGAATCAAAGAGATGTTGACGGTCTGGTTGGCGTTGAGGTTAGCCACGACCGTGGAGAATCTGAGGTACTGGCCCGCCTTCGACGGCGTGAGATTGTAGTTGCCGCCCGCGGGCAGTCCCGCGAAGGAGTAGTTGCCGGTCGCGTCGGTCGTGGTGACGGCCACGGCCGAGCCGCCGAGCGTCACAGTCGCGTCAGGGATTCCGTTGCCGCGGCCGTCCGTGACGCGCCCCGCGATGGTGTAGCGCGGCGCCGAGTCTGAAGTGGTGACGAAGTCGGCCGTGCCGCTGCCGCCGAGGCAGCTCGTGCTGACGAAGACGAGCCCCTGCGGCGTGAAGCTGAACCCGGTCTTCGACGGCGTCACCTTCACGCCGTTGCGGCAGCCGAGGTCGCCCGAGGAGTAGTTACCCGAAGCGTCCGTCTGCGCCGCGCGCGTCTCGAACGCGCCCTCCAGATTTAGCTCGAACGTGACGAGGACGCCGGCCACCGGGTTGCCGGCGGAGTCGGTCACGCGGCCCGAGACGGAGTAGACGGGCGTGGGTGTCGGCGTCGGCGTCGCCTGCGCGAGTGTGGGGTCGGGCCGCCACGCGGGGCTCAACTCTTCGGCGGTGCCCGTGGTGGCGCGCGCCTGCCCGGTGCCGTCGGGGTTCATCAGGTAGATGGCGTAGGCGCCGCCGCGGTCGCTCGTGAAGGCTATCGTCTTGCCGTCGGGCGACCAGGTCGGGTGGCGGTCGCCGCGGAAGTCTGTGGTCAGTCTCAACTGCCCGCTGCCGTCGGCGTTCATCACGAAGATTTCCGCGGGGCCGAACTGCAAGTCGCTCTCGTATGCGATGCGCGAGCCGTCGGGCGACCACGCGGGCGCGAGGTCGGTGCCTTGGCCGGAACTGAGTTGCCGGGGCTGTGTGCCGTCGGCGTTCATCACGAAAATCTTGGTGTTGAAGAAGTCGGGGCCGCTCGCGTATGCGATGCGCGAGCCGTCGGGCGACCATGCGAGGTCGCGGTAGATGGAGCCCGTGTTCGTCAGCCGCCGCCGGTTGCCGCCGTCGGCGTCAACGAGGCAGATGTCGTAGTTCGCCGCCGCGTCGCAGACGAACGCGACCTGCGCGCCGTCGGGCGACCAGGTGGGCGTCTGCGTGATGGCGAAGCCAGTGTTCTGCGTCAGCGCGCGCAGGCCGCCGCCGTCCGCGCCGACGACATAGAGGTTGCTGCCGCGGTCGGCCGAGACGACGAACCGCGTGCCGTCGGGCGACCAGGCGGCGGCGGAGATGCCGGCCAGACGGCCCTGCGTCACGTTGGTCTGGACGTTGCTGTCGAGGTCGAGCACGAAGAGGTCGGCGCCGCCCGCCGCGCGCGAGAGGAAAGCGATCTTGCCACGGGTCGCGGCCTGTGCGTGGGTCGGCACGGCGTTCGTGAGAAGCAGGGATGCGCCGAGAAGCAGGCAGATGTAGACGAGGGTACGCATGAGATTGGTTCTGTAGAAAACTGTTTGATTATCCCGCGAAAATTTTAGAATTGCTCCGGACGGCCGACGGGGCGCGACCATCCCGACACGTGAGGCCGGAATGCCCGCGGTGGCGCGAAAGTGAGCCAACCTTCGATGTGCGGCCGGGCGCTGCGGTTGCTCAAGTGATGCGCGCCGCCGTCAGTGAAAAAGCCTTCCGCGCAGCGCTGTTTCCTGCCGTTTTTCAGCCGAATGCAGGTCAGAGGAGATTCATCGCAGCAAGTGTCGCCTGTGCAGATTACCGTTGGCCCTCCCCTCGTCAGTTAAATCCGAAGCGGCTCACTGTCCGTAAATTCTTCGAACACTCCCCAATCCGAGGTTGGTGCCAATGACCGTCCGCGAGTTGATAAGGATGAGGGGCGTGGTGGCGGGCAGGCTCGGCCGGGTCGTTGACGTGGCCGTGCTCAAGGCATACGAGATGGGTTTGACGGAGTTCGTCTTTGTCCGCGCGAAGAAGCCCGCGGGCCGTCATAAAAGTCGGGGCGGCCGGGCCGGAGACTACGGTATAGTAGGCGGGCTCGTCGAGGTCAGCCACGCTGGCCCGTTATCAAATGAACGAAACGAGGATGGAAGAGGGCATGTTTTTTCGTTCACACAAGTCACATTCAAGATATACCCCTGCCGATTCTCACAGCCGCTCAAATTATTCCTTCAACGAACCGGACGTGCGTGCGGCCGCGGCGTCACAGGCTGTGACGCCGCGCGAGGCCAGTGCCGCTCCGGGGCGGATTCACGGCGTTCTGGAACGTGGCGCCGTGGTGCTATTCCCCTTTCTCTTCACCTCCGCTCTGGTGTCGTCCTACCAGCGACTATCGGAGACCGGGGCCGAGTGGCTGTCGATTCCTGGTGCGCTCTTCGGGCTGATCTGGGGAGACCTGGTTACGGCGCTGGTGCATTGGGCCGCCGACACATACGGCCACGAGAGCACGCCCGTCATCGGGCGCAGCCTGGTCAAGCCGTTCCGCGTCCACCACGTCCGCCCGCTTGAGATTTGCGAACACGGTATCGTCGAGACCGTGGGCAACACGTGCATCCTGGCGGCGCCCCTGCTGGCGCTGTTGCTCGCACTCGCGGCGTGGGGCGGGTATTCGGCCGCGGGCGCCTTCGTCGTCTTCACCTCGGTCGTGACCGTGGGCGTGACGGTCGCCACGAACCAGTTCCACAAGTGGGCGCATCAGGCCGCGCCGTCGCGACTCGTCCGCGCCCTTCAGCGGTCGAGAATCATCCTGAACCCCGAGCACCACCGGGCGCATCACACGGCCCCCTTCGAGTCGAGCTATGCGATCACGAACGGCTGGCTCAACCCACTGCTGAACCGAACCGGATTTTTCCGGCGGCTCGAAGCCGCGCTCCGCGCGTTCGGGGTCGAGCCTTCGGGAGTGGGGAGGAGTAGTTAACAGTCTTAAGGACGCCTTGCGACAGTGCCCGGGTTGAAGCTTCACAAGGGGCGGCGGCGCGGATAGAATTGTGGCACCTCCGCACGATGCGTTGAAGCGTAAGCTTTAACATGCGGCCCCGGCGAGGGGCGTCAGCCAGTGGCGTTCAACCTCACAGTTAATTACGACTGAACGGGTATGCTCGAAGAAGAGGACACCGGGTCGAGTGCGTCACTGCCGGGCAGCGTCGGCATCCTTGAGGCCATCCTCGAAGGCACCTCGGACGCCATCTTCGCCAAAGACCTCGACGGGCGGTACTTGTTGGTCAACTCCGCCTGCGCGAAATTCATCGGCAAGCCCAAAGAGCAGATCATCGGCGGAAGCGACTTCGACCTCTACCCGCCGGAGACGGCGCGCCGGTTCGTCGAGGCCGACAGGTCGGTCTTGGAGTCCGGGGAAACACAGGTCTTCGAAGGCTTGGCCACGGGGGCGGGCGGCACGCAGCTCTTCCGCGTAACGAAGGGCGTCGTCCGCGACCGTGAAGGAAAAGTCGTCGGCCTCTTCGGCATCTCACACGATATGACGGAGCGCAGGCGCGCCGAGGAGGAGCGACTGGAGCGTGTACGCGAGCAGGCCGCGCGCGCCGAGGCCGAGGAGGCGAGCCGGATGAAAGACCTCTTCCTTGCGACCCTCTCGCACGAGTTGCGGACGCCACTCACTTCCATCCTCGGCTGGTCGATTATGATCGACGACAACGAGGTGGACGCGGCGGTGGCCCGAGAGGGGATTGGCTCCATCCGTCGGAATGCCGAGCAGCAGCGGCACATCATCGACGACATCCTTGACGCGTCGCGAATCATCGCCGGCAAGCTCCACATCGAAACCCAGCCCGTTGAGTTATCGAGGGTCGTGCTGGCGGCCGTTGACGTGGTGCGTCCCGCGGCCGAGGCTAAGGGAGTCCGGCTAAGCTGCGAGTTGGTGCCGCACCCCGGGAGCGTGCAAGGTGACCCCCACCGGCTCCAACAGGTGTTTTGGAATCTGCTGTCGAACGCGGTGAAGTTCACGCCCGCCGGAGGCGAGGTCAGGGTCGAGGTCGAGCAAGTGCACCGTCACCTGCGCGTCACGGTCAGCGACAAGGGACAGGGAATCAGTCAGGATTTCCTGCCTTACGTTTTCGACCGCTTCCGCCAGGCCGACAGCTCACCCTCGCGCGCGCACGGCGGGCTGGGGCTCGGGCTCTCGATTGTGAAGTATCTGGTCGAGGCGCACGGCGGGTCTGTCGGCGTGTACAGCGCCGGCCGGGGGCTGGGCGCGGCCTTCACCGTCCTCCTGCCGCTGGCACGCGCCGCGGAGCCGAGCCCGCCCGACACCCACACCCGGGAGGCGCAGGCGTGGGTGGGAGATTC